>JAXGTH010000040.1:0-19951 GCA_040775045.1 Bacteroidales bacterium
GCCTTGATTCATGGATTGATGCTTGTTAAAGAGCAAAAATCCAAATTTCAATTCAAATCGTCACGCTATAAAAACGCTCTACAAATACAATAAACAAAGGATTTCAAAGAACGATTATTAATTTTTATTGCCCACTAATGATATGGCTCAATAGATTATTCTGGAAGATAATCATAGGGAGAGGATGAAAAATGTTTTAGCGTTTTTACTTATTGTGAAGTTATATACCCATATTAATCTACATATAAATATATAATATAAGAAACAGTGGTATAGGGGGATACGTCATTTGCCTGCGGCCCGTGGCAGGGGCTGGAGGCCCTTTGCAAGGGCCTCCAGCCATTATTCCAAAAGGTCAGGCCTTCGCAGCCTGGTCCGCTCAAGAGCCTGGTCATGCCTCCACTCGTCGATCATGGCCTGATGACCGGAAAGAAGGATATCAGGGACACCAAGCCCGCGGAAATCCCTCGGCCGCGTGTATACTGGAGGTGAAAGCAACTTGTCCTGGAAAGAGTCGGAGAGTGCTGAGGTCTCATCGCCAAGCACTCCGGGAATTACACGTAAAATAGTATCAACCAGCATGGCAGCCGCGAGTTCCCCACCGCTTAAAACGTAATCACCAACCGAAATTTCCCTGGTGATGAAAAGCTGCCTGACACGCTCATCAACACCTTTATAATGCCCGCATAACATGATCAGGTTCCCCTTTAGCGATAAGGCATTGGATATGCCCTGTTCAAGTAGTTCACCGTCGGGAGTGAGAAAGATTACCTCATCATAATCACGCTCGGCTTTTAGCTTTTCGATGCAGCGTGCAATCGGTTCAACGCTCATGACCATTCCGGCCCCGCCGCCAAAAGGATAATCGTCAACACTCCTGTGCTTGTCAGTAGTATATTCGCGAAGGTCGTGAAGGTGTATCTCTGCAAGTCCCTTTTCAACCGCCCTCTTTATGATCGAATGATCGAAAGGGCCTGCAAACATGCCAGGGAAAATAGTAATGATATCAATCCGCATCATGGAAGTGGAGAATTTTTAATTTTTAACGCATATTGCTTAATTAACTGCAATTATTTATATCCATGATCTTGTATGCTGAATCTTAAGAACAGACCATGCCAAATGTTTTACCGAACTTCTCAGAAATAGTTTTCGAAATGTAAAATTAGGAAATAAAAAAAGGACTGTGCAAAAAGCAGACGGGAAAAGCACAGTCCTTAACCAAATCTTATAACTTAATCAAAAAGCTGTCGTAAATATACAAAGATTAAAAACCTGAAATCAACTATTATACCTCACAAATACTCTACAATGTGCGTTGAACAAAAGGTACAGGCTTGTTGTTCTATAAAAAATAATTAATAATGAGGTTGTTATAAGAAATAAATCATTTTAGCTTATTTAGTATTTTTGCATTTCAAACCGAATGTTGTGTCTTCATAACAGAAACAAAGCAACAAGATATGAAAAAAATCATCACCTCGATACTGGCAATGTTTGCCATTCTGATCATTGCCGTTGCCCAGGTAGCCCCTTCCAAATATTATATCCAGTTTACCGATAAGGACGATTCACCATTTTCGGTAAATGATCCTTCGGAATACTTGTCGCAAAGGGCTATTGAACGCCGTGCCCTCCACAATATCCCGATCGATGTCAGGGACCTTCCCGTAAATCCTCAGTACCTGCAGGCCGTGCGTGACGCCGGTGCTGCCATCCTCAATCCGACGAAGTGGCTTAACGGGGTTACCATTGAAACATCCAATCCAGCCGTGATCGAGGCAATCGCTGCTTTGCCATTTGTACAGGGAGTCATGAAATCGCCTGTTATTCCCTCTGGTAGCAATGAAAAGCCCTTTTTTATGCATGAATACTTTGATGTCGAAGCTCCGGCTGGCGATATCATTATGAAAGATGTTAGTTTCTACGACTATGGTAATGCCTACAACCAGATCGGCATGATCGGGGGTGATCAGATCCATGAACTTGGCTATCGCGGGCAGGGCATCGTGATCGGTGTACTGGATTCGGGATTCGACAATGCCGACGAGCTTGCAATTTTCGATTCCCTCTGGAATGATCAGCGTGTGCTGGCCACACGCGATTTTGTCAGTGGCGGACCAATCACATTCAATAAGCATTATCATGGCACCATGGTGCTCAGCACGATGGCAGGAAATCTCCCGGGTACCCTGGTGGGTACCGCGCCCGAAGCCTCCTATCTTCTGCTCCGCACCGAAGATGCAGGTTCCGAATACCTCATCGAAGAATACAACTGGGTGTCAGGAGCGGAATATGCCGACAGCGCCGGGGCCAATGTGCTGAACACTTCGCTCGGCTACAGTACTTTCGATGAAGCTTCACAGAACCATACCTACGAAGACATGGACGGCAATACGACCCCGATCACCATCGGTGCTGATATTGCAGCCAGCAAGGGATTGATCGTCGTTAACAGTGCAGGCAATTCAGGCGGTTCATCATGGTATTACATCACGGCCCCTGCAGATGGCGACAGCGTATTCACGATCGGCGCCGTTAATGCCATGGGTATTCCCGCTTCATTCAGCAGCCACGGGCCTACCTTCGATGGAAGGATAAAACCCAATGTGGTGGCGCAGGGTGAAGGGACCTATGTGGCAAGTCCTGACGGTTCATTCTTTTTCGGTAACGGGACATCATTTTCATCTCCGGTCATTGCCGGGATGATGGCCTGCCTGCTGCAGGGAAATCCCGACATGAACAATATGGAACTCATCAACGCAGTGCAGGAGAGCGGAAGCCTTGCCGGATCGCCCGACAATACCATGGGATATGGGATCCCTGATTTTATGGCCGCCCATAACATTCTCACTGTGATCGATGCAGATGAAGGATCCCTGCTGACCATAATGAATGTTTACCCCAATCCGTTCAGCACGTGGGTGGACCTTGCCCTGAGATCGGAACAAAATGCACAGGCCTACCTCAGTATTGCTGACATGACCGGCCGGACCGTATTTGAAGAGCAAAGATCGCTGGTACAAGGGCAAAACATGATCAGGATCAATGGATTGCAGGAGGTTCCTGCAGGAGTGTACTTTCTCCGTCTTGAAAGTGGAAACGCAGTATTCACCACCAAACTGGTGAAAAGATAGATCCCTGAACTAAAGATCCAGGTCGGAAACGATACCGCCAATCCTGCCATTGAGCTCATCCTTCACTTTTTCAAAGTCTGATCCTTTCGTCAGCTCACCCTTGACCCCGAAGTAGAACTTTATCTTGGGTTCGGTGCCGGAGGGTCGCATGCTGATCTTGCTTCCGTCTTCCAGGAAGAACTGCAGCACGTTCGATTTTGGCAGATCGATCTTTTCTTCCGTCCCCTGGTCAAGATCGCGACATACCGAAGATTGATAGTCCTTGATCATTATCACCCTGCTGTTATTGATCTTTTCAGGGGGATCGTTCCTGAAACGCTCCATAATGCCGCGGATCTCTTCCGCCCCCGACATCCCTTTCTTGACAACGGAGATAAGCCCTTCGTAATAAAACCCGAATTCCATGTATATATCAAGGAGGATGTCGAAAATGGTCTTTCCCTGCCCGGCTGCCCATGCTGCGGTTTCAGCGATCAAGGCACAGGAGCTCACGGCATCCTTATCCCTCACGAAGTCACCGATCATATACCCGTAGCTCTCTTCGCCCCCGGCTATAAAGACTTTCTTTCCTTCATTCCGGCGGATGATATCGGCGATCCATTTAAATCCTGTCAGCACATCATAACTTTCTATCCCGTATTTGTCTGCAATATCGATCAGCAATTCGGTTGTCACGATGGTCTTCACCATGTACTCCTTTCCGGTGATCTTTCCGTTTTCCTTCCATTTCCGGAAGATGTAATACATCAGTACCGCAGCGGTCTGGTTTCCGTTCAACAGGATGAACTGCCCGTGGTGGTCCTTTACGGCGATACCCACGCGGTCGGCATCGGGATCCGTGGCCATGACCAGCGAGGCTCCTTCTTTCTCGGCCTTGGAGATGGCCATTTCCAGGGCCGAGGGTTCTTCGGGATTCGGTGATTTTACGGTAGGGAAATTGCCGTCGGGGATGGCCTGTTCCGCGACAAGGCTGATATTGGTGAAGCCGAAATTCTTCAGGCAGCGGGGCACCAGTGAGGCCCCGGTACCATGCAGGGGCGTGTAGACGATCGGGATGTCATGGTGCTCCCTGATCAGGGCCGGGCTGAGCGACAGCCTGCTGAGTTGCGCGAGATATCTCACATCGGTTTCTTCTCCGATCATCGTGATCAGTTCATCATTGCCCCCGAATCTTACCTCGTCGAAGGTGTTGATCTTTCTCACCTCTTCGATCACATTTTTATCATGAGGGGGGATGAGTTGCGCGCCATCGTCCCAGTATGCCTTGTAACCGTTATATTCTTTTGGGTTATGGGAAGCCGTGATCACCACACCGCTCTGGCAGCCATAATGCCTGATGGCAAAGGATAATTCCGGTGTCGGCCTCAGGCTGTCGAAAAGGTAAACGGCGATACCGTTTGCCGAGAAAACCTCGGCCGTGATCCTTGCAAACAAGGGGCTGTTGTTCCGCGAATCGTGTGCAATAGCAACACTGACGGGCTTGCTTCCGTGAACTTTCCTGAGGTAATTGGCCAGGCCCTGTGTGGCCATCCCAACCGTATATTTGTTCATCCTGTTGGTACCAACCCCCATGATGCCCCTTAAGCCACCTGTACCGAACTCAAGGTCGCGGTAAAAGGATTCAGTGAGTTCCTTTGGATCGTTTTTCATCATATCACGAATGGCCTGCCTGCTCTCATCGTCGATGTTTCCGTTGAGCCATGCTTTGGCCTTGTTCATTGCGGTCTGGTTGATATCGTTCATGTTGCTAAGATTTTTCAAGATTATCAATACACTTTACAAGGGATTCGTGCCATTCGGGGATGATGAGACCAAAGGTTTCCCTGATCTTGCTTTTATCGAGCAGGCTGAAGGCCGGCCTGGCAGCTTTCGACAAGCCGTATTCGCTGGTACTGACCGGGATGATCCTGCAATCCAGACCCGAAAGCTCTACAACAGCTTCAGCAAATCCTGCCCAACTGGTTACCCCCTCATTCGAATAATGGTATGTATTTATGCCATTCAGGTTTCTGATCTGCGGCATGCTCGCAAATATGGCCGCGGCGAGGTCGCCGGCATAGGTAGGCGATCCCTCCTGGTCTTTTACCACCCTGATCTCATCGCGTTCCACTGCAAGATTCCTGATGGTCTTTACAAAATTGCTGCCGTACTCGGAATAGAGCCATGACGTGCGTATTATTGCTGCATTGCAGTTCGCAGACCTGACAGCCTGTTCGCCAAGCAGCTTGGAATAGGCGTATTTCGACAAAGGATTGGGAAGGTCGTCTTCATGGTAGGCTGAACCCTTTTTCCCGTCGAAGACGTAATCGGTGGAGAGGTGGATGAGGCTGATTCCGTGCCTCGATGCAATGCCGGCAATGTACCCGGCGGCTTCCCCATTGATCATCATGGCCGGGTCCGGATCGTCTTCGGCCTTGTCAACCGCATTGTATGAGGCGCAGTTCACGAAGATATCGGGCCTGAACAAGACCACCGCATTCTCGATGGCTTCCGGTACTGTAATGTCAAGTTCTTCAAGGTCGGTAAAGAGGTATTCGTGTTCGCTGTGGGCCCTGCTTTCCTCTTTCAGGGCCATACCCAGCTGGCCGTTGGCTCCGGTGACAAGTACCCTCATATCTTGCGCTCCTCCCTGATCCCTTTGAAATATGCAATGGTGCGTTCAAGCCCTTCCTTCACCGGCGTATGCGGTTCCCAGCCGAGTGCCTGCCTGGCAAGGCTGATATCGGGCTGCCGCTGCATGGGATCGTCCTCCGGAAGTTCCCCGTAGGTGATGCCCGAAGATGATCCCGCCAGTTTGGTGATGAGGGATGCCAGGTCGAGCATGCTGAGTTCCTCAGGATTTCCCAGGTTTACCGGTCCGGTGAAATCGTCACCGGTTTCCATGAGCCTGACCAGGCCTTTGATCATGTCATCGACATAGCAAAAACTCCTGCTTTGCCTTCCCGAACCATAAATGGTGATGTCCTCGCCCCTGAGGGCCTGCATGATGAAATTGGAGACGACCCTGCCGTCCTGTGGATCCATTCGCGGACCGTAAGTGTTGAAGATCCTGGCGATCTTGATCCTGACCTTGTTTTGCTTGTGATAGTTGACGAAAAGGGCCTCGGCGCATCGCTTTCCCTCGTCGTAGCATGCCCTTGACCCTATGGGGTTCACATGGCCCCAGTAATCCTCTGTTTGCGGGTGTACCTGGGGATCACCGTAAACCTCGCTGGTAGATGCCTGGAGAATTTTTGCCCTGATACGCTTTGCAAGCCCAAGCATATTAATGCTTCCGGCCACACTGGTCTTGATGGTCTTGATAGGATTCACCTGGTAGTGGATGGGAGAAGCCGGGCAGGCCAGGTTGTAGATCTCATCCACCTCTATGTAAAACGGCATGGTGATATCATGCCTGATCACTTCGAAGAAAGGATTGCCGAGCAGGTGAAGGATATTCTGCCTGCTGCCCGTAAAGAAATTGTCGAGGCAGATCACTTCGTGGCCCTTGTTCAAAAGATGTTCACAGAGGTGTGAACCCAGGAACCCGGCCCCGCCGGTAACCAGTATTTTCTTTTTATCCATCAGGAACTGATTTTTATCTATTTGCCTATTGCAAAATAGGTGAATCCTGCAGCAGTAAGTTCCTCCCTGTCATATATGTTCCTTCCGTCGAAGATCACAGCTTGCTTCATCATTCCCTTCATCTTTTCGAGGTCGGGAACCCTGAATTCCTTCCACTCCGTGACCAACAGGAGGCAATCGGCATCTTCAAGCGCCGCGTACTGTTCGCTTCTGAGTTCAACGCGCCCTTCGAGGACCCTTGCAGCCTCTTTCATCGCTACGGGATCATAGGCCGACACAATGCATCCGGCCTGCAGGAACATGTCTATCAGCACCCTGGATGGTGCTTCTCTCATGTCGTCAGTCTGCGGCTTGAATGACAATCCCCAGAAAGCGATCTTCCTGCCTTTCAAATCACCCCTGAAAAAAGCCTCTACTTTATGGAAAAGAACCTGTTTCTGCGCATCGTTGACTTCCTCGACAGCCTGCAACAGGCTCATTTCAAAATTATTTTCCCTGGCCGTCCTGATCAGGGCCTTTACATCTTTGGGAAAGCAGGAGCCACCGTACCCGATGCCCGGATAGATGAACTTGTTCCCGATCCTCGGGTCGCTGCCAATGCCCCTGCGCACCATATCGACATTGGCCCCCATGATCTCACAAAGGTTAGCGATCTCGTTCATGAAACTGATCCTTGTGGCGAGCATGGCGTTGGCTGCATATTTCGTCATTTCAGCCGAAGGGATATCCATGAAGATGACCGGATGCCCGTTAAGGGTGAAAGGTTTGTAAAGCTTCTGCATGATCTTTACGGCCCTGTCGGAATTCGTCCCGATGATGATCCTGTCGGGCTTCAGGAAATCTTCGATCGCTGCCCCTTCCTTGAGGAATTCAGGGTTGGAGGCCACATCGAAGCCGATAGCCACGCCACGGGCAGTTAGTTCTTCCTGCAGGGCCTTCCTGACCTTTTCGGCGGTGCCGACAGGGACGGTACTCTTGGTAACGACAAGGATATAGTCGTTGATATTCCTTCCAACCTCCCTGGCCACTTCGAGCACATATTTAAGGTCGGCGCTGCCATCCTCATCGGGAGGCGTACCCACGGCGATGAAAATTACTTCACAATCCTCCAGGGTGGATGCTAGGTCGGTGGTGAAGTGCAACCTCCCTTTTTCCATGTTGCGACCGATCATCACTTCCAGCCCCGGCTCATAGATGGGCACAATGCCTTTTTTAAGCCCTTCGATCTTATCCCTGTCAATATCGACACAACTCACATCGATGCCGACTTCCGCAAAACAGGCACCTGTTACAAGGCCAACATAACCCGAGCCTACAATGGTAATTTTCATAAGGATTAAGTGCTGGTATTAGTTTGATGGTTAATGGCTACGAAGATAACACTTTTTAGGGTAGCGGGGCGCAATGTCGTGATACTGACTTCGAATTTCGTTATGGCCGGCATTTCGTAACCCCACTGCCTAGTATTTGATATCCAGACCGTTGTTATCCCAATCCCTGAATACCTGTATGGCTTCTTCACGCATAACGTTCACAAAAGGGATGGTCCGTTTTTCCACGGGGAGATGACATTCCCTGTATATGTGGTCATCATCGAATCCTGACCCGGCGGCGTCCTCCCGGGTGGCTGCGTAATATACCCTGTCGGGACGGGCCCAGTAGATGGCCCCCATGCACATCGGGCATGGTTCGCAACTGGTATATACCTCACAGCCCGTAAGCTGGTAGTTGCCAAGCGCCTTGCAGGCCCTCCTGATCGCGAGTATCTCTGCATGAGCCGTGGGGTCGTCGGTGGCGATCACTTCGTTCATTGCGTGGGCAATGACCTTTCCATCCCTGACCACAACAGCACCGAAGGGGCCTCCGTTTCCTGATTCCACATTTTTCCTGGCAAGGTCAAGGGCCATTTGCATAAGTTCGGGATTGAATCTTTCCATAACTTAAATATAATTATTCCAGTTTCCTTTATAAGTTGGCTTCGTGACGGCTTGCTCCAGCAATACAAGGAACTCTTCCCTGGGTATATTTATTGCCCCGAGGCTCTGCATATGGCTGGTGTCCTGCTGGGCGTCGATCAGCTCGAATTTCCAGTGCTTCAGCAATTTTACCAGGTGATACAGGGCAAATTTCGATGCATCTCGCTGCAGGAAGAACATGGATTCTCCAAAAAAGGCCTTGCCGAGGGATACGCCGTATAGTCCGCCCACGAGTTTCCCGTCATACCATGTCTCGACGGAATGTGCGTACCCTTCCCGGTGGAGGCTGATATATGCCCTGACCATATCGCGGGTGATCCAGGTGCTGCTCTGGCCTTTCCTGCTCACCAAGGCACAGTTCCTGATCACGCCAGGGAAATCCCTGTCGAAGGTACATGAATATTTGCCGTTGCGAATCAACTGTTTCATGCTGTGGCTGATCCTGAAATTTTCGGGGAAGAGCACCATCCTTGGATCTGGCGACCACCATAACAGGGGAGCTCCCCTTTGCGGCCAGGGAAAGATACCGTTCGCATATGCCGTGATGAGCCGTTCCACCGACAGGTCGCCGCCGACGGCCAGGATGCCTTCCTTCTCAGCATAGGAAGGGTCGGGAAACACGGGTTCGTCGGTCAGTCTGAATATGGGCATGGCCTGATGCTCTTTATCTACAGTTTGTCGAGGCAATGAAGGATGGTCTCGGCGGTTTCCCTTACCTGTTCACTGCTGATGGTCAGGGGAGGGGCTATGCGGAAGGCCGACGGCCTGAAAAGGAAGCGGTCGGTGATCAGGCTGTTTTCCAGGAACAGCTGGGTGAGGCGGTCGGCAGTCTCGCTGTTTTCCAGTTCAATGGCCATCATCAAGCCTTTATACCTGATCTCCCTGATGGCCGGATGTGCCACAAGGAAATTATAAAAATCGATACCACGCGCTGTTGCCCTGGCGGGCAGGTCCTCTTCGAGGATCAGTTCGAGGTTGGCCAGCGCGGCAGCACAGGATACGGGATGTCCGCCGAAAGTGGTGATGTGTCCCAGTTCCGGGCTGTAGGTAAGCCTGTCCATAAGTTTACGGCTGCTCACAAATGCCCCTATTGGCATTCCGCCTCCCATGCCCTTGGCCAGGCACAGGATGTCGGGATCGATCCCGTAGTTGTAAAAACTGAACAGGCTCCCTGTCCTCCCGAAACCCATCTGTATGTCGTCGATGACCAGGAGCGCCCCGGTAGTGTCGCAACGCTGCCTGAGCTGTTCCAGGAAGCCTTCTTCAGGAAGGATGATGCCGGCTTCGGCCTGTATGCATTCTACCACCACACAGGCGGTTTTCTCCGTGATATAATCAAACATCCCCGTATCGTTGAATTTGAGGAGCCTGATGCCTGGAATAAGCGGGCGGAATGCATTTTTGAGTTCCTCGTTGCCAAGGATGCTCAGGGCCCCTGCCGTACCTCCGTGATACGCATTGCGGAACGCAACAACCTCGTGCCGGCCGGTACTCCTCCGGGCCAGCTTCAGGGCGCCCTCTATCGCTTCGCTGCCCGAATTCACGAAATATACCGCGTCGAGCCGCTCAGGGAGTTGCCGTGTGAGGGCACGGGCAAGCTTTACCTGCGGTGCCTGCACATATTCGCCATAGACCATCAGGTGCATGTGCCTGTCGAGCTGATCCCTGACGGCTGCTAGCACACGTGGATGGCGGTGGCCCACATTGCTAACCGCAACGCCCGATACGAGGTCGGTGTAGCGCTTGCCGGCAGCATCAAAGAAATATATCCCTTCGGCCGACACCACTTCAATGGCTGATGGTTTCCGTGAAGGGATACCCATATGGCGGAAAAACAGTTCTCTCAGTTCAGACATCCGGCAGGGGTTGTGATTGCAAAGGTAATGAAAGATGTTGGTTAAATTATTTTCACATTTGGCCATCCGATATGTAAAATTAACTTATCATTGCAGGCTATGGATGCAAAGATGAATGATAAGGTCGTGGTGATCACCGGTGCGTCATCGGGCATTGGCAAAGCCCTGGCGATGGAATTTTCCCGCAGGGGGGCAAGGGTGGTCATGGCGGCCCGCAGCAGGGAGCGCCTGGAGCAGGCGGCTGCCGAAGTGGCCGCACTTGGTGCCAGGCCATTGGCTGTTCCCGCTGATGTTGCTTCCGAGGACAGTTGCAGGGAACTCATCGGCCGGGCCGTTGCAGCGTATGGCCGTATCGATGTGCTCATCAACAATGCGGGAATCTCCATGCGCGCGCTTTTTGAAGAAACCAGCATCGAGGTGATCAGGAAACTGATGGACATCAATTTCTGGGGGACGGTATACTGCACGAAATTTGCACTTCCTCATCTCCTGGCAGTGAAAGGAAGCGTGGTTGGGGTATCGTCCATTGCCGGGTACAAGGGCCTGCCGGGAAGGACGGGCTATTCAGCCTCGAAGTTCGCGATGCACGGTTTCCTTGAAACGCTCAGGATAGAGAATATGAAGAAAGGCCTGCATGTGCTGATCGCCTGCCCTGGCTTCACTGCCTCCAACATCAGGAACACGGCTCTGAACGGGGAGGGGAAGATGCAGGGAGAATCGCCCAGGGACGAAGGCAGCATGATGAGCGCCGAAGAAGTTGCCTATCACATCACCAATGCCATTGCAAAGAGGAAGCACAGGCTTATCCTGACCACACAGGGTAAATTAACGGTGCTGCTCAACAAGTTCTTTCCGAAATTTATCGATAAACAAGTGTATAACCATATGGCCAAGGAGCCTGATTCACCATTTAAATGATTTGAATACAATGAAAAAACTTAATCCAGAGATCAAACCCAAGGAAGGCTTTGGGGAGTTGAAGTTCGGCGTAACCAGTGAACATGTTATCCGTATCCTGGGCGAGCCAGAAGAGATAGAGAGCATTGAGGACGAAGACGATTTTAAAACCACCATACTCAATTACTGGGATGCCGGGATATCGGTATTTTTTGAAGGCATCGACAAGTCGGTCGTTTCCTGTATCGAGACCGACATCAGCGAATCCACCCTTTTCGGGAAAAAGGTCTTTGACCTTAACGAAAAGGAGATCATCGATATGATGACAGCGCATGGTTTTGAAGTTGCTGAAACGGATGTCGATATAAGTGGCGAACGCCGGATATCCTATGATGATGCCCTGATCGACTTCTTTTTCCAGGAGGGTCAGCTCGTGGCCGTGAACTGGGGCGTGCTCGTGAATGAGCAGGGGGAGATCGAGGAGTTCTAGGTTATGGTTGTTGACCCAACCCAGCACCCAGTACCCAGTACCCAGTACCCAGCCCCCATTAGCTACTATCTTATTTCCTCGGATGATACAGTTGTATCGTACTCTTCAGGTATTCCCTGTCGAGATGGGTATAGATCTCTGTGGTGATGATGGATTCGTGACCCAGCATTTCCTGTACGGCTCGCAGGTCGGCCCCGCCTTCCACCAGGTGGGTGGCGAATGAATGCCTGAAGGTGTGCGGGCTTATGTTCTTTCTGATCCCGGCCTTCTCACCCAGCTCTTTCACGATAAGGAAGATCATGGTCCTGCTCAGCCTGCCGCCGCGCCGGTTGAGGAAAACGATGTCGTGGTCGGCCTTCCGGGGCTGGAGATGTGCGCGCTGGCCTTCAAGGTAAAGTTTGATGAACTTCAGGGCGGTCCCGCCTGCAGGTACCAGCCGTTCCTTGTTGCCTTTACCGATCACCCTTACAAACTCCTCACGGAAATAGATGTCGGAGATCTTCAGGCTGATGAGTTCAGATACGCGCAGCCCGCAGCCGTAAAGGGTTTCGATCATGGCCCGGTTGCGTCCCCCCTCGGACAGGCTCATGTCTATGGCTTGCGTGATACGGTCAATCTCATCGATGCTGAGGGTGTCGGGCAGTTTCCTGCCGGGCCTGGGACCTTCAAGCAGTCCGGCAGGATCGTCTTTGATCAGCCCTTCAAGGTGAAGGTATTTAAAGAAAGCTTTCAGCCCCGAGATCATCCTTGCCTGCGTTCGGGCACTCAGGCCTGTGCTGTTGATCTCCCTGATGAAATGCTTCAGGTCGGCATGGGTCACTTCCGCAGGGCTCTTCCGGCCCAGGCTCCGTTCCTCGTAAGCGGTGAATTTGGATACATCATTCATGTAGGCATCCACCGTGTTGGACGAAAGCGATTTTTCAAGTTTGAGGTAAGCCCTGAAGCCCTGCGTGTATACCTGCCAGTTCATAAGGCAAAGATAGCGGATTTGGCTGTTCAATGACACATGCCGCTCATCGCCTGAGTGCGAGCACGAAGGGGACGGCCCCGAAGGCCAGCCATCCGCAGATGTTGTAGGTGGCCCTGAGGCCATAATGATCGGCCAGCGCCCCGATGCCTATTACCAGCGATGCGCTCACAAAGAAGCTGATGAGCATATAGATGCTGTTGAAGAAGGCCGGCCTCTCTTTCCCCCGGTACTGTACCATGGCCAGGATCACGGGAGTACTCCCGAAGATGGACAGTCCCAGGAGGATGAGCACGGGCACCGACCAAGCCGGGCCAAGGTTCACGAAGAGCAGCATCAGCACTGGTGAGGAGAGGGTGATGATCAGCAGGGTGTTCCTTTGCCCTATCCTGTCGGAGATGGTACCCGAGAGCAGGGCGCCTGCGGCACCGGCGAGTTCGAGGATGGCCAGCGCGCCCCCGCTGACCAGGAGGCTGGCGCCCATGTCGATATTCATGTAGGTCGGGAGGAAGGTGGTGAGGGCCGACTTGGTGATGGCCCTGAAAAAGGTGATGCCTGTGATGATGAGCAGGAAGGGCGTAAGCTTTTGCAAGCTTTTCCAAAGCCCGGTGGACCTCTGCCGGTCTCTGAACTCATCTGAAATACGGACATGGCGGAACTTCAGGTAGAGGATAAAGGTGGCCAGCAGTCCGAAAGGCATAAGTTTCCAGGTACCTTCGAGCCCCCAGGCCGTTGCGGCGCCAACGATGATAAGGGGGCCGAGGGTGCGTGCCATCTCACCGCCGAACATATAAAAACTCATGCCGCGGCCAACCCTTTTTCCGGAAAGCTTCTTTACCATGACGGGGGAAGGGACGTGGAAGAGCATGGAGCTGAAACCCATCACGAACAGGAGGATGCCCAGTATGGCCGCGTTGGGGGCCAGCCCGAGCAGGCTCATGGTGACGGCGGTGATTGCCGGGGCAATGATCACCAGGTAGCGCAGTGCGACACGGTCGGCAAGCAAGCCCACAAAGGGATTCAGGAGCGAAGGCAGCCGCTGTACCAGCGACAGCACACCCACAGCGGTGTAGTTCAGGCTGAGTTTCTCGATGAGGAGCGGGAGGAGAGGGGCGAGGAAGGAGGAATAGATGTCGTGCACCATATGTGCCATGGACACCAGCATGACCTTTCCCGACTGGAAACCACTGCTCTCACGCTGACGATGCATTTCGTCCTCCATGAGGCAAAGATAAGTTTTGAGTTTTAAGTTTTGAGTTTTAAGTTTTGAGTTTTAAGTTTTGAGTTTTAAGTTTTGAGTTTTAAGTTTTGAGTTTTAAATTTTAAAATAATTCTTCTCTCCTGTTCATAATTCGTCATTACCAATCTTTATTAATCACTAATCATTAGGATATCATCACTCAATAGGCTTCAGGTTCCGGGGGACAGGCACTGGGTTCTGGGTGTTTTGAGTTTTAAGCTTTGAGTTTTGAGTTTTAAATTAAATCTTCTCTCCTCATCACAATTCTTCATTACCAATCTGTATTCATCACTAATCATTAGGATATCATCACTCAATAGGATTCCGGTTCCGGGGGCCAGGTACTGGGTTCTGGGGATTTTGAATTAATCCTTCCCTCCTCATCACAATTCGTCATTATCAATCTGTATTCATCACTAATCATTAGGATATCATCGTTCAATAGAGATATTGGCTTTTGCGTGTTGAGAATTACTTCAAGATAGCTATACCCGCATATATATACCTGGATATCTGGGCATTACTACCCCGGGGTAATCACCCATTCAAATAGGGTATAAATGCTCTTACATGTAGTTTTGTTTAATATTAGATTTGTCTCTTCGATCACAAGGAATAAATTTTAATTGACATATGATACGAATAAAGGTCCCCAGAGCGGGGGCCGTGATGCATCGCGTCCGGCCGTGAATTCCCCCCTGATCCATACAATAAATATCATACGTTAACCAAATGCTCCGAACCATATATCTGATGATGATCATGATCGTGGCAATATCCTGCAAAAAGGAGGATGAGCAAAACATCGTTCCCGAAAGGGAACAGGAGCTTTCTTTCGCAGTGGTTCCGGTTATGGCCCCGGGAAGCAAATCCATCAATGAGTGGGAATGCAAACCCTATGAACCCACCTATCTACAGGTATGCCTGAACGGGCAGGACCATTACATCTTCGTGTTCAGGCTTTACGGGATACTATACAGCCAGAGCATCAGGATGCTGCTCCCGCCGGATATGGATTCTGCTACATACAACATCAGCCAGTTCCTGCTCTGGAACGAGGGCGATCTGATCGAGCAGAACCTGCCCGGCATCGACGACACTATCGTGATGGGCACGCCGCTCGCGGGTACCGGTTATGCTTCCTACGTGGCATACCCGCTCGATTTTGAGGTTACGGTACCGGTACATGATCATTTCATGATACCGATGGAGGTGTTGTGTGTCCAGGGGGAAAGCCGGAGGACCGAAAACGGAAAAATGAAACCAATACCGGGAAGGAATGATGGCCGCACAGGCAGTCGATCCTTTAACGGACAATATATTGGCAATTAACCTGAATTATGAACCAAAACCCAAAGACCATGAGAAGCGGATTCACTTAACCCGGCCGAAAGGCAGACCAAAAATCAAATTAATTCACATTCAAACTAAAAATTACGAAAAATGAAAAAATTATTGGTATTAGTACTTATATCCGTACTGGTGTTCGGATGTAAGAAAGACATCCAGGAAGACCCGGTTGCCGCGAACGAAGCTGAAGTTTCATTCGAGATCAACCTGCTTGATCCGGGCACAACAAAGGATTGGCCCTGCAAGCTTGATTCAGAGGGGAATCTCCTTGAACCCGAGTATGCAGAGATAGACCTCTACGATGGAACGACCACCTATACTTTCTATCCGCTTGTTTTCCGCATCGGAGGGGTACTCTACACCCAGAACATCAAGTTGATGCTTCCACCGGATGTAAGCGTGTCGACTATGCAGGTGACCAAATTCCTCCTCTGGGATGATAACAACACACCTTCACCCATCCCCGGATCGGATGATGTTCTTGTGATGGGTACACCGTCAAGCGGGTCAGACTATGAAGTATATATTACACCGGCTTACCGCTTTGCCTATACCATCGGTATTGAAGCCTTCAAAAAATTCCAGTTCCCGATCGAAGTGCTTTGCTTCATCGATGATGATTATCTCGAATTCGGATTCGACTGGTTCGTGATCACAGAGATTGTTGTAAGGGAAGAATGCTTCTTCGGCGATATCTGTATCAAGGATGTGTCCGCACAGACCGGTTACGGGATGACGGGTTCACCCTACCTGCTCCAGGGAGCGATTCAGCTGGATATGCCTGCCATCATGATGATCAATGTTTTTGAAGAGGGGACCACTACTCATGTTCCCTATTCCCCGTTCACAAACTTGCCGGACGACGGAAACGGGCCTTATTGGGTTGGCGGGCCTTTATGCATCAACTGGCCTGATAACCTGCAGGTCCCCGATGAAGTATTTGATATTGAGATCTGGATCATGGTCCAGGATGGTGATGTATCACCCCCATTCGCCTACAATCTTTTCTGGACGGGTACGCTTACAGAGCTTGGCGTATTAAAGGACGCAGCAGGAAATGTGGTGCCTCCGGGCGATGACGGCATCATTGAAGTCGTATTGGGTGAGTGCAACCTCACTGCCACGGATATACAGCTCGTTCCTTACCAGAACCTGCCGGCAAGCTGCGATATGCTAACTTCGGGTTCATATAACCCGGGTCCTGATGGAACATATTTCAGTGTTTATCTTGATGAGTTTGCTCCCAACTCAGGTCCATATGATATCGAAGAAGGAACATGGTATGGCATATACTGCGGGGACCAGGGAGAGACCATATACCTGAATTCATCGTATGATAATACAGATGTATATGGTTCGCTTGTTCCCAGCCTATTGCCAGCTAGTCTTGAACAGCAGTTCAGGGACAATATCGACTGTGCCAACTGGCTGATGAACAACCTGGACAACTATCCTGGTTACATCTGGCAGGATATCCAGAATGCCCTGTGGAAGATACTGGATGCACAGGCTACATTCCCCCACCAGATCAGCGCACCAACCACCCTCTCACTGCAGATGTCGACTGATGCACTGGCTTATGGGGACGGCTACCTGCCACCTCCGGGAGGCTGGGCTGCCGTGATCTTCGAAGCAACACCGACAACACAGGTTGTGTTTACCTTCGTAGACCCGTAATCTGATACAACACATCATTTTGCCCAACCGGGAAAGCGGCTTCGGCTGCTTCCCGGTTTTTTTGTGTATTCTTGTTTTGAACCCCTGATCCTTGAAAGGTGATGCGATGATTCCCATGGGTTACTGGTTACTGGCTGCTGGTTACTGGTATCTGGCTGCCAGATCCTGGATACTGCATATTAATGAGTTCAGAGTATTTGCAGTCCGGTTAAATTCTAAATATAAACAACTGCTTGTTTAAAGAGCCGCTAGCCGGAGTAAAACTGGCATTTTGACTTCGCTCAAACAGGCCATCCGAAGTGCTCGCGGTGACACCCTTCGACTGTCGCTCGGGACAGGTTTTAAGTTTTGAGTTTTAAGTTTTGAGTTTTAAATTCTTCCAGCCACAATCAAAATTCCCCATTATCAATCTGTATTCATCACTAATCATTAGGATATCATCACTCAATAGGCTTCAGGTTCCGGGGGCCAGGCACTGGGTGCTGGGTGTTTTGAGTTTTAAGCTTCGAGTTTTGAGTTTTAAATTAAATCTTCTCTCCTCATCACAATTCTTCATTACCAATCTTTATTAATCAATAATCAATAGGATATCATCACTCAATAGGCTTCAGGTTCCGGGGGCCAGGCACTGGGTTCTGGGTGTTTTGAGTTTTAAGCTTTGAGTTTTGAGTTTTAAATTAAATCTTCTCTCCTGATCACAATTCGTCATTACCAATCTGTATTCATCACTAATCATTAGGATATCATCACTCAATAGGCTTCAGGTTCCGGGGGACAGGCACTGGGTTCTGGGTGTTTTGAGTTTTAAGCTTTGAGTTTTGAGTTTTGAGTTTTGAGTTTTAAATTAAATCTTCTCTCCTCATCACAATTCTTCATTACCAATCTTTATTAATCACTAATCAATAGGATATCATCACTCAATAGAGTTATTGGGTAGTTTTGAGTTTTAAGTTTTGGGTTTATTTAGGGTTTAGGATTTAGAATTTAGTATTTCCTTGCGAAGCAAGGCCAGGTATTTCATGAAGCCGGGCAGCACGATTCACTTAGGGGCCTGCGCTTTTTACGCATTGATTTTCAACCCCTGAAAACAATATTTTTGTAACAATTTCAGTTAATGCAAAGTAAAAGGGAACAAAACAGATTAAAACTGATAACAAGACTAATTCAGGGCAACATGACAAAGATCGAACAGCTTCGCTGCATCGACCGGTTCATCGATGACAGCATGAGCAAGGAAGAACTGAGGACACTGGTATATGAACTGGTCACTGACGACAGCCTGATGCGCAGTTTCAGGCTCTTCAGCCAGGTCAACTGAGAAAATACAGGCGGCATGAAGAAGACCGAACAACTGAAATACATCGATGAGTTCATGGTTGACCAGCTTGATAAGGATGGCCTCCGCGAACTCATCTGCCATCTCATACAGGATGAAAGCCTCAAGCGGAATTTCCGCCTCTGCACATCCCTGAAAGGTGCATTTGTCTGATCGGGCAATATATTTTATTCACATTCAGGGATTTTCATAGACAAAGAACAGGCATGAGTTGTTGATAACTCATGTTGCCCTATGGGGTATGTGAGGTTTTGTGAGGTAAAAATTTGAGCCTTACAGGACAAAATACCCATTATTGTTATAATTTTACACCGAACCCAGATTCTGATTAATATAAAATTATTTATCAACAGTAACCGGAAAACGACCGCGATCACACATTTACAGTGCACTTCGGTGCCGACCACACACTCCTGCTGCCGGTTACGATAAACGATCCATATTAATTATAAGGCAATTACCATGTTGCAGCATGCTGGCGTTGCATTGCATGGAATTATGTTTGCTGATAGACAATACCCGGTCTTTTCAGGCAAGTAATTATCAAAACGGATTAATTAACTGTCTATGGATGAAAAGCAGATTGACCTGATCATTGCCGACGACTCCAACATCGTCATTGATTGTTTCCGGAACTGGATCAAGGATGTGCCGGAGATAAGGCTTATTGCTGTTGTGCATAAGCACGAGGAATTGATGAGCCTGATCGGGCTTGAAGCCGAAGTGATCGTGCTGAGCAGTTACCAATGGATCCTGAAGCAGGGCAAGACCTCCATCAACCGCATCATCAGCAAAAATGATAAAATGAGTATAGCCCTCAGCCTGGGATCCAATAATTATGAATCCATCAACAGGCTCCTGGAGATGGGGATCAGGGGTTTTTTTGGAGACCTGACCACCGCAGAGGAACTTGTCAAGGGATTATATGATATCAAGAAATACAATTATTTCATGGCTCCTGAGATCCTTTCGGAATACATCAGGATAAGCAAGGGCGAGAACGGCAACTATTATCCTGAAAAGTCGGAACTCACCAACCGCGAGCGGGAGATCCTCGAACTGGTGCTGGCGGGTAAGAGCAGTAAGGAGATCGCCCGACGGCTCAACATCAGCAAGAGGACCGTGGATGGCCACCGGGCCAACATCAACAACAAGTTCAGCGTGAACAATACCGCACAGCTATACAAAAAAGCACTCACCTACCTTTCTTTTCTTTAAAACAGGGCATTATTCAATTGTGAATTTTTAATGCTTAATGCTGAATTAATTTTGAGTTTTAAGTTTTGAGTTTTGAGTTTTGAGTCATTGCTGTCCGGTAAAAATACTCACTATGTCCCCAAAAGCTTATCACGAATGGGCTCCAGCGTTTTATGAATAATAGAGCCTTAACTTCAATGCAAGGGGATTTCTCAGTCGCTCCGCTCCTTCGAAATGACAAATGCGTTGTTTAAAAGGTGAGGA
>JAXGTH010000041.1:0-19806 GCA_040775045.1 Bacteroidales bacterium
AGGGTGTAATCTTAGAAGAATTTACTACTTTCATGATGCTGTTTTTAGACAACACCAATTTAGGTGAAATAGCACTAGCTGTAAGACTCTGCGTAGCATAGTTTTACAGCTTTTTATTAACAATACTTGCGGATTTTAGGCTCCTGACGAGATCATTACTTTATAAAAAACTCAATTATCTTTTCAGTTCGGCAAGGAATTATGCAGATTCTGATTCGCTGATTGAAATCACCAGGGAAAGCAAACTACTGATTACGTATTAAATTGCGCGTTTGGAAACGCGCTGACAGTTGCACGCGTCAGAGACGCGCGCTAGCGGGGAAAAATGTTAATTTTTTCACAATGTAAAAAAATAACACTGGAAACCTTAGGGCGTATGGCCTTTCGTGGCCGAAGGGTGGCAGTCGAGATCGGGAATATAGGGCTTGATGTCGAGCAGGGGCGACCCGTCGAGGATGTCCATGGGAGAGGTGTATACCCTGTTGCCTTCTATGCGGAGGACTTTCACTACGTTGATGCCGATCTTGTTGATCCGGTTCGGGGAACGGCTGGCGAAAAGCCCGCTCTCCCTGCCGCCCAGGTGGGGCGGGTGCACCAGGATATTGGATCTCTGCGAACGGTCGAACCAGAAAAGCACGATGATATGGCTGAACTGCCCAAGGTCCTTCAGGCCTGGTTCATACTCCCTGTCGACAATGACAACGAATTCCCCCTCTGCATCTTCAGGGGGCCTGAAAGGGGCGGTTTCCCTGTATGGGGTGCGTATGGTTCCTATGGCCTTGAGTTCCATGGATCCGGGATTTTACCGCATGGCCTTGCGCAACCAGTCGTGCCAATGATCCATGCCCTCACCCGTTTTTGCCGAAAGCTCGATGAATTCCAGGTGGTGGTTCACGCGCAGGGCATATTCCCTGGCTTTTTCAACGTCAAAATCCACATAGGGGAGAAGGTCGGTCTTGTTGATGATGCAGATGTCCGAGGTCCTGAACATGTCGGGGTATTTTGCGGGTTTGTCGTCGCCTTCGGTCACGCTCATGATCACTACCCTGTTGCGCTCACCCAGGTCGAACATGGCCGGGCACACCAGGTTGCCCACGTTCTCGATCACCAGGAGCGCATCCTCCTTCACATCCAGGTCCTTCACGGCCCTGTTCACCATGGAAGCGTCGAGGTGGCATCCGCTGCCTGTGTTCACCTGGACGACCGGTGCACCGGTAGCCCTGATCCTTTCGGCATCGTTGAGGGTCTGCTGATCGCCCTCGATGATGAAGATGGGGAACTCATCCTTCATGGCAGCGATGGTCTTCTCCAAAAGGGTGGTCTTCCCTGAACCGGGCGAACTCACCAGGTTGATGGCCATGATGTTCCGCGCCTCAAAGTAGCCCCTGTTCCTTTCGGCAAGCAGTTTGTTCTTCTGGAGAACGTCCTGCTCCAGCACGATCTCCCGTTCGCCTTCGTGATGATGATGATGGTGGTGACCGTGTTCCGCATCATGCGGATGGTGATGGTGCTCATCGCCACCTTCATGGCTGTGGGTATGGGTATGCGGATGAGCGTGTGCCAATCCGCCGTGTTCGTGTTCATGGGTGTGCACATGATCGTGTTCATGAACTTCACCCGGTTTACTGATCCTGACGCCATCTTCCTGGCCACATCCGCAAGTACCGCACATATCTTTGAATTTTTAGTTTTTAATGCTTAATTTTTAATTGTTTCCGGCATCCGGTCCCGATTCCCGGTTCCCGGGATCGTGGATCCACGAAAAACGATGAAATCGAAGATTTCTGGTTTTTCGGGACATCCGGTATCCGGCATCTGGTATCCGGCATCCCATTCCCACTCATTCCCCATCTTCCATATTCCCTTTTCCCTTTTCCCTTTTCCCTTTTCCATATTCCATCTTCCTTAAAACACGATCCTCTTCACCTTCATCTCCATGCCCCGGATCACATCGGAATAGGGGTGTCCGCATTCCGGGCAGGGTTCAATAACGTCGGTGGGGGTGAACTCATGGCCGCACGACTCGCATTTCATTATAGCCTGCACTTCCGTGATCTTTATTGCGGCCTGCTCCATAGCGCTGCCCTTTACCGCTTCTTCGAGTGCAAACTGCAGGGCTTCGATCACCACTCCCGACATGCTGCCGATCTCCAGTTCAACTTCCGATACAGGGCTTTCCATACCACCGGCATTCTCTTCAACGATCTCCACGATGCTCATGGCAATGGAAAGTTCATGCATGGCCTGCTTTTTTTGCAAAAATAAGCATAATGTTCATGATATCCCATCCCGGGTGATCACAACTGATATTCACGTTTTCTGTAACACGATTTCCCGGTCACTTGGCCTCCCCCCGAATTGTAAAGGTTTGAGCATGAGCGGAAAAATAATTTATTTGATTTCATATGGAAAATATTGTATCTTAGAGATGGATTATTTCTGTAATTTAACAGCAACAATAACCCGGAGGAACCTTATGGAAAAGAAAGTATCATTAACGGTGAAATGCCCCAAATGCGGCGAGTTCCTGATGGACGACAGTCACCTGATCAACAACCGCAAGACCATCCACCTGATCATCAAGACTTCTGACGGCAAGGAAGGAAGCATCTGGCTGAGTTCGATCTACGGCGATTACAACTACAGCTCAGAAGTTGCGATCCCCGAAGGGGATGTGGTGGAGTTCTACTGCCCTCATTGCCATGAAAACCTGGCAAGACCTATTGCCTGTGAAGTCTGCAAGGCACCGATCGTATCATTTACATGCAGCATCGGGGGCAAGGTGAGCATCTGCTCAAGGCATGGTTGCAAGAACCATTACGTG
The DNA here is from genome assembly GCA_040775045.1 of Bacteroidales bacterium. Taxonomy (GTDB): domain Bacteria; phylum Bacteroidota; class Bacteroidia; order Bacteroidales; family B18-G4; genus B18-G4. The sequence continues at coordinate 2,825 of JAXGTH010000041.1, forward strand.
GTTTTTGAGAACCTCGACACAGCCGTAAGGAAATTCTATTCCGAATACGGCTATTGATCCATTTGCCGGCGGGCGATGGAGGCTATTCCTTCGGCCAACTTATTGTTAATTTTTTAACAGATCCTTGGCAACTGCTCACCCGCCAGCATATCGATGATCCTGTTCCCGCCAATTGCAGTACTGAGCCAGGCTTTCCCCGGATGTTCCCTTACCACCTCGCCGATGATACGGCTGTCCCTGCCGAGCTCATGTGATCGCATGGCCCCGACCACCTTTTCTGCTTCGCTGCCCGGGACCACCAGCACCACTTTGCCTTCGTTGGCCACGTACATGGGGTCAAAGCCCAGCAACTCACACATTCCCCTGACCCCTTCGTTAATCTGAAGCTTTTCCTCCCGGATGTTGATCCCGAAATCCCTGTTCCTGCACAGTTCCGTGATCACGGTGGCCAGCCCGCCCCTGGTGGCATCCCGCATGAAGCGCACTTCGGAACATGTCTCCAGAACGGTGGCAATGAGATGGTTGAGGGATGCACAGTCGGAGAGGAGGGGGGCGCTGAGCTTCAGTTCGTTCCTGGCACTCATGATGGCCATGCCGTGGTCGCCGATACTGCCGTTGATGACGATGCTGTCGCCCTGACGGATGTCGAGGCCCTCACTGATGCGGGCATGCTTTTCCTCCAGCGTGCCGATGCCCGTTGTAGTAATGAATACCTTGTCACATTGCCCGCGGTTCACTACCTTGGTGTCGCCGGTAACGATGCTCACACCGGCCCTCTTCGCTTCGGCGGCCATCGAACGGGTGATGGTTTCAAGGTCGGCCAGGGGCATCCCTTCTTCTATGATGAAAGCGGCGCTGATGTAAAGCGGGCGGGCACCAGAAACGGCAATGTCGTTTACCGTTCCGCAAACGGCCAGCTTTCCGATATCCCCCCCGGGGAAGAAGATCGGGTCCACCACGAAAGCATCGGTCGTAAAGGCCAGCCGTCCGGCCGGGACTTCCAGCAGGGCCGAATCGGTCTGCCGGTCGAGCTCGGGATTGCTGAAATGCTTTACAAATAAGTGATCGATCAACTCGTGCGTCAGTTTTCCGCCGCTCCCGTGACCAAGCAATATCCTTTTATCCGAATTTGTCATATAACTTTATTCTCCCTGAACGTTCATGATATTACCTTTTTCCGTTGACAGTTGCCAAACTTTGAGTTCTAAGTGTTGAGTGTTGAGTGTTGAGTTTTAAGTTGAGCGTCCGGCATCTGGCATCTGGCATCTGGCATCCGGCATCTGGCATCCGGCATCCGGCATCCCTTTTATCACTTATCACCCGACGCTCTATTTCCATTTCCTCCATACCTGTGCCAGGCGTGGCAGGCACCTTCGTTCGAAACCATGCAGGCCCCTACCGGGTTCGACGGGGTGCAGGCCCGGCCAAAAAGCCCGCAGTCGGCCGGCGACTTCAACCCTTTGAGGATCTCGCCGCAGATACACCCCCTGTCTTCCCTGGTGGGTTCCACTTCCACCTGGATGACCTCTGCGGCATCCATATCGCGATAATCTTTTCGTAACTGCAGTCCGCTGTTTTTCAGCACCCCCAGCCCCCGCCACCAGTCGTCGGCAGGCTCAAAGACCTCAGCGAGCAGTTTTTGCGCTTTCACATTGCCTTCAGGGCTGACGGCACGTTTGTATTGTATTTCGACCTTCGGCTCCTGCTTTTCCATCTGGCGGGTGAGCATGAGGATAGACTGCATCAGGTCGACAGGTTCAAAACCCGAAACTACGCATCCAAGGCCGTACTTTCCGGGGATATCCTCATAAATGGAAGTCCCGGTAATGGTGCTCACATGGCCGGGGGCGATGTAACCGTCGATGCGTACACCCTCGTCGATGAGTGCCTTCATGGCCGGGGGCATCACCTTGTGTGAACTGTAGAGGAAAAAATTCGGGATGCCTGAGCGCCGGGCATTGACCACCCCGGCGGCACTCGAGGGTGCCGTGGTCTCGAAGCCCACCCCAAGGAAAACAACCTTCTTCGAAGGGTTTTCCCTTGCAATTTCCAAAGCGTCAAGGATGGAATATACGATCCTGACATTAGGTCCTTTCCCCCTTTCCGCATCCAGGGTAGACGTTGATCCCGGCACCCTGATCAGGTCGCCGTAGGTGGTGATGATCACATCATCGCGCCTGGCCATGGCGATGGCGGTATCGATGTACCTCCGGTCGGTCACGCATACCGGGCATCCCGGACCGGAAAGCAACTCGATGTTCCCCGGCAGGAGGGAGGGAATGCCGAACTTTTGTATGGCCATGGTATGCCCGCCGCAGACCTCCATGAATCGCAGCGGACGCGTGGAGATACGCCGGATCTCTTCGGCCAGCTTCATCACAAGGTCCCTGTTGCGGTATTCATCGATGTATTTTAGCATGGGTACAGGGTACAGGGTTCAGGGTGTTCGTTGTTTGTTCTTCGTTGTTTGTTCTTCGTTGTTTGTTCTTTATTCCGGGTTGGATTTTCAGAATTCAGAATTCAGGATTCAGAATTCAGGATTCAGAATTCAGATTTCAGTGTTCCTAAACGATCCTTTCTCCGCTCTCCTTCTCTTCCTGGTCGAGCTGCCGGTTCAGTTCCTCGAATTCGCCGAATACCCTGAGGGTTTCCTCGGCTTCTTCGGGGCTGATCTTCTGGATGGCGAAACCGGTATGGAGCAGGATGTAATCGCCAACGGCCACATCGTCGAGCAGTTGGAGGCTGGCCCTGTATGTGACGCCGCCAACATTGACCATGGCCATGTCATCTTCGATCGAATCTACCCTTGCAGGGATGCTAAGACACATAGTGTTACAATTTTAAATTCGCATTACTGATCCTTTTCCGGATCCCGGATCTTCTTGCTGCCGCGATGACCAGTTGCCCGAGGGCGATACCGCCGTCGTTGGCCGGGATATTCCTGGGCGTATAGCATTCAAATCCCCTCAAGGCAAGGCCCCGCTCGGCATTTTCCAGGATATATTTATTCTGGAAGGACCCGCCGGAGAGAACAACTTTGTTTATGCCGGTGCTGGCGGCGGCCATCTCTGCAGCGGCAAAAATAATATTAATCACCGAATTGTGAAACCTGGCCGCGATACGTCCGGCCGGGAGGCCAGCCAGCACATCATCGCAGAGTGCCCGGATCAGTGGAAGGGTGTCGACGGTATCAGTCATGCCGAAGGGATAATGCCCTTTTTCTTCGGGGTCGATGGCCCCTTCGAGCCTCATGGGCGCTTCCGCATGGAATGTGGTAATGCTGCACAGCCCGGCAATGGCGCTTACGGCATCGAAAAGCCTTCCCGCGCTTGAGGTAAGGGGCGTGTTGATTCCGGACTCAATGGCCTTCACGACAATTTCGAGCCGCTCGGCAGGGATCTTCTGCAGAAAGGGGAGACCAAGGTCCGGGAATTTCCTTCCATAGGCCTTGAACAGGTATGACACGGCCATCCGCCAGGGTTCCTTCGTGGCCATATCGCCACCCGGCATCGGGATATAACGGAGGTGGCTGAACCTTTCGTAATCGCTGAGGTCGCAGAGCATGAATTCTCCTCCCCAGATATGGCCATCGTCGCCCATGCCCACCCCGTCGAAACTGATGCCGATCACCCGCTCCCGGAGCCCGTGCTCGGCCATGCACGAGGCTATATGGGCATGATGATGTTGCACAGCAACCATTGGCAGGCCCGTTTCCTGCGCGTAGCGGGTTGAAAGGTAGTCGGGATGCAGGTCGTGTGCCACGAGCGCAGGCTTCATCCTGAACAATTTGGAGAAGCGGATGACTGCTTCCATATAAAATTCAAGGGTTTCCGCGTTTTTCAGGTCGCCGGTATGCTGGCTCAGGATGGCCTGCCTGCCCTTGCCCATGCAAAAACAGTTCACCAGTTCAGCGCCACAGGCGAGGATGCCGTCAACATCCAGTTGAAGCTCTACCGGTGAGGGCACCCATGATCGCGACCTGCGGATCAGTCGCGGTTGGCCATTCATCACCCTGAGCACAGAATCGTCGGCCCTGTTGTGGATGTCGCGGTTGTTGAGGATCACGGCATCGGCAATGGGCCCCAAAACTTTCATGGCTTCTTCGTTGCTGATAATGATGGGCTCGTCGGAGATATTGCCGCTGGTGAGTACGATCACATCCTGCCGCAGGTGTTCGAACAGCAGGTAATGGAAAGGCAGGTAGGGCAGCATGCCCCCAACAGTGCCGAAGCCCATGCTGACACCCTGTGCCAGCTTTCTTTTTGATTCAAGGAGCACAATGGGACGTTGCCAACCCGTCAGCACACTCCTTTCTTCACCGCTGATGATGGCATATTTTTCGGCTACGCCGGAATTGCGGAACATTACGGCGAAAGGTTTTCCGTCGCGGTTCTTTGCTTCCCGCAGCCGGTCGACGGCAGCCGCGTTCAGGGCATCGCAGGCAAGGTGAAAGCCTCCGAGACCTTTCATGGCCACGATGCCGCCAGCATCGATCAGGCGGGAGGCATGGGCGAGGATCTGATGTATGCCGGTAATCGTTTCTCCCCCTGCATGAAGGGAATACTCCGGGCCGCAATGGTTGCAGGCCACCGGCTGGGCATGGAACCTGCGGTCGAGGATGTTTTCATATTCCTCCCGGCATCGCGCGCACAGGGGAAAAGGCGCCATGGTCGTCATGGGCCGGTCGTATGGCAGGTCGCGGATGATGGTGAAACGTGGGCCGCAATTCGTGCAGTTGATAAAGGGGTAATCGATGCGGTGTGGCTGCTGCTTCATGTCGGCCAGGCAGGCATCGCAAACGGCAATGTCGGGACTGACCCCGGTGATGGCATCCGAACGGTCGGCACTCTTCTTAATGCGGAATGCGCCGAATTCCTCCACGCCGGCCTCGCAGGTCTCGATCCGGCTGATGTCCGAGGCAACGGGCGCTTCAGATTTTATGGCTTCCAGGAAGGCCAGCAATGAAGGATGTTCTCCCTCTGCATGTATCCTCACGCCCTCGTTATTATTTTCCACCCAGCCATGGAGCCCGTGGCGGATGGCAATGCGGTAGATGAACGGCCTGAAGCCGACCCCCTGCACCAGCCCTTTGATGTGTATCCTTATTGCTTCTGTCATGCTGCACAAACCGCTTTTCCGGGTACCCGGCAAAATTAAGCTTTTATTGGATGCCCGCGAAGCGGGAAGACCCGGAGGCTAAACCGGATCACCGGTAAATGATGCCCCGCTTGTTGCCCGGGCTAAAAAATCATGGCATGAACTGCTGAAATTTTAATTTTGCACTGATCATTCACCATTATGCACCATGCGAAAAAACCTGCCTGTCAATACCGTCATACGCCTCAGCCAGTACCGGCGCTTGCTTGAAAAGTACCGCTACATGGACGAACCTTTCATCTAGTCCCACGACCTTGCCCGCATGCTGGGCCTGAAGGCCGTAAAGGTCAGGCATGACCTGATGCTGCTCGGCATAGCCGGCGACAGGCGCAACGGCTACAGTGTGAATGGACTGTTGTCGAAGATCGGTGAAACCATCGATGCCCCCGGGCAGAAGATCATCCTGGTGGGGTTGGGCCGCCTGGGGATGTCGCTGGCAGCCTACCTGCGTGAATCCGGAACCAGCCTGAGCGTTTCCGCGGCATTCGATGTCGATCCCGGAAAGCTGAACCGGAGTTGCGAAGGCATCCCCTGTTACGGGATCCACGAGATCGCAGCATTTATCAGGGATCATGGTGCCACCATCGCCATCCTGGCCATCCCCCCGGAGGATGTTTCCGATATCCTTCCCCTGCTCATTGATTCAGGCATAAAGGGGATCCTCAACTACACATCCGTATATCTCGATGTTCCCGGACATGTCTATGTCAGAAATGTGGATATGGTCACCTTTCTAGAAGAGATCGCCTATTTCCTGGACTGATCTCTCCCTTCGGGATTAATATACAGGTATTTACATGTGTCTTAATTTGAAATCATTCTAAATTTTCCCATACCATTGCCCTTTCGGAAAATCGGACTATTTTTGCGTTGTTAATTGTTTAACAAGAAGTTACTAAACCAAAACGCATTTCTAAAGTGTTCATTTTATGAAAGATAAAGTTCAAAGCATCATCAGGAAGTACCAGGATGACAAGAGCCGGTTGATGGATATCCTCACCGATGTCCAGGCGGAGTACAATTGTATCCCGGAAGAGGCCATCGAGACCATTGCCGGACAATTGAACATGTCGAAGGTTGATGTCAGGCAGACTTTGTCGTTCTATCATTTCTTCACCACCACGCCCACCGGCAAATACACTGTTTACCTCAACGACAGTGTGGTGGCAAAGATGAAGGGAAGGGATGAGATCGCCAGGGCATTTGAAAAGGAAGCAGGCACCAATTTCGGTTCGGTTACCGATGACGGTCTGATCGGCCTTTTCGACACTGCCGACATCGGCATGAACGACCAGGAGCCTGCAGCCCTGATCAACGGGGTGCCATTTACCAATCTTACCATTTCGAAGGTCAAGGAACTGGTGGCCGGGTTCAGGTCAGGTAAGGATGTCCAAGCCATGATCGGCCCCCTGGGCGATGGCATGAATGCCGATGACCGCATCAGGTCGATGGTCAAAAACAACTGTCATAAGGATAAGGGTGCGGTCCTGTGCCTGGAATACGAGACAGGCTCGGCGCTGAAGCGTGCGCTGAAGAGCTCACCGGAAACAGTGATCGACATCGTGAAAAGTTCCAACCTGCGCGGGCGTGGCGGTGCCGGATTCCCGGCCGGACTCAAATGGGAATTCTGCCGCAAATCACATGGCGAAGTCAATTACCTGGTATGCAACGCCGATGAGGGAGAACCCGGTACTTTCAAGGAAAGGGTGATCCTGACGGAGATGCCCGAACAGCTTTTCGAGGGTATGGCCATCGCCGGCTACGCCATCAATGCGAAGGAAGGCATCCTTTACCTGCGGGCAGAATATCTCTACCTGAAAGCTTATCTCGAGGATGTGCTGCAGAAAATGCGGAAAGATAACCTCCTGGGCGATAAGATCCTCGGCAACCCGCATTTTAATTTCGACATCAGGATACAGCTTGGTGCCGGTGCCTATGTTTGCGGTGAGGAATCAGCCCTCATCGAATCCATGGAAGGCAAGCGCGGTGAACCCCGCAACAGGCCTCCTTTCCCGGTGCAGTCGGGATACCACTGCAAACCCACCGTGGTGAACAACGTGGAAACCCTCAGCACGGTCGTGAAGATCATGCTGAACGGTGCCGACTGGTTCAAGGCCATCGGCACCAGGGAATCGGCCGGTACCAAATTGCTCAGCATTTCGGGCGATTGCAAGAACCCGGGCGTTTATGAAGTTGAATACGGGATGACCATCAGCGAGATGCTCCGCATGGTCGGCGCCACTTCGGTGCAGGCCGTACAGGTAGGCGGGCCTTCAGGAGTATGCGTGAGCCCCGACAAGTTTGAACAGACCATCTCCTTCGAGGAACTCCCCACGGGAGGTGCCATGGTGGTGATCGGAAAGGATCGCGACCTGCTCAGGGATGTGGTGCTCAACTATATGGATTTCTTCATCGATGAGTCGTGCAGTTCATGTGCACCATGCCGCTCGCTCACAGTGATCCTCAAGAACAAGCTGAAAAAACTTCTCAACGGCTTCGGGACAAGGACCGATATCGATGAACTGTATAACTGGGGAAAATACATGAAACAGGCCAACCGTTGCGGCCTGGGACAAACTGCAGCCAACCCCATACTTACCACCATCGAGAATTTCCGCCCGCTGTACGAGGCGCTGGTGAAAAGCGAAGATGATTATGTTTCGGCCTTTGATATGGACAAGGCCGTGGCAGAATCCTGCAAATATGTGGGAAGGGTGCCCAATGTTCATTAACCTATTCAAGAATCTGAAAGACCTATCAATATGAGCGAAAAAATAAAAATAATCATTGATGGAAAAGAATGCTGGACCGAGGCCGGAAAGAGCATTATCGATGCGGCCAAAGACAATGGCATATATATTCCGTCACTTTGTCACGTTGAAGGCGTCAAGCCCGCGGGTTCATGCCGCATCTGCAATGTAAAGGTGAATGGCCGTAACATGACGGCTTGCAGCACCCCTGTTGCCGACGGGATGAATATCGAAAGCAAGACCCCCGACCTTGAGGAATTGCGCAAGGCGATCGTAGAAGTGCTCTTCGTGGCCGGAAACCATTTCTGTCCTGCCTGCGAGAAGAGCGGCAACTGCGAACTGCAGGCCCTGGGTTATAAATACCAGATGCTGGTGCCCCGCTTCCCATATGAATTCCCGGTAAAAGGTGTAAATGCCGACAGCAGGTATATCTACCACGACAGGAACCGTTGCATCCTATGCAAACGTTGTGTGCGCAGCGTGATGCATGATGGCAGGCATGTGTTTGCCCTCAGCGGCAGGGGAGGGGAACATCTCCATGTGGAGATCGATACCGAACTGGCCTCTCAGCTTACCGAAGCGGAAGCCCAGGAAGCCATGGACATCTGCCCGGTCGGTGCCATCCTGAAAAAGGAACGCGGTTATTATTCACCTATCGGCGAGCGTAAATACGATAAGACGCCCATCGGTAGCGACATTGAAAACAAATAAAATAATAAGGAGACCAGATAATGAGCAAACCAGTAGTAGCAACAACATCGCTGGCCGGCTGTTTCGGTTGTCACATGTCCTTACTCGATATCGATGAAAGGATCCTTGAACTGATCGAGCTGGTTGAATTCAATAAATCTCCGGTTGACGATATCAAGACCTTCACCAAACAGTGCGATATCGGCCTCATCGAAGGCGGATGCTGCAACAGCGAGAACGTCCACGTTTTGAAGGAGTTCAGGAAGAACTGCAAGATCCTTGTCAGCCTTGGCGAATGTGCCATCATGGGTGGCCTCCCGGCCCTCAGGAATGGCATTCCCGTTGAGGAGTGCATCAGGGAAGCCTATCTTGACGGCCCTACCGTGGGAATGAACAAGGAGCAGATACTCCCGAACGACGATGAGCTGCCGATGATCCTCGACAAGGTGTATCCCTGCCACGAGATCGTAAAGATCGATTATTACCTGCCGGGATGCCCGCCCAGGGCCGACCTGATATGGAATGCCCTCGTGGCCCTTGTCACAGGCGATGAGCTGAAGTTACCCTACGAAGTAGTTAAATTTGATTAAAAAGGAGACCTTAGTATGGCACAAAAGATAACCATTGAACCGGTAACCCGCGTTGAAGGACACGGGAAAGTTACCGTCCACCTCGACGACCAGAACAACGTGGCGCAGTCGAGGCTTCACATCGTAGAATTCAGGGGATTTGAACGCTTCGTGCAGGGCCGGCCTTACTGGGAAGCCCCTGTACTGGTGCAGAGGCTCTGCGGCATTTGCCCGGTGAGCCATCACCTGGCAGCCGCCAAAGCCCTCGATGTGATCGTAGGGGCCGGCACCGGCGAAGGACTGACACCTACCGGCGAAAAGATGCGCCGCCTGATGCATTACGGACAGATGTTCCAGTCGCATGCGCTTCACTTCTTCCACCTGGTGTCGCCCGACCTGCTGTTCGGCATCGATGCTGATCCCGCCATCAGGAACGTGATCGGCGTGGCACTGAAACACAAGGACCTGGCCGTGCAGGGCGTGATGATGCGCAAGTACGGGCAGGAGGTGATCCGTGCAACGGCGGGCAAAAAGATCCACGGCACAGGTGCCATCCCCGGTGGGATCAACAAGCACCTGAGTCCCGAAGACAGGGAGTCGTTCCTTAACGGACCCGACCCGCTCAACATCGATCAGATGATCGCATGGTCGCAGGGAGCGCTTGACTTCTTCAAGGGATATTACAAACAGAACAAGGATTTCATCGACAACTTCGCGAAGTTCGACTCGAACCACCTCAGCCTGGTGCGCAAGGACGGCGCCCTCGACCTGTACCATGGTGTGCTTCGGGCAGTCGACAGCGAAGGGAACAGGATCCTCGACGATGTCGATTACCAGTATTATAACGACTATATCGAAGAAGAGGTACGTTCATGGAGTTACATGAAATTTCCCTACCTGAAACACCTGGGCAAGGAGAAAGGCTGGTACAGGGTAGGACCTCTGGCGCGCCTCAATACCTGCGACTTCATCCCGACGCCGCTGGCACAGAAGGAGTTTGAAGAATACAAGGCGCTCACCAATGGTAAGCCCAACAATCATTGCATGCACTACCATTATGCCAGGCTGATCGAAACACTGCACTCGGCAGAGATGATCAGGGAACTGCTCGATGATCCCGACCTGATGCAGGGAGAACTGACCACAAAAGGTGCCAAGCAACCGGAAGGTGTCGGCCTGATCGAAGCTCCGCGCGGAACCCTGTTCCACCATTACAGGATCAACGAAAAGGATCAGATCACCATGGCAAACCTGATCGTGTCGACCACCAACAACAACGAACCCATGAACCAGTCGGTAAACAGGGTTGCAAAAAGCTGGATGAATGGTCATACCGAGATCACGGAACCTATGATGAATGCCGTTGAGGTGGCCATCAGGGCCTATGATCCCTGCCTGAGCTGTGCAACACATGCGCTGGGCAAGATGCCGCTCGAAGTGTCGCTGTATGATGCTTCGAACAACCTCATCGATAAAAAAAGGACATAAGGAACAGTTGAATATACTGATATACGGATACGGTAATCCGGGGAGGCAGGATGACGGCCTGGGCAATGCTTTCGTGAACAGGATCCGGGAATGGGTTGCGGTGGAAGGCTTGCACGATTTTACATTCGACAGCAACTACCAGCTCAACATCGAGGATGCCGAGGCCATCGCAGATAAAGACCTGGTGATATTTGCCGATGCATCAAAGGAAGATATCGAGGATTTCTGCCTGAGCAGGGTCGACGGCACCAATGATGTATCGTTCACCACACATGCCGCCTCTCCTGGATACATCGTTAAGCTTTGCGAGGAACTCTTTAACAAAAAACCATTAGTTTTGTTATTGCATATAAAAGGGTACGAATGGGAATTCACGGAAGGGATCAGCAGTAAGGCAAAGGCCAACCTTGAGGCAGCCTTGCATTACATGAAGAAAAAGCTTATCCGTCCCGATAATTTCCTCAAACCACACCTCAAATATTGTTAACCACTCAACCTCAAAGATCGGAAATATGGACCTTAAAACGCGTTACATGGGATTGGAACTCAGGAATCCCATCATTGTCAGCAGTTCAAAACTCACCAGCACCATTGAGAACATCCGTAAGTGTGCCGACCTGGGCGCAGGCGCCATCGTATTGAAATCGCTGTTCGAAGAGCAGTTGCTCGCCGATGCGGATAAGCTCATGGACAGGGATGAAAAGTATTTCTGGTATCCCGAAGCGGTGGATTATATCAACCAGCATTCCAAGGACCATGGGGTAAAGCAATACCTGGCACTGTTGAAGGAATCTAAGGAATTCACCAACATCCCCATCTTCGCCAGCATCAACTGTACCACACCGGATGAGTGGCCCAAGTTTGCCAGGACCCTGGAAGAGGCGGGTGCCGATGGTATCGAACTTAACATTGCCATCATCCCGATGATCGGTGATATCACGAGCAAGGAGATTGAAGACCGGTACATCGAGATCATCCGGGAGGTGAAGAAATACACCAGCCTCCCGATCGCAGTTAAGTTCGGTCCGCTGTTCACCAACCCGGTCAACATCATCCAGCGCATGGATGATGCCGGTGCCAATGCCCTGGTGATCTTTAACCGCTTCTATCGCCCCGACATCAATATCGACAATGAGACCATTGTCCACAATAACATCCTGAGTTGCCCGGAAGAGATGACACAGTCGCTACGCTGGGTGTCGCTGCTCTCGGATAAGGTAAAATGCGATGTGGCCGCCAATACCGGTATCCACGATGCAAGGGGGGTGATCAAGCAGCTGCTTGCCGGTGCCGATGCCGTGCAGATCTGTTCGGCACTTTACAGCAACGGCATCAGCTATATCGATACCATGCTTACCGATCTCAGGGCATGGATGGAAGAACATCATTACAAGTCGATTGGCGACTTCAAGGGTAAGATCGCCCGCGACAATGAACATGCCGCCGCTTTCTCACGCGTGCAGTTCATGAAAAGGAATTTCAATTAGTATCTGCGGGGACCCTCGATATTATTTAGCTTATCGGCCGGGAAGGCCCGGATATCATGAGGAAGGAGTGAAAGGCCATGACAGGCGTTCACTCCTTGTTTTTTCTGAAGATCTGTCAGGTGATGACGGTTTCACCCACTGGTTTCCAGTCATCTTCGATAATGCCGTTTTCCCCGACACGATAACCGAGATGGTTACGCCCCGTGCGAACAATGTCCTGGCCTTCGCAGGCAGAGATACCCGTCCATTTGCAGTTCTGGCAATGCTTAGTGCCGTTGATCTGTATACCCCAGCATTCATCATGCGATAACTTCGATGTGTCGACTTTTCTCATAGCAAGGCTTTTTACAAAGCTATGAAAAAATTACATTACAAAGAATAAAATATGTTTACAGTGTCGATAAAAACCAGAATACCCCGATGACGACTGCTATGGTACCTCCGATAAGGCGCACTACCATAAAGGTTTTCGGGCTTTTCATGGAAGAGGACCGGTGGCCTATGAAGCCAAGGATCACCGTATAAATGATCATGGCTGCAAGTGTACCTGCAGCGAATCCGGTAAGATAAAGCACGGATTCGGTCATCGAAGGCAGGGCCAGTGTCGGCAGCATCAGCACAAGGTGCGATACCCCTGCAAACCCATGGAGTGTGCCTACACCCAGTGCAGTAAGGTTGTTCTGTTTCACAACCTTTTTATGCGAGTGCTGGTGAAGGTTTTCATGTTCGTGATGATGTGCATGGATGTGCACATGGGGTTCCGGTTCGGCGTGATAGTGCGGGTGCCGGTGTGTGGCAACCCTGCTCCTGAAAGCCTTGATGATGGCCCACACGCCTATGCCAACAAGGACGATACCGACGATCTGTTCACTGTAGGCCGAGATGGCCTCTATGGGAATGAATTCCTTGAAGAGGATAAAAAGCAAACCGATCAGGAGCATGCCGGCCACATGGCCGATGCCCCAGAAAAGGCCGACGCTCCACGAACGCTTTTTGCTCTCGATGGCCAGGGGAGTGACCGCCGCCAGGTGATCGGGACCGGTGATCACATGCAGGGCGCTGGCGATGATGCCTGTGATTAGTTGTATCATTTTATATGATTTTTTCGATGTTAAAAATTTCGTGCCTGTCCAATTCAGCCCAATAGCGGATGGCCAGTTCCCGGATGTATAACCAGTATTCTTCGCTTTCAAGTCCAAATTCCTTTACCCCGGTACCCACTTCCTTCCTGATCCTTTCGGTGAGTTCCTTCTTGAGGCTGATCCGTACCTTCTGCCCCTTAAAGCTGAAAATTGCAGCCGGGACAGGGTCCGTGGTGTGCGTCGCCTCGATGAGGCCGTGGCCAAGGCTGGAACCTGTGCTAACCTGCAGGCCGTCGTTCATGCAACTCACGGGAGGTTCAATCCCTGCAAAAGAGGTTACCCTGAGGTCGTCGAGGCCGATATTGAAATATTCCCTGGCCCTGATCCCCATCTTCATGCCGATGACGGCATAAATGCCGAGATGGCCGTGCATTTCGTTGGTGAGGATGCCTGCCCGCCACTCGGAGAGCCCGTGTCTGGAAATAATCTCTGCGATCACCGGGCGCACATCTTCGGCGTAGTAAGATGTGTCGTCGGGTAAATGGCTGAAAACCTTGTAGTCGGGCTTTTTTTCTTCCAGTGCCTCAAGGTAAAGGGCTGCGAGGTTTTCAGGTGTACCGGGGTAATAGCATTCGATGGCCGGATGCCCCGGAACTTCAGTGCATGTGAAACGGCCGGGGGTGTTGAGGTAAAGTGCCACGAGTTCATCCCACAGATGTTCCCTGCCGGTTGTGAGCCTGTCTTTCACCGGATCCGACTGGTGGACGGCTGCCAGATGGGTGGAATACCTTGAATTGATCCCGGCAACTTTCGTCCAGAAATTGTCATCAAGCCGCGGCAATGCGTTATCACCGGGGACGATCATTTTCGTCAGTACCCCTGATGCCTCGATTGATTTCAGGGCGGCAGGGTCGAAGCTGTGGTTAAGGCTCTTATCAGGCTGCCTGTCGAGGCAAAACCAGAGGATCATTTCTATTTCCTCCTGCGGATTGCCGAGTGTTGGAATCAACTTCCCGACCGTGTTGAGCGAAGCCAGGCAGGCCAGGGTCACCTTTTCGTCCTCGGCGGCAATGATGTCGGAGAGCGTCATGGAAGTGTTGCAGTCTCTTTCAATTGGAAGAGGCTTGTGGCCCCAGGAGAGTTTCCCAAGCCTGCTGCGCATTTCGGGAACTTCTTCAAGAAAGGGTTCACCCGTGAGAACAGGGATGCCTTCGTGGTGATAGGTACGCAGCAACGCCCTAACGTTGGCTGTTGTGGTGACCGGGTCCTGTACCCCGTCGGAGCAGTGGATCGCGATAACTTCCACTTCGCGGGATGCCAGCAGCAGGGTGATGGCACGAAGATCATCAAGCCCGCCATCGGTGTCGATCACAACATGGTAACGGGCCTTCCCTGAATGCGCCATTGAAAGGAGGGAGGAAAAGATCAGCAGTATAAATATGACTATCCTGGTATTCATCATTGGGCAGTATTGAATTTGAAGTCGATCCCGCCGAACACGGTGATGCCAGGCATGGGATAATCGTAATTGATTTCATATTGCTGGTCGAGCAGGTTGTCGCCGCTCAGCCATACATTCATGAACGGGAATAACTGGTAAGATACCCTGGCGTTGAGCAGGAAGTAGTCCTGGATGGCTTCTGGTACGAGGCTGGTATACAGCCCGTTGATATACATGCCGCTCAGACGGAATGCAAACTTGTTGTGATGGAAGCGGAAGGCCGTGAAAAGCTGGTGTTCCGGGGCTCCTGTGATGGGATCTTCCATATGCAGCCAGCTGTAATTGGCTTCAACGGTGAGAAAGCTGAGGGCCTCCCAGGTGCCGGCAAGCTCCAGCCCGTAATGGGTGAATTCGCCGGTGTTCTCATAACGCACTGCAGGGAACTGCCCGATGGTTTGTATGAGGTTGCTGCCCTGCTGGAAATATACCGCTCCCTCCAGGGTGATCCGGGCAGAGGGGATGCTTCCGATATAACCGGCCTCATAGTTCCACATCCGCTCCGGCCGCAGGTCAGGGTTGGCAGGCTGCCACATGAACAGCTCCCTGATGGTCGGATTTCTGAAGCCCTTGCTTGCCGTGAGCTTAATAACGTTGTTGGTATTGATGAGGTAGTTCAGCCCGAACTGCGGCACCCATTCATTGCCGGCGATCTCCTGGTAATGCAGCCGGAGGCCTGCCGTAAGGATCAGTTTCCTGAAAAATTCCTGGCGCAGCAGGAGGTATCCGCCAAGTTCGTACAGAGAGGTGTCGGTGAAGACCATACCCTGTCCCATCATGGCTTTGGTATTCTCGGCCAGGCCACCATAATTCTTGAAATCAAAACCGGCCGAGAGACTGTTACCCTCGAAGGGGATCACCGTCTGGTAAAGGGTGAAACCGTAGTTATGGTCAAGTGAATGAAAACCGTCGTAAATGTCGTGCTCACCTGAATTGTAGAAAGCCTTGAATGAACCTTCGGTCCTTGCAAAGGTATTATCGAGCGACAGGCTGAACATATTGCGCCTGATATCTACCCAGTGTTCCTGGATAAGGTAGGATGAGTCGGGGTTTGTGGCAGGGCCCGGGTCGTAGGTCCTGAAATCGGCGATGCTGCCGTCGACGGTCAGCCTGAAATGACTGCCGGGGCTCACGGACGCCTTCAGGTAGCCGTTGGTGATCCGGAATGATGAATTGTCGCGGTGGCCGTCGGTAAAGTCATGGTTCACCGATCCGAAAAGCTCGAAGGCTTTCTTTTTAAAACCGGCGTTTGCCATCACCTTACCGGTGTTGTAGGAACCGTAGGAGAGCCGTGCATTGCCGCCGAACCCGTCTTTCTTCTGCTTTCTGGTGATGATGTTGATGGCACCTGCCATGGCATTCGACCCGTGCATAAGCGAGGCCGGCCCGCGGATGACCTCCACGCGTTCCGCGTCGGATGTGACATATGCGTCGGGGATGGGATGGCCGAAAAGTCCCATATATTGCGGTGAGCCGTCGATGAGCACCAGCACACCCGTGTTGGGCGATCCCCCGACACCCCTTATCCTGATGTTTCCTGCCGCTCCCCCCGCAACACCGAAGCCGGTAACGCCCCGCTCGCTCACGAACACACCGGGCACCTGCTCATTGATCGCAGTGAGCACTGCCGATTCCTTGCTCTCATCGAGTGCTTCGCGGCCGACAACCGTCACTGCCGGGGCTACATTCCGGCGGGATATCTCGTTGCCTGTCGCTGTGATCACGGCCTCATCGGCCAGGTAGGATGCTTCCTCCAGGAGAAAATCCATTTTTTCCTGCCCTCCTTCGGATATCAGGATGTCTTGGCTCGCATTCTGGTAACCCACAAAGCTGACGGTGACCTTGTAAGTTCCGGCATCAAGGTTCTTCAGGTTGAATTCCCCGTCGTAATCAGTGATCACGACCTGCCGTGTGCCTTCGATCATAACATGGGCACCGGCCAGTGGGGTGCGGTCCGGCAAACCGGCCACGTGGCCGGTGATTGAAGCCTTCTGGCCGAAGACGGATAATCCGGATAGCATGAATAAGGCAAAGCTTGAGTGGAAAGGATTGATCTTCATATTTTGCTGCTTTTTATAAGTTCATTAACCGATCATGGATGTGACCAGCTTGCCGTGCTTGATCCCCTTGATGGCGATCAGCCTGTCGGCAAGGATCCTGAGTTCACCGGCACGGCCTTTCAGGGATATGGTTTCCAGGCAGTTATGATGATCAAGGTGCACATGTTGTACCGCCAGGATGAGGTGATGGAAATCATGCTG
>JAXGTH010000042.1:0-19776 GCA_040775045.1 Bacteroidales bacterium
GACTTATAGGACGAAACGATCACTTTTTCTCCCGGATCAAGCCCCTCTTTTACTTCATAGTAACGCGTGTTCTGCCGGCCGATGCTGATGTCCCTCTTTACGGCATAGCTTCCCGAAGGATCGACCACATAGATCCAGTTACCCCCTGTTTCCTGGAAGAATCCTCCCCGTTTTACGATGATGGCATCGCTGGCACTGCTGAAGATCACCCTGAGCTGGACTGTTTGCCCACGCTTGATCGTCTTTGGCTCATCGCCTTCGAACAGCAGGTCGACCTCAAAAGTGCCATTGGTGACATCGGTATATATTTTGCTGATCCTCAGCCGGTATGTTTTTCCGGAAAGGTCAAATTCAGCTTCCTGCTCCTTGAATACCCTTGTGATATAACGTTCATCGATCCGTGCTTTCAGTTTATATCCATCCATCATGTCGATCTGGCCCAGGTGTTCGCCTGCCTGCTTGATCTCCCCGATCTCGGCGCTGAACGAAGAAAGCTTACCATCGGCCGGTGCCTTTACGTTGAGGCTTTCGAGCGTTTTTCGGAGGAGTTCGAGGTTCTCGCCCATCCGGTTGATGGACCTGTTGATCTGGTTGATCTGTGAATGGGCGAATATGGAATCCAGTTTCTGAAGTTCCCTGCTCAATTCCAGCTGACGCTTCAATCCAAGATAGTTGCGTTCGGCATCCTCCCATTCTTTTTGTGAGATCACCTGGTTACTGATCAGTTGTTTCTTACGGTCGTAATCTACCCTTGCCTGCTGTAAGAGGTAATTCAGCTCGGCAATTTCCTTCTCCCTGTTGAACCTGCTCTGCTCAAGCTGTATCTTGGTGTTTTGCAGGTTGTTGATGGCATCAAGCATCCGGGTCTCCTGCTCCATGGTGCTGAGTTCCATGTTGGCATTCATCAGTTTCAGTATCGGATCACCTTCCTTGAGTATCGCACCGTCCTCTACATATACCTCTTCCACGATCCCTCCCTGCACGGCATCAATATATACGGTGTTCTTCGGATATACTATCCCGTCGACCGGGATGAACTCCTGGAACTTGTCTTCCAACACCATGGCGATGCTCAATTGCTCCTTGTTTACATAAAGCCTGCTTTGTTTGTCCCTGATGAAGAGGAGATATACCAGGAAAAACGCGAATACGGCAATGATCCCTATTCCACTGATCCGTTTAACGGTCCATTTCTTCTTTTTGATCGGTCGGTCCATTACATTATATCTTTGGTTTAACATTTTTTAACTAATTCTGTGCCACTAATTGTAAGTTGCATGTAATCAGGGTTATACACGTGGTGTTTGGTGTATATTCCTGTAAAGTTGTCCATTATCGTTCATTGGCTTGTACAAATACGAACAATATTCATAATTTTACCATGCGTTGCCGCGACCGGCTGGTGCCGGCCAATAAATCGCCTGTGCCTGAAATAAATACGGATATTTTCTGTTATGATCAGGTATCGGCAACACAACTTAATAGTGACGGCTTATGGATAAAATGGAAGCGAAAGTGCTCATCATCGATGACGACAGGGATGTTTTGCTTGCAGCGAAGCTTTTTCTGAAGCAGCATTTCAATATTGTCCACACCGAGGATAATCCGGAAAACATCCCCGACCTGATGCAGCATGAGAATTACGATGTTATTCTCCTCGACATGAATTTCTCGCGTGATGCCACCAGCGGAAAGGAAGGCTTCATGTGGCTGAACAGGATCCTCGAGATCGATCCATCCACCGTGGTGATCCTTATCACGGGATATGGCGATATCGAACTAGCAGTGCAGGGCATCAAGGAAGGGGCTACGAACTTCCTCCTCAAGCCATGGGATAACAAGAAACTTGTTGCCACCATCACCACTTCGCTGCAACTCCGCAAGTCGAAGGTGGAGCTCGAAAATCTCCGTACAAGGCAAAAGGTCATGATCGCGGATCAGAGCAGGTCAGCACAGAATATTATTGGCGATTCAGCGGCGATGCTCAAAGTACTCGAAACTGTCCGCAAGGTAGCCGTTACCGATGCAAACGTATTGATACTCGGCGAGAACGGCACAGGTAAGGAGTTGATCGCCAGGGCGATACACCAGGCGTCTTCTCGCAAGGATGAGGTGTTTATTAGCGTTGACCTCGGTGCCATCAGCGAGTCCCTCTTCGAGAGCGAACTGTTTGGGTTCAAGAAAGGCGCATTCACAGATGCGAAGGAAGACCGTGCAGGGCGCTTCGAGGCCGCCAATAAGGGCACCATCTTCCTTGACGAGATCGGGAACCTCTCCCTTTCCCTTCAGTCGAAACTGCTGAGCGTCCTCCAGAGCAGGCATGTGGTCAGGCTCGGGACCAACAAGGAGATCCCTGTCGATATCCGCCTGCTGGCCGCAACGAACATGCCGCTGTACCAGATGGTGAATGAGGGCAAGTTCAGGCAGGACCTGCTCTACCGTATCAACACCGTAGAGATCCATGTGCCTCCCCTGAGGGAAAGGCCTGAAGACATCCCGGCGCTGGTCGAACATTACCTTGAAGTTTATTCAAGGAAATACAAGATGCCGGCCAAAAGGCTGAATGCCTCCACACTGAAGCGCCTGGAAAAGCATCACTGGCCGGGCAACATCAGGGAACTCCAACATGCTGTGGAGCGTGCCGTCATTATGAGCGAATCGAACATCCTGGAACCCTCCGATTTCTTCCTTTCGCCGGTCGAAGAGAACACTTCCGATATCGTGAACACATCCAGCATGAACCTTGAAGAAACCGAAAAAATGCTGATCCGCAAGGTCGTCGACAAGCATGGCGGCAATATCAGCAAGGCAGCCAAGGAGCTTGGCCTGACAAGGGCATCACTTTACAGAAGGATCGAGAAATATGGTATTTAAGCGTTTTCGCATACAGGTGGTCTTCAGGCTGATCCTGCTGGCCCTGTCCTTTTTCCTGATGTTTTACCTGTTCGACAAAACCAGGTATAATGTAACCGCCATGATCCTTGTCGTGCTGGTCATCATACAGGTGATCATGCTGATCCGCTACGTTGAACGAACCAATACCAGGCTGACCCATTTCCTGGAAAGTATCAGGCATTCCGACTTTTCGAGCTCCTTTTCCGACATGGGGCTGGGCAGCAGCTTCGACGACCTCAACAGGGCGTTCATGGAGGTGATCGAGGAATTCAAGAAATATCGTGCCGAAAAGGAAGAGCACTTCAACTACCTGCAGACAGTTGTACAGCACGTGAGCATTGGCATCATTGCTTTCGATCACAGTGGAAAGATCGATATCCTGAACAATGCCGTACGACGGTTGCTCAGGCTCAAGCCAATAAGGTTTATCTCGGAATTGTCGGCTGTGAAGGACGATCTCCCGGAGATACTCATGAACATCAAAGCCGGCGACCGTACCCTCGTGCGGCTCTATATCGGGGATGAGTTGCTGCAGGTGTCGCTGTATGCCACGGCCTTCAGGATGAGGGGGAACGATTACACCCTGGTAAGCATGCAGGATATCAGTTCCGAGCTGGATGAAAAAGAGATCGAGTCCTGGCAGAAACTTATCCGCGTGCTCACCCACGAGATCACCAATTCCATTACTCCCATTTCCTCACTTGCTGCAACGGTTCGCGAGATGTTGCTCCAGGAGGATAAAGACAAACTGCTGCTCAAGGCACTTGACAGCGAGGATCTTTCAAATGTTCAGGGTGCCATCGACACCATACAGAAGAGGAGCCAGGGACTGCTCAATTTCGTTGAGATCTACCGTAACCTCACCAGGATCCCCAAACCGAATTTCAGGTATTTCAGGGTTTCCGAAATATTCGAGCGCTCGGAAAACCTGCTGAGACCAAAACTGAGCGAGATGGGCATCAAATGCTCGGACAGGGTCTTCCCGCCCGACCTGATGATCACGGCAGACCCGGACCTTGTCGACCAGGTGATTATCAACATGATCCTGAATGCCATGGATGCGGTTAAGGGAAGTGAAAATCCGACCATCAGCATCCTGGCAACCGTTAACAGCAGCAACCGTGTGGTGATCGATATCAGGGACAATGGCACGGGCATCAAGCCCGACATCATGGATAAGATTTTCATGCCGTTCTTTACATCCAAGAAGAACGGTTCAGGCATAGGTCTGAGCCTTTCCAGGCAGATCATGCACCTGCATAAAGGCTCCATAAGTGTTAAATCTAAACCCGGTGAAGGGACAACCTTCACCCTAACATTCTGATCATGTCGAAAGAAGCCAGGACAAACAACAACACACTGCACCCTTTGCTGAAAAAACGTTGGAGCCCCAGGGCATTCCTCGATAAGAAGGTGGAACCACAGAAACTCAGGAACATCCTTGAAGCGGCACGCTGGTCCCCTTCGGCTTCGAATATTCAGCCCTGGATCTTCTTTGTCGGTGAAAATGGGGATGAAGCCTATTCCAGGATCTTCGACACCCTGGTAGAGTTCAACCAGAAGTGGGCTAAATTCGCCCCGGTACTTATTTTGGCCTGCGGGAAAACCACCAACGCAGAAGGTTCGCCCAATAAGGCATGGATGTACGACACCGGCCAGTCAGTGGCCCACATGAGCATACAGGCCATGGACGAAGGCTTGCATGTTCACCAGATGATGGGTTTTGATGAAGAGAAGGCCGCACAACTTTTTAAATTGCCGGCTGATGTCAGGGCCTTAACCGTAACTGCCGTTGGCTACATTGGCGACCCTGCCATGCTGCACCCCCGCATGCAGCGCTCGGAAACTGCTGTGAGGGAGCGAAAGGAAATGCATACTTTTATTTTTTCAGATGAATTTGGCAAGGTCCGGGACAAGATCGCCGGGCAAAACAATAATTAATATGGTACAGCCGAAAACAATATTGTTCATGCTTCCGGTGCTGTTGCTGGCAGTTTCCTGCTCGAACCAAAGCAAGCCGGAGGATAAGAAAAGCCAGGTCCATGAAGTGGTCGATGTGCCTGAATTCAACCGGGATTCGGCATATGCTTATGTCGAAAAGCAGGTCATGTTCGGTCCCAGGGTTCCGGGATCCGAAGCCCATGCTGCATGCGCGACATGGCTTGAAGGAACCATGAAAAGGTTTGCCGATACCGTTGAGGTGCAGTCGTTCAGGGCAAGGGCGTATAATGGAAAGGTGCTGAGGGGAAAAAATATCATTGCCTCCTTCAATACGGAACAGAATAAACGTATCCTGCTGTGTGCCCACTGGGATTCAAGGCCCTATGCCGATCACGACCCTGACGAAACTAAACATGATACCCCTATCGACGGTGCAAACGATGGTGCCAGCGGCATAGGGGTGCTTATCGAAATAGCCAGGCAGTTAAGCATGCAGCAGCCGGAAATTGGCGTCGATATCATCTTTTTCGACCTGGAGGATTACGGTCCGCCGCAGGATGCACAGAATTACGGGGGGCAGGACCACTGGGGGCTGGGCTCACAGTTCTGGTCCAGGAATCCCCATGTTGCCAGTTACAGGGCACGTTACGGCATATTGCTCGACATGGTGGGGGTGAAGGACGCCACCTTCCTCATGGAAGGATTCTCGATGATGTATGCCCCAGCAAGGGTGAGGAAGGTATGGAACCTTGCCGCCGACCTGGGCTATGGGGATTATTTCGTGAAGGAAAGCGGTGGATACATCACTGACGACCATTACTATATCAACACCATCATCAACATACCCACCATCAACATCATTCACCTCGATCCGCAATCTGCCAACGGCAGTTTTTTCGAATACTGGCATACCCTCAACGACAATATGGAGCATATCGACAGGGCTACCCTCGGTGTGGTTGGCAGGGTGGTGCTCCATGTGGTATTCAATGAAAAGGTGTGAGCATTAAAGCAACTCATTGGCCAGGTTGGCCAGGTCAGACCTTTCACCCTTTTCCAGCCTAACATGCGCATAGATCTCATGATGCTTGATCTTGTCGATGAGGTATGATAGCCCGTTACTCTGCGAATCGAGGTAGGGGGTGTCGATCTGGTAGATGTCACCGGTAAAGATGATCTTCGTGTTCTCTCCCGCCCTTGTGATGATGGTTTTCACCTCATGGGGCGTCAGGTTCTGGGCCTCATCAACGATGAAGCAGACATTGGAGATGCTCCTTCCCCTGATATAGGCCAGGGGGGTGATCACCAGTTTTTCCTGTTCCAGTGCGTCGCTGATCTTCTTGAATTCCCTGTCCTTTTCACTGAACTGGTTCTGAATGAATTTCAGGTTATCCCATAAGGGCTCCATATATGGATTCAGCTTCGAGGCGATATCGCCGGGAAGATAACCAATGTCCTTGTTGCTCAGCGGAACAATGGGCCTGGCCAGGTATATCTGCTTGAAGTTCCTCTTCTGGTCGAGGGCACCGGCAAGGGCCAGCAGGGTTTTTCCGGTGCCGGCCACCCCCTGCAGGGTCACGAGTTTCACCTTCGGGTTGGTGATGGCATGCAGGGCAAAGACCTGCTCGGCATTGCGCGGCGTGATCCTGTAGGCAGGCTGCTTCTCGATCCGCTCAATGCGTTCAAGAACGGGATTATAATAGACCAGGGCCGAGGTGCGGTTATTCTTGAGGATGAAATAATGATTGGGGATGGGATCCTTGATGCCCAGCTCCTCCGGCATGCAAAAACCATCGGCATAAATGGTGTCGATCACCTCCCTGGGGAGCCCTTCTATCACTGTATGTCCCGTGTACAGGGAATCCACATCCTTGATTTTCCCGGTTTCAAAGTCCTCGGCGGGCATGTTCAGCGACTTGGCCTTCAACCGGAGATTGATATCCTTGGTGACCAGGGTCACCTTTTTCTCCGGGTGCTCCTTGCGCATGGTCAGGGCAGCATTGAGGATACGATGGTCGGCAGTGTTCTCGCCAAAGACACTTGTGGCATCGAGCCCCCCGTTCTGCTCCTGCATGATCACCTTGAAATACCCGTGTTTGGGACGATCGATCGGGATCCAGTTCTGTAAGGAATTGTTCGTGGAAAGCTTATCCATGATCCTGATGAATTCCCGGGCTTCAAAGTTTTTGGTGTCGTTGCCTTTTTTGAAATGATCAAGCTCCTCAAGCACCGTGATGGGAATGGCCACGTCATTATCCTCGAAACTGTAAATCGCATTGTGATCGTAAAGGATCACCGAAGTGTCGAGGACGAAGATCTTTTGTTGCTTTTTCTTCCTTGGCATGGAAAGTGGATTTGGTATATAAAGCAACAATATTTTTATCCAGATATTACATGTTGTACCGGAAATTTATCAAGTAAGGGGTGTTCATAAAAATCCCGCAGTCCGGCAAACAGCCTGCGGGAATACTTCCGGCACTCCCGGTCGGGGATGCCCCATAAAATGTTATTTTTGCATGAAAGCCAGCACGCATGCCCGAAAAGAAGAAACTTTACCTGCTCGATGCCATGGCCCTCATCTACAGGGCCTATTTTGCGTTGAACAAGAACCCCAGGATCAATTCCAGAGGGCTGAACACCTCTGCCATCCTTGGATTTGCCAATACGCTCTGGGATGTGCTCCGAAATGAGCAGCCAACCCATATCGGTGTGGCTTTCGATACCATGGCCCCCACGGTCAGGGAGGAAGGTTACGCCGATTATAAGGCCAACAGGGAAAAAATGCCCGAAGATATCGCCCTGGCGATCCCATACATCATCGAGCTGGTGAAGGCATTCAATATCCCGGTGCTGCGTGTCGACGGATACGAGGCCGATGATGTGATCGGCACCCTTGCCAAGAAAGCGGAACAAGAAGGGTTTGAGGTGTACATGATGACTCCCGACAAAGATTTTGGCCAGCTGGTATCGGACAATATCCGTATGGTCAGGCCGGCACGTTCGGGTGATAAGGCCGAGGTTCTGGGTGTGGAGGAGATCTGTAAGAAATACGGTATTGAAAGGCCCGAACAACTGATCGACATTCTTGGGCTCTGGGGCGATGCTTCAGACAACATCCCCGGAGTGCCCGGGATCGGGGAAAAAACGGCCGGCAAGCTGATCGCTGAATTCGGGAGCATCGAGAACCTGCTCGAAAACACCGCAGGGCTGAAAGGGAAAATGAAGGAAAACCTTGAAGAATACCGTGAACAGGCCCTCATGTCGAAGCAGCTTGCCACCATCATCCTGGATGTCCCGATCGTTTTTGAACCCGATATGCTCAAGAACGTTGATCCCGACAGGGAAGCCCTGAAAGCGCTTTTTTCGGAACTGGAGTTCCGGAACTTTGCCAGCCGCGTGTTCGGCAAGGATGAGGAGGGTAAAGAAGAAAATGCGGGTGGAGAAGAAGGCCCCTCCGGCAGTGACCTCTTCAGCAGTGCGGGAGTTGAGGTGGAGGAAACCAAAATGCTGACCCTTGCGGATGTTGCTCATCATTACGAGCTTGCCGATACACCAGAAAAAATAAAGGAGCTCGCAAGGAAACTCGGAAAGGCGCAGGCTTTCTGCTTCGATACGGAAACAACCGGGCTGGATGCCAATGATACCGAGCTGGTTGGAATTGCATTTTCGATGGAAAAGCATGCGGCCTTCTATGTCCCCATCCCCGAAAACTACCAGGAAGCCCTCGAGGTGTTGGCAGCCTTCAAGCCGGTGATGGAAAATGACAGGATAGGTAAGATCGCCCAGAACATGAAGTTCGACATGGCTGTGCTCAGGTGGTACGATATAGAGGTCAGGGGCGAACTTTTTGATACCATGATCGCGCATTACCTGATCGAGCCCGACCTGCGGCACAATATGGATTTTCTGGCCGAAACCTACCTGGGCTACAAGCCGGTGCCCATCGAGGAGCTGATCGGTCCCAAAGGGAAGAATCAGCTCAGCATGCGTAATGTGTCCCTGCCGAAGATCAGGGAGTATGCCTGTGAGGATGCTGACATTACCCTGCAACTGAAGGAAGTATTTGAGCCGATGCTGGAAGAAACGGGCACGATGAAGCTATTCCGCGAGATCGAAATGCCGCTTGTTCCCGTGCTGGCCTCCATGGAAGCGGAAGGGGTGAAACTGGAAACTTCGGCACTGGAAGATTTTTCCGACCAACTCAGGGATGACATCATTGAACTTGAGAAACAAATAAGGCAAATGGCCGGTGAGGATTTCAATATCGCGTCGCCGAAACAGCTTGGGGAGATCCTCTACGAGAAGCTTAAGGTGACCGAAAAGCCGAAATACACCAGGACCCGGCAATATTCCACCAGCGAAGATGTGCTGATGAAGATGGCCGACAGCCATCCCATCATCAACAGCATACTGGATTACCGCTCGCTTACGAAACTCAAATCCACCTATGTGGATGCCCTGCCCAGGCTTATCAATCCCCGCGACAGCCGGATTCATACTTCTTACAACCAGGCTGTGGCGGCCACGGGCCGGCTGAGCTCCAACAATCCCAACCTTCAGAATATCCCGATACGTACCGAACGTGGCAGGGAGATCCGGAAGGCCTTCGTTCCACGGAATGAAGATTACACCCTCCTGGCTGCAGACTATTCACAGATCGAACTGCGCATCATTGCAGAACTCAGCGAGGATGCAGGACTGATCGAAACCTTTGTGCAGGGACTCGATGTACATGCTGCCACGGCTTCAAGGATCTTCGGGGTAGGAGTGGAGGAAGTCAGTCCCGACATGCGGCGGACCGCCAAAACGGTCAACTTCGGGATCGTCTACGGCATATCCGCTTTCGGCCTGTCGGAACGACTTAATATTCCAAGGAAAGATGCCGCTGATATCATTGAACAATATTTCGATAAGTATCCCGGAGTTAAAGATTACATGGACCGTACCATCAGTTTTGCACGCCAGCATGGCTATGTTGAGACCATGATGGGCAGGCGGCGTTACCTTCGTGATATCAAATCGGCCAACGCCACAGTCAGGGGCTTTGCCGAGCGAAACGCGATCAATGCACCGGTACAGGGTTCTTCGGCCGATATGATCAAGATCGCCATGATCAACATCCATCAGGCCCTGAAAAGCGAAATGTTGAGGTCCAAAATGATCCTTCAGGTGCACGACGAACTGGTTTTCGATACCCACAGGGAAGAAGTGGAGGCCATGAAAAAACTGGTGGAGGAAAAGATGCGCACGGCCATCCCGATGCGCGTTCCCGTGGTGGTAGAAATCAATACCGGCGAAAACTGGCTTGAAGCACATTGATACTGTTACATATTTAACGATATGTTATTGTATTTTCGTGTAAACAGGTGATTAAGAATGGCTTGTTTTCCTTGCCAAAGATTATCCGAAAGTTAATTTTTTATCAAAAAATTGTTAATAAATCATAAACCTCTTACTGCGGTCATAGTCATCAATCATTTATGATTTTTCAACGGTCTCGTGTTGATAAAAAATTGAACCGCCCCCCGTATTATAACTTATATTAGTAAGGATTTTCCGCAAAGCCCCCTTGAATTACAAGCCGTTGAAAATTAAAGGGATGGAGATTTAAAAATTTTCAAAATTTAGTCTATGGAGCTGAATAATGATCTTTTCGTAAATGTCGACAATGACATTAAAAAGGAAAAGGAAAATTTTTACGATGAAGTACTGGAGGTTAGAACTAAAATTGAAGCTAAACGCGAATCAGAAAGTGCATCCTTAGCTGATGCGAACTCCCAAAAGCAGGACACGGATCCTGTAAACCAAAGCAGGTCATTGAAAAAATATTCCCATGAGGAAGTATTGGTCAAAGCCACCGAATACTTTAAAGGCGATACGCTGGCTGCCAACGTATGGATGAACAAGTATGCGTTGAAGGACAGTGATGGCAACATCTATGAGTTAACACCTGACGATATGCACTGGCGTATCGCACGCGAGATCGCCAGGATTGAGCAGAAGTATCCCAACCCGATGACGGCCGGGGAGGTTTACGAGCTCATCCGCGATTTCAGGTATATCATCCCCCAGGGAAGCCCGATGGCCGGGATCGGCAACAATATGCAGGTTTCATCCCTGTCGAATTGCTTTGTCATCGGTAATGAAGGCAATTCCGATTCCTACGGCGGCATACTCAAGATCGACCAGGAACAGGTACAGTTGATGAAACGCCGGGGCGGGGTAGGCCACGACCTCTCGCACATCAGGCCTACGGGCAGCCCGGTAAAGAACTCAGCGCTTACTTCTACCGGTATCGTCCCTTTTATGGAGAGGTATTCCAACTCGACCAGGGAGGTGGCCCAGGACGGCCGGCGCGGGGCCCTCATGCTGACCATCTCTATCAAGCATCCCGATGCCGAGCGTTTTATCGATGCCAAACTTGAGGCCGGCAAGGTAACCGGGGCCAATGTTTCGGTGAAGATCGACGACGAGTTCATGCATTCGGTCATCGAAAAGAAACCCTACAAGCAACAGTACCCCATTGACGGCAACAACCCGATAGTCGAAAAGGAGATCGATGCAGGCAAGCTCTGGGAAAAGATCATCCACAATGCCTGGGCCTCTGCTGAGCCGGGTGTGCTTTTCTGGGATACGATCGCCAGGGAAGCCATTCCCGACTGCTATGCCGACCTGGGATTTAAAACGGTTTCAACGAACCCCTGCGGGGAGATCCCGCTTTGCACTTACGACAGTTGCAGGTTACTGGCCCTTAACCTTTACAGTTACGTGGATGAGCCATTTACCGAGAATGCCATCTTCAACTCCGACAGGTTCACCGATCATGCCCGCAAGGCCTTGCGGATCATGGACGATATCATCGACCTCGAGGCCGAGAAGATCGATGCCATCATCGCAAAGATCGATAACGACCCCGAATCGTTCGAGATCAAAAGGGTTGAGCGTAATATGTGGGACAACATCAGGAAGAAGACCCTGGAAGGCCGCAGGACCGGCATCGGGATCACCGCCGAAGGCGATATGCTGGCAGCGCTGGGATCAAGATACGGCTCCGATGCCGCCATCGACTTTTCAACCGAAGTACATAAGCTCCTGGCCATTGAGGTGTACCGCTCATCCGTCGACCTTGCAAGAGAACGCGGCCCGTTCCCGATCTTCGATTTCGAAAGGGAAAAAAATAATCCATTCATCAACCGCATCCGCGAAAGTGCCCCCCGCGTTTATGAGAATATGGCAAAGTACGGACGCAGGAATATTGCCATGCTCACAATCGCCCCAACGGGCAGCGTAAGCATATGCACACAGACCAGCAGCGGGATAGAACCCGTGTTCATGGTAACCTACAAAAGAAGGAGGAAAGTCAATCCCAACGATAAGAACGTAAATGTTTCCTTTACTGATGAAGTGGGCGATTCGTGGGAAGAATACAACGTATTCCATCCCAAGTTCGAGACCTGGCTCAGGGAAAAGGGATTCGACCCGGAAGAAGTTAAGGGCTATGAGGATGAAGAACTGAAAAAGCTCATCAAGCAGTCGCCCTATCATAAGGCAACCTCGGCAGATATCGACTGGGTGAAAAAGGTGAAGATGCAGGGCTCGGTGCAAAAATGGGTCGACCATTCCATCAGCGTCACCGTTAATGTTCCCGAAAGTGCGAACGAGGAGCTGGTCAGCGAGATCTACAAGACAGCCTGGGAAAGTGGATGTAAGGGGATGACCATTTACAGGGAAGGCTCCCGCTCGGGTGTGCTGGTCAGCAAGGAAAAAAAGGATGCTTCACAGCCACCAAGCAAATTCCCTGAAACCAATGCTCCGCCCCGACCAAGAATACTGGATGCCGATGTGGTGAGGTTCCTCAACAATAACGAGGAATGGGTTGCCGTGGTTGGCCTGCTGAACCAGAAACCCTACGAGATCTTTACCGGTAAGGCCGAAGGCTTCTTCCTTCCCAAATGGGTTGAGAAGGGGCAGGTGGTCAAGAACAAGAAAAAGGACAAAAGCAAAGCCACTCAGTACGATTTCCATTTTGAGGATCAGGATGGCTACAAGATCATTATGGAGGGCCTGTCACGCCAGTTCAACAAGGAATACTGGAATTATGCCAAGTTGATCTCCGGGATCCTCAGGCATGGCATGCCACTTCATTTCGTTGTCGACCTGGTCGATAACCTTATACTCGACAGCCAGTCGATCAACACATGGAAAAATGGTGTTGTCAGGGCCCTGAAGAAATACATCCCCGACGGGACCATAGCCAAGGAGGCCGTCTGCCCTGAATGTACCCACGAAGGTACACTCATGTACAAGGAGGGATGCCTGACCTGTTCCAACTGCGGCTATTCAAAATGCGGCTGACGGGCATTCATCCGGAAAATAAAAAATCCCTGCCGTGCACGGCAGGGATTTTTTTTATCCTCTTGAGGCTGGTTTACTGAAGGGTGAACCTGACCGGCAGGTTATACTGTACCCTGACCGGCTTGCCCCTCTGCTTGCCTGGTGTCCATTTAGGCATGCTCTGCACAACCCTGATGGCTTCCTCATCACAACCGCCTCCGATACCCCTGAGTACACGGACATCGGTAATGGAACCATCGACCTCGACAACGAAGGTTACGTAAACTTTACCCTGAATACCACTTTCCTTGGCCATAACAGGGTATTTGATATTGTTCCCAAGGAAGGTGTACAGCTCCTGCATCCCGCCGGGGAATTCAGGCATGGATTCAACAACGGTGAAGATAGGAGCTTCTTCCACAACCTCTTCCTCTACCTGGATAGGTACGAATTCTTCAACAATGGTAGTCTCATCGGCTTCCACATCGATCATGATGTCATCCTCCACTTCCACATCGTCGTCAACCACGTTGATCTGTACCACCTTTTGCGGAGGTGGCGGCGGAGGTGGCTTAACCTCCTGTTCGGTGATCGGGATGATCTCCTCAGGGATATCTTCCACAATACGTTCGCCAAAACCCTCGACGGACTTGTCGTATGATTTCCATTCAAAGGCAAACAAAATGACAGCCAGTGCGATGATCAGTCCCACTTGGGTAAAGATGATCTTTTTGTTCTCAAGATCAGCCTTCGGTGATTTTTTTTCTTCCATGGCTTCTAGTTTTCAATTTCTTTCCGGGATCTGGACCGGATGGCTAAATTAATTATATTTTTCGGATGAGCGCAATTTTTTATTTCCAATTTTTCCGGCGATGTACCAGCACGCAACCCCTAGCAGGCTACCCGCCAGATCGGCCAGGAAATCGTATATGTTCCCGTTCCTGCCGGGGATGACGTGCCTTTGCATAACCTCAATGAGAAATGCAAAAATTATGCCAATAACAAGTCCCCAGATTACAGCATATCTGCTCAGCAAAGATGATCCCGTTTGCCTGTGGAAACCTTCGGTCAGCAGGTAGAGATATATACCAAAAAGGAGAAAGTGCAGCACCTTGTCGGCGCTCAGCCAGTCAAGGAATGTAATTACCCTGGGAACATAATTTCCGGGCATCAGGGTGAGCAGGGCGATCACAAGGGTCCACAGGATCCCCGGCAATAAAGGTTTCCTGAACATGAAGCGATCAGGCTTCGATCAGTTCCCCGTAAGCAGCTGCATCAAGGAGGTTGTCAATTTCCGACGGATCAGCGATCCTGATCCTGATGATCCAGCCATCCCCGTAAGGATCCTTGTTCACGGTTTCGGGATTTGCCTCCAGCCCTGCATTGAATTCAAGTACTTCTCCCCCTACGGGCATGAACATGTCCGAAACGGTCTTCACTGCTTCAATGGTTCCGAAAGTTTCCCCTGCATCAAGGGTTTCACCCTCCGTTTCTACTTCGATAAAAACAATGTCGCCGAGTTCTTTCTGGGCAAATTCGGTAATGCCGATCACGGCTTCTTCACCGTTCACTTTGATCCATTCGTGGTCTTTGGTGTACTTAAGATTGTCGGGGATATTCATTTTGTCCTGGTTTTAATTTGATATGGCAAAAATAGGGATTTTTGGAATTGAAAAGGCCACATCGGCACTTTTTATGGATCGCGTTATCAACTGCCGGAAGAGCATACTGGAAAAATGGATCCCGTGCAGTCGAAATTACTGCGAAAGCGAGAACCTCAGGCTGATCCCCCCGTTGGTGGTTGAATTGCGGTACTGGTTCGAAACGAAGGGATTATTGATGATCTTGTCGAAGAACAGCCGTATGCTCAAATTCTGGTTGAGCATATAATCGATCGAAGTGTTGATCGAAAAGATCTTCTGCCCGGCCGATACCTGGTTGATGTCCTCATCGATCCTTCTCAACACGGTCTTGTTGCTCCTGATGGAGAAGTCGACCTTGATGTCGACATCGCTCTCCAGACGTGTTTTCCTGCCTCCCCCGCCAAGTGCCCGGATGCTGAATCCAAGGCTCTTGATCCTGTAACCGAGCCCAACGATTAGCTCATTCGTTTTGACTTCCGTAACCTGGTTGTTTGCGAAACTCAGGGTAAGGTTCCGTGACTTTTTCAGTTCGAACCTTGTGGAGAGGCTGTTGTGCAATGTCATGTCGATGCCGAACAGCGGGGAGAATTGTTCCACAATCGATATCTGTCCGAAATCATACCTGGGAATGTAATCGGATGAGAATTGTTGCCTTTGTGACGGGTAACCGTTCGCCTCCACATAATTCACATTCGACCTGAAGGAATTGATCGAGTAAGTGGAACTGTAACTATGCGAAACGGTCATCTTCTGCAGGAAACGTGCAATGAATTCGATTTTTGAGAGGCCGCTGTATGTAATCCTCCAGTTCGGCAGGGGGAATGTTGGGAAATAGTCCATGTTGGCCTTCGTGCCACCCCTGCCGGAATAGGCAGCAAGGAAAGCAGGCCTGAGCACCTCGGGCGAAGTGGGGCCGTAACCCTCAGGATAGCTCTCCCCTGTAAGACTGTCGTAAACATAGTTGCCATTCCAGTTGGGATTTTCCCGTGCGAGTTGTTCGGCGATTTCGGGCCGGAGGTCCTTCATCCGCTGGAAAGTCTCGGAAATATGGTCATCCGATTCCTTTTCAAAGGCTGTCCCCCAGGTGATATAGGAAATGCTGAAACTTCCTGCATCCGTCGGCGAGAATGAATTGAAAGCATCGAGAGAGTCGGCGAACCGGTAATATTCCTGGTGGTTCTCGGAATAATTCCTGTCGGCCGTGACCTCGATCTTCAGATCCGTTACAGGTTCTATGGTGGTTCTGAACACAAAGGCATCCTGGTACTTTTTCAGGTATGGCTGGTTGAGGGTTGAGTCGCGGGTGATCCATCCCTTATCCGCCGCCTCCTGCCGCAGGTCCTTCTGGCTCCCGAATGTGAAACCCAGGCCCGGGGCCCCGTCGCTCCAGCGACTTCCCAGGATCTGAGGCTCGGGGAGGAACCCCGGGATGCCGGTCCCCGTGCTCTGCGAATACGTGATCGTCGTCTTCTTGATCCCGAGAACAACCTTGAGCAAACCTTCACCGATGATCTTTGCATAGTTCACCCTCGGCTTTTCCAGGGTGTCGGATTCGATTTCTTCCTGCTCCTGTTGCTGCTCCGGCCGGCTCCGTTGCCTCGGGGCAGGCCCTCCCCGCTCACGCTGGTTCTTGGGCCTCAGCAGCTTCTTGAGGTAGGGCGACTTGTTATACAGCTTGTCAAATGCCAGGTTCCCGTTCAGCTGCACCGTCCTGCTGTTCTCTATCTGGTTCCCGAGCCTCGACTGTATCGATAAGGGCGATGCCGTCCAGCTGTAACTGGCCTGGTAGGCAAAAGTGGCGGTGACCCATTCCAGGAAAGGCAGCTTGTCGATCGGGATGGCATAATTGACCGAGAAATTCTGCACGTAACGGTTCATCCTCCCGAAACTGAAGATCTGGTCCTTCACGCTGACCGTATCCCTGGCCTCCTGGTCGTACCATTCACTGTTCTTGTTCTTGCTCCCGGGTGCGGGGTCGATGTAGGCATTGGCAATGGCATTGTACTGCAGGCTCAACGACTTGGCAAGGTCAAATTTCAGGTCGTACTTGCGGTCCCAGTCCCAGGTCTTGTTAAAGGTGGGCCTGATCTTGATCAACCCGAGGCTCTTGTCCCTGAGCTTCATCTCACCGTAAGTGTGATGCAATTCGGTGTTGAAACTGAATGATTTGGGAAGGTAATAGAAATTGAAATCCTTGATGATCTGCAGGGCCTTCGTTTTGGAGATGAAACCGATCTTTTCGAACGGTTTCACGTTTTTCGGGGCCAGTGCAAAATTATACCCGAAGCCTCCCCTGTATTCCTGCAGGAGGTCGTATTCAATATCGATGTTTCGGTTATAGACCTCTGAGTAGGCGTAGGTGAAATTGAAGTTCTCAATATCCCAGAGTTGCGGCTTCCCGGTACCCCCCACGCGGTCTTTCCGCACATTCATGAAGTTGATGTTCTTGCGCTGGGTGTAATCCACCACAAGGCGTTTTACCGAATCCTGGCTTTCCTTCCTCACGTACGAATCAAGATCGTCTTGCAGCTGGATGTCAGGGTCGAGCGGGTTATATTCAGGTGTGATGTGAGTCTCGGAATAATCGAAATGCATGGGGACCCTGATGCCTGCCTTTTCCGGGAAGAACTTGCCCAGCTCGAGGTCGGTCGATATGTCGAGCTGTGTGACCGCTTCCAGGTTAACGTCGCTGATCTTGCTGTCCAGGCTGGCAAAGCCCGCTGAGCTGTGCATCCCCGCAACCGTCACCTGCCCGAAATCGGCCAGCTGTGCCTGAAGGGTCGTCGTAGCGGCCCATCCTCCCTGCTTGTTGAAGTCGGTAAGGCGCAGCTCGTTCACCCACACTTCCGCACAGATGGGTACCAGGTCCACCTCCCCGGGTTTCTTCGGGTTCCTCACCCCAATCATGATGGTTTTCACATCGCTGATGGTAGGCGAACCCAGCACGGTGATCCTGTGATCGCCTGAATATTCAACATAAGGGAAGGTGAGGCTGACCCCTGAACCCGCCTGCCGCATGGCAATGTTGCGGCGGTGTTTCACACCGACCAGTTTTTCCAGGTCGATATCGAAATTGTTGGCAGCCGGCCAGATGCTTTCCGGGTCGGTAGCCGGGGTTCCCCAGGGCGTGAAGGTCAGCGGGATCTCGTATTCATAATAGTTCTCCGTGAAGTCGGACCCTATCCTGATGAAGACGGTCAGGTCGCCGTATTCAAGGTCCTGCGACTCGATCGACTTCTCGGCATGCGCGAACATCTTGAGTTTCTTGTACTGTCGGAAATCGAAATCGGTGGTCTTGTATACCGCCCTGGCATCGCCATCCACCAGGTCGCAGACATTGATCACCATCGACTGCTCGTTGAGCCTGATCAGGTTGGTGGTACCCAGGTTGATCTCTCTTTCGATCCCCGGAGGGATCACGTAGGGGACAGGCTGCCTGAAGCCGTTTTCCTCGATATTGAGCGTCGAGACGTCGAAGGTGGTCAGGGCCTGGATATCATCTGGAATGTATTCGCCGGCAGCCAGCAGCGAATGCTGGTATTTCCTCCATTCGCCCCTGACAAGTTCGAAGGTGGCAAACCTTAGCACCACCGGCCGCTCGAAGTCCTTCATGAACATACGCATGAAACGGATCGACTTGAAATCCTTGATGCCCCCAACGGCACGGTCAGGCTGGCTGACGGGTATCTTGAACTGGTACCACTTGGTGCTGGTCACCTTGTTGTTTGGGAGTTGTATGCCCTGTGCCAGATATACATCTGTAATATACTGCTCTCCCACCACCATCTTGTCGGGATCAAGCTCGATCTCATACTGGAAATACCTTTCGGTTTCGCTTAGCGTGTTGTCACGGTTAAGATCTTCCACGTCGGGCAGGGTAGTGGCGGCCGTGGGGTAAGTCTCCGGGTTTTGGGCGTCGGTGGGTGAGTTCCCGTCGGGGCCATTGAAGTTCTTGTAGCGTTCGAGTACACTTCCGAACCTGGGGTCCTCATCATAGTCGCTGCCCCTGAAATAATGGTAGTTGTCGGACGAGGGGTCCTGGAATGCTTCCTGGTAGGCCTGCGAATTGGGCCCGTAAACGGAAGCGATGGTATCGAGGAAGGCATGGAGGCCATCGGCAGAATAAAAGAGCCGCTCGTCGGGATCGCCCAGCCCGTCGTAACCCACATCCTGGTACTGCCTGGAGGCTTCATCGGTATCGAATGATTCGACCAGGGCCTGTATGTTAGGTACCCTTCCCCAGCCCGTGGTGTCGACATTGACCACTTCGGCCGTTGTGGGAAGGCCGTTCTCATATGACTTTCTGGAATCGCGCAGCACATCCTCTGAGATATCGCCCAGGTTGAAATACAGCTTCCCCTTATTGGTAGAATCCTCCGAGAAGGGATCCATCATCCAGAATTCGATGTATTCCACGTTGGTGGCCTCGAAATCCGTCGACTCGATCTTCCGCATGATCCCTGCCCAGCGGGTTTCGGGGGCATTGAGGTTCCCGTTGGCGTCGATACCCTGGCTGTAGGAACCCGGGTTGACATCAAAGTTGTAGGGGCCACGCTCCGACGGATAATAGGCAAGATTGAATACGGCAATATTTGTCGGGGTTCCGCTCGGTATATCCTTGTTCGGAAAAACTTCTGTTTCCAGCACCTGCCTCACCGAATTCTTCGACAACTCATCTTTCGTTACATTGGGGGGCACCAGGGAACTGTTCCTGTCGTAGAACAGCGGGTCGATGATGTACCATGCCATCTTGGCCCTGTTCTTCCCGTAATCGATCTGAGTCTTGAAACTGAGGGCTCCGGTGATATTGGTTTCGGGGAAAAGGTCGGGCTGTCCCTGGGGTGTACTGGCCAGGAACCAGGTGCCGTAGTTCTTCAGGTCGATCGTGGATTTGGCCCCTTCAAAATCATCAACATAGGATGTCCCTGTCCTCCCGATCGCCCTTGAATGACCGGGTATGAAA
>JAXGTH010000043.1:0-19540 GCA_040775045.1 Bacteroidales bacterium
CATGACCAGGCAGGCCATGGCTGCCATAGTCATCATTGATCTGATGGTTTTCATGTTGATAAAGTTAGGGAAATTAAGGAAGTATTTCAAATACATCTGAAAGATGGCGGATACCGGATAACAGATACCAGATCCCAGATGCCAGATACCGGAAGCCGTTAACGAATATTATGTCCGGCAAATGAATATTATACGAAACGTTCGACCAGTTCGACCAGGCGGTGGGCATAGCCCATCTCGTTGTCGTACCAGGCCACTACCTTCACCAGCTTGTTCTTGTCGCCGAGCACCGCCGTGAGGCCGGCATCGAAAATGGCCGAATGGGGGTTCCCGATCACATCCACGGATACGATAGGATCCTCGGTGTATTGCAGTATGCCTTTAAGGGAGGTTTCGGAGGCTTCCTTGAAGGCAGCGTTGATCTCCCTGACACTGGCCGGTTTGGCAAGGGTACAGGTAAGGTCGGTGAGCGACCCGTCGGGCACCGGCACCCTGATGCCTGCCCCGCCCAGGTTGCCTTCCAGGTGGGGGAAGATGTGGGTGGCGGCCTTCGCGGCACCTGTCGTGGTAGGGACGATGGAATAGGCTGCAGCCCGGGCCCTGCGCAGGTCCTTGTGGGGCGCGTCGAGCAGGTTCTGGTCGCGGGTATAGGAATGCACCGTGGTGATGAACCCTTTCTCGATCCCCCAGAGCCTGTCGAGGATCATGATGAGCGGAGCCACATTGTTGGTGGTGCAGGATGAATTGGAGATGATCACATCGTTCCTGTCGATCACGTGGTCGTTCACCCCGAGCACCACATAGGGTACACCGTCGCTCTCGCCCTTAGCCGGGGCCGAAATGATGACCTTGCGGGCCCCCGACTCCGTGACGTGCCGGATGGCATTCTCCCTGTTGGCATAAACCCCCGTGGACTCGATCACCACATCGATGCCGAGCTCTTTCCAGGGCAGCCTGCCGGGATCCTCCTCCTTCAGCACCCTGATCTTCTTGCCGTTGATGTATAGGTGGCTGTCGTCCCAGTCCACCTCACCGTTGAAGGCGCGGTGCACCGAATCGTACTTGAAGAGATGGCCCAGCGTGGGCGGGCACGACAGGTCATTCACCGCCACGAGCTCCATATGTTCATTGGGCACCATGGCCCTGTATGTGATCCGGCCGATCCTGCCAAAACCGTTTATCGCAACCCTGATCTTTTCCATCATAAACATGTTTATACCCCGGCAAAAATATGGATTATTGGTACGCGATGGTCCTCCATTAGGGCAGGAATTCGTATTTTTGGGGAAATATGTGGCCAGATGCCAGATGCCAGATGCCAGATGCCAGATGCCAGATGCCGGATACCAGATACCAGATACCAGATGCCGGATACAAGATGCCGGATGCCTGATGCCTGATGCCAGATGCCTGATGCCTGATGCCTGGTGCTAGATGCCTGATACCTGATGCCTGATGCCTGATGCCGGATGCCTGATACAATAATGAATCAATAATTATATCATATATTAATCTTCAAACAAACACTATGGAACATGTAAAGAAGTATATTGATGAACACAGGGACCGTTTCCTTGACGAACTTTTTGGTTTGATCAGGATCCCATCGATCAGCTCCGAATCGGCCCGCAAGGGCGATATGCTCAAGGCAGCCGAATACTGGAAGGAGGCGATCCTCAAGGCTGGTGCCGACAAGGCGGAGGTCATGCCTTCGGAAGGCAATCCCGTGGTTTACGGGGAGAAGACCGTCGATCCGTCGGCCCCCACCGTTCTGGTATACGGTCACTACGACGTGATGCCCGTCGACCCGCTCGAGCTCTGGAAGAGCGATCCCTTTGAGCCGGAGATCCGCGACGGCAAGATCTGGGCCCGTGGGGCCGACGACGACAAGGGCCAGGCCTTCATGCATGCCAAGGCTTTTGAGCTCATGGTGAACACCGGCACCCTGCCCTGCAACGTCAAGTTCATGATAGAGGGTGAAGAAGAAGTAGGTTCACCCAGCCTGGGCAAATTCTGTGAAGAACATAAGGACATGCTGAAGGCTGATATCATCCTTGTTTCAGACACCAGTATGATCGCCCGCGATATCCCGTCCATCACCACAGGCCTTCGCGGCCTTGCCTACATGGAGGTTGAGGTGACGGGCCCGAACAAGGACCTTCATTCCGGGCTCTTCGGCGGCGCCGTGGCCAATCCCATCAACATTCTCACGAAGATGATCGCCTCGCTCACCGATGAGGACAACGTGATCACCATTCCGGGGTTTTACGATGATGTGGAGATCATCAGCGACGAGGAACGGGCAGAGATGGCCAAGGCCCCCTTCAACCTTGAGGCATACAAGAAAGCCCTCGACATCGAGGAAGTTTGGGGTGAAAAAGGTTACAGCACCAACGAACGCACGGGGATACGCCCCTCGCTGGATGTGAACGGCATCTGGGGCGGCTACACCGGCGAAGGGGCCAAGACCGTGATCGCATCGAAAGCCCATGCCAAGATCTCCATGAGGCTGGTACCGCACCAGGACCACCATAAGATCGCTGAGCTTTTCGAGAAACATTTCGTAGCCATCGCGCCACCCTGTGTCAAGGTACGGGTAAAGGCCCTGCACGGCGGACAGGGGTACGTCTCCCCCACCGACATGATCGCTTACCGGGCTGCTGAAAAGGCATATACCGAAGTCTACGGCAGGAAACCCGTTCCAGTGCGCAGCGGCGGCAGCATCCCGATCATCTCCACCTTCGAACAGATCCTGGGGATCAAATCCATCCTCATGGGCTTCGGGCTCGAATCGGATGCCATACACTCACCCAACGAGAACTACCCGCTCGAACAGTTCTTCAACGGGATCGAGACCATACCGCATTTCTACAGGTACTTCGCGGAAATGATGAAATAAAAAAATCCCCCGGAATGCCGGGGGATTTTTTTTATCCCTCATCAAAAAAATTTTTAATAACTCATACCGTATAATTCCTCGAATTTCATCCTGCCATCGTCGAGGAATTTCACAAAGGCATCCACATCGAGGTTGTAGGCCCTGGGCTTGGCCAGGATCTCCCCGTCGTGGCCGAGGAGCACATAATACGGCTGGGCATTGATGTTGAAATTATGGATCTGGAGGTCGGCATAGATCTTACCGATCGTCTTCTTCAGCTTCCCGTCGACACTTGAC
This sequence comes from Bacteroidales bacterium, assembly GCA_040775045.1. Lineage (GTDB taxonomy): Bacteria > Bacteroidota > Bacteroidia > Bacteroidales > B18-G4 > B18-G4. The sequence continues at coordinate 3,176 of JAXGTH010000043.1, forward strand.
AGCACCCATTCGTCTTCTGAAACGACCGTCTTGTCGTCGACATAGAGTGCCACGACCACATAATCTTCCTGGAGGCGCTTCAGCACCTTCGGATCGGACCATACGTTGGCTTCCATCTCGCGGCAGTTTACGCAACCATGACCGGTGAAGTCAATGAAGATGGGCTTGTTCAGCTTTTTGGCACAGGACAGGGCCTGTTCGTAGTCGAAATACCCTTCGAGCCCGTGCGGAAGGTGCAGGAATTCATGGTATTTGGCCGGCCCGCAGGCAGCCGTTTTGTCTTCAGGGGCTATCATCTTGACGTTCTCCCGCACGATGGCATTCATGTCGAAGTCATGGGTCTGCGCAGGAGGCAGGTATCCCGACAGGAACTTCAGGGGTGCCCCGAACATGCCGGGGATAAGGTACATCACGAATGAGAAGGTGATGATGACAAAGGCCAGCCGCGGCACGCTGATGAACTTCACGTCGCTGTCGTGGGCAAACTTGATCTTGCCCAGCAGGTAGAAGCCCATGAGCACGAAGATCACGATCCAGATGGCCAGGTACACATCACGGTCGAGCAGGCCCCAGTGGTAGGTCTGGTCGGCAATGCTGAGGAATTTCAGCCCGAGGGCAAGCTCTAGGAAGCCCAGCACCACCTTTACCGAGTTCAGCCATCCGCCCGATTTGGGCATGCGGTTCAGCCAGCCAGGGAAGAAAGCGAATATGGTAAATGGCAGCGCAAAAGCCAGCGAAAATCCCAGCATCCCGATGATGGGTTCCAGCCAGGCCCCGGTGGCAGACTGTACCAGTACTGTACCCACCAGTGGCCCGGTACAGGAGAAAGAGACCAGCACCAGGGTGAAGGCCATGAAGAAAGGTCCCGTGATCCCTCCTTTCTCGGCCCGCTGGTCCGACTTGTTGATCATCCAGCTGGGCAGCGTGATCTCGAACATCCCGAAGAAGGATGCCGCGAAGATCACGAAGATGAGGAAGAACAGGATATTGGGCAGCCAGTGCGTGGAAAGCCAGTTGGCAAAGTTCACGCCCAGGGTGAGGGCGATGAGGGTACCGATGATGGTATAGATAAGGATGATGGAGATCCCGAACACGATGGCCTGGAACTTCCCTTTAGCCTTCTTGTCGCCATCGTGCATGAAAAAACTCACGGTCATGGGGATCATCGGGAACACGCAGGGCGTGAGGATGGCAGCAAGGCCGGCGATAAATGCGAAGATGAAGAGTTCCCAGATGGATGAGTATTCCAGCTCTTCGATCTTCATCTCCTCCAGCACGCTCTTGTCCTCGATGATCACCGTAGTGGGCTTGTATTCACCCTCGCTTAACTCCGCTTCGGCAGCTTCGGTCATCACCACGGCTCCATTGAAAGCAAACTCGAACTCCACATCCTCGGGCGGCAGGCATTGCTTGTCGTCGCAACACATGTAATTGAGGTACCCCTTCACCGTAACGGGTTCAGTCGTCAAAAGTTTGATTTTCTGTTGAAAGACCGCCTCATCCGAAAAGTATTTCAGCACCATGTCGAAGTTCGGATCGAATTCCTCTATCGTTTCCGACTCTGTCACACTGCCCACCAGTTCATACAGCGTGGTGTCGCCTTCGAACACAAAGGTGGTTGCCGGCGGGGCCATGGGGATATCCTGAGAATACAGGTGCCAGTTCGTTTCAATCTCAGCCCTGAAGATGAGCACGGCTTCCGTATCGCCGGTCTTTTCGCTCGAAAAACTCCATTTTACCGGCTCAAGGATCTGCGACCATGCCATCGATGTAGTCAGTAATGCTGCAACAAAAACAAGGAGGAACCTGAAACCTTTCAGTGATCGTGTGATATTCATGCGCTATGGTTTTGAGTGGGCAAAAATAAAAGAAATATAGATAGATAGATAGTTCCCGGCAGCATTTATTGGATTTTTATGTCTTAAAAAATGTTAAGCATGAGGGCCTCCAGCCGTGTTGCAACCGGATGTCAGTGTCGCTTTTCCACGCTGATCTCGAGCACCTTACGGGTACCGGGTGTGATCCTGGCACCATTGCTGATCCGCAATCCGGCCACCCATACGATCTCATCGCCGGAGCAGAGGACCATGACCCTTTCCTTTTCGGGAAGGGAGATCTTTTCATCGATGAGGAGGTCGCTGACCTTCTTTCGATTTTTCATCCCGAGGGGGATGAAGGTGTCGCCCCGTCGCCATGGACGCAGCAGGAGCGGAAAGGAAAGCATGTCCATGTCGAAGGCTGCAGTATTTTTATCGGCTTTGATGCTGTAGTTGTCCGCATCATGGTACCTGATCGACAAATGTACCGGAAATTCGACGGAGGTATCCCCTTTCCTGATAGGAATCTCCGGCAGGCCGGTACTATCATTCAGCGGAGAGATCAGGATCTTTTCCCTGTCGATGACCAGCCTGTGGGTGCTGCTGAGGAATTGTTTCCCGGGGATGCCTTTCAGGGCCCTGAGGATATTTGTGACATCATCCTCCCCGAAACCAAAAATGGAGATAAGCTCATAAAGGTATCCCGGCAGGGGATCCAGCTTGTGAAGCCTGCCAATATCGATCATCACAACCTCACCATCCTGTTCAAGCATTTCTTCCCTGGCCAAGCTGACCTTTTGCCGATATATCGCCTCGGCATCCCTGATCCTGGCAACAGTAGCCGCCATCGCCTCCCTGAACGAGGGGTTCATTCCCTCAAATTCGGGGATGACCTTATGGCGGATGATGTTCCGGGCATACTTGAGTTCCTGGTTCGACCGGTCTTCCCTGAAAGGGATGCCTTGCGTCCTGGCAAATTCCTCTATATCGCGGCGGAAAGCGAACATCAGCGGCCTGACCACCTTTCCCTGCCTGAGGCTGATCCCGTGTAGGCCTGCAATACCGCATCCCCTCATCAGGTTGATGAAGAAGGTCTCCGTCTGGTCATCAAGGTGATGGGCCGTGGCGATATGGCTGAACCCACGCTCAACTGCTACTTCCTCAAAAAACTGGTAACGAAGCTGCCTGGCGACCATCTGGACCGATTGGCCTGTTTCCGTGGCGATCTGAAGGGTATCGAAACCTTTTACGAAACATTCAGTCCCATAGCGACGGGCCGCATCTTCAACGAAGCGCTGGTCGGCATCGGCATCCTCACCCCTGAGGTGGAAATTACAATGGGCAAAAGCGAACCGGTATCCCGCACGATAAAATAACTCGGCCATCACCATGGAGTCGATGCCCCCGCTGATGGCAAGGAGCACCCTGTCGGTGGCGGAGAAAAGGTCATTCTCCTCGACAAATGTTACGAACCGCCTGATCACAATACAAATTTAACGGTTATCCGGCAGCCTGACAACCAAAAAAAACATCAAGGAATAAAAGGGTGCTGCGATCTACTTCACAAAGAATGAATTCTTTTCGACCAGGTCCTGCACTGATTTCATCTTCGACCTGTCCCTGGCCGTTTTCATCTGCATTTCGAGTTCCGATTCGTAGGTCTTATTACATTCACACGATCGAATAACACCAGTAGCCACAGGGTATTACGGCAGGGTCATCCGTACCAGCATATAGTGCGTGGTATCATCAGGGTTGTTGGCATCATGAACGAGGATATCCTTTTCGGTAATACCGTTCTTCCCAATGGTCACGACCTCAAACCTGGAGCCGCGCAGTACAAGCCCTTTCTCATTGTTCTTTCCGAAGATCATCGGCTTACCGTGTTCAAGGTGGATCTGGTGATCGTCCCTTACATCCTTGCCCGTGATCTCATTATGTATCCTGTTGTTGAAGATCACACAATTCTGTAACACCTCAACAACAGAGGTCCCGCGATGCCTTGTCGCAGCCAGGAAGACTTCCTTCATCCGCTTTGGTTCGGTATCCACCACCCTGGCAAAGAAGGTCCCCTGGGCACCCATGGTCAGTTCGCCCGGCTTAAAGGGGTTCTCGATGGTTCCGTCGGGGGAGGTCTTGGTAATGCTTCCGCGCGGCGTAGTGGGCGAATACTGGCCTTTGGTCAGCCCGTATATCTTATTGTTGAAGATGATGATGTTCATGTTGATATTTCGCCTTACCGCATGGATGAAATGGTTTCCCCCGATGGCCATGCTGTCGCCGTCGCCGGTGATGTGCCATACATCGAGCTTTGGGTTGGCCACCTTGATGCCGGAGGCGATGGCTGCCCCCCTGCCGTGCAGGCCATGGAAGCCATAGGTATTGATATAGTAAGGGAACCTGGAGGAACATCCGATCCCCGAAACGAATACCACGTCTTCTTTTCTTACGTTACTTTCAACGAGGGTACTCTGGATGGCTGAGAGTATGGCATAATCGCCACACCCGGCACACCATTTTACCTCCTGGTCGCTTTTGTAATCCTCTTTGGTGGTTTCGTATTGTTTGGTCTTGATCAGTTCTTCCATCACTTATCCCTCCAGAATTTGATTGAATTTTTTCTTAAGTTCCGATATCATGAACGGCAGGCCCTGTATCTTGTTGTATTGCATAAATTCGGTTCCCGGGAAATTCATCCTGAGGTAATTGACGAATTGCCCCATGTTGATCTCGCAAACAATGATCTTTTTAAAGCGGGTAAACACTTCGGCTGTATTTTCCGGCAGGGGCTTGATGTAATTGAACTGAGCCAGGCTTATGCTCTTTCCTTCTTCCTGCAGGTCTTTTACGGCTGAAATCAGTGCACCGTAAGTCCCCCCCCACCCAACAACCAGCAGGTCGCCTTCGTCAGGGCCCGAAACTTCGAGGTCGGGGATATATTTTGCCACGCGCTGCACCTTTTCTTCCCTGAGGCGTACCATCTTTTCGTGGTTCAGGGGATTATGCGAAACCACACCGGTTATATCTTCCTTCTCAAGGCCGCCAACGCGGTGGCGCAGGCCTTCCTGCCCGGGAAGCGCCCAATACCTTGCGAGGTTTTCGGGATTCCTGGCATAGGGCTGGTAATCGCTGTTGTCTTCTACAAAAGGAGGCTTGATGTCCGGCATTTCCTTGATCACCGGAACATTCCAGAGTTCCGAACCGTTGGCAAGGTAGCCGTCGGTGAGGAGGATGACCGGGGTCATGTGCTCGAGTGCGATCTTTCCTGCCATAAAGGCGTAGTGAAAACAGTTGGCAGGGGTGCTGGCCGCAAGGACCACGCACGGGCTTTCACCGTTGCGTCCGAACAAAGCCTGCATCAGGTCAGACTGTTCAGGCTTCGTCGGCAACCCAGTAGCCGGTCCGCCACGCTGTACATCGACGATCACGATGGGTAACTCCGTGATCACGGCCAGGCCGATCGCTTCCCCTTTAAGGGCAAGGCCGGGGCCGGAGGTGGTCGTAACGGCCAAGGCACCGGCAAAACTGGCGCCTATGGCGGAATTGATGCCGGCGATCTCATCCTCGGCCTGGAAGGTCTTCACACCGAAATGCTTCATCCCCGAAAGTTCCTGTAAAATTTCAGATGCGGGTGTGATGGGGTATGAGCCAAGGAAAAGTTCAAGCCCGGCTTTTTCGGCAACCGCCATCAGCCCCCAGGCCGTGGCAATGTTGCCCGTGATGTTGCAAAACCTCCCTTTCCTGTTCTTGATCGGGTTGATCTGGTAGGTCGTCCTGAGGGCTTCCACGGTCTCGGCATAGTTATAACCGGCACGCAGCACCCTTTTATTGGCTTCGGCCAGGATAGGCTTCTTGCCGCCGAACTTGTTGTCAATGAACTCTTCTCCGAACTTCAGGTCCTTATTGAACAGCCAGTAAAGTATGCCCAGCGCGAACTGGTTCTTGGTCCTTTCGGCCGACTTCGGATCTACGCCAAGGTCCTTTACGGAAGCTTTGCTCAGCTGGGTGATCGGGGCCTTCACCACGTTGAATCCGTCCAGGGTCCCGTCACCGAGCGGGTCTTCGATAAAACCCGCCTTTTTATAATATTTATTGTCAAAATTATCGATATCGATGATGATCGTTGCACCTGGCTTAACCCACTTCATATTCGCTTTTAATGCAGCGGGGTTCAGGGCTACAAGCACATCGGCAAGATCGCCCGGTGTGGCCACTTCCTTATGCCCTATGTGCAGCTGAAATCCGGAAACACCGGCTATCGTGCCCTGCGGGGCACGGATCTCAGAGGGATAATCAGGAAATGTTGCCAGGTCATTACCCGCGAAGGCTGAGGTGTCAGAAAACTGGCTTCCGCTAAGCTGCATACCATCTCCCGAATCACCGGCAAACTTCACGACAACAGCATCCAGCTCGATTACTTTACTTGTTTTTTTCGACATTATGCTTCATGGTTTTTCACCCGGCAAAGTTATAAGTTTTATATATTAAACCCCGTTAAATCCATATAATTTTTAACATTTTCAAGGGTATCATATCACACATGGAAACCAGTGTTTTATAAAAGACAAAATTATTTAGAAATGAAATAAATTAATCATGCCCAAGCCAATTTCAAACTACCATATCGGATATGTACTGTATATTTGCACAAAACTATTATTTCATTAAAAAATCAAACGATTATGGCTTACAAAATCACAGACGACTGTACAGCATGCGGAACCTGCATCGACGAATGCCCCGTTGAGGCGATCTCTGAAGGTGATATTTACGTAATTGATCCTGACGTATGCACTGACTGCGGATCATGCGCAGATGTTTGCCCGGTTGAAGCAATTATCCCGGACTGATAGCGATCTGTAATCAAAATTTATCCATAAAGAAGCCCTTCCGGATATTCCGGCAGGGCTTTTTTTTACTGAACACTTTATCCATCCGGTTGTTTAAGATATTATTTTGAACCATTCTTAATTATTCATACCTTTGCAGGTCTGTATACCCACGCAACATGGATACCAGGTCCTTCATAAACAGTTCCGATCCTGACGCCATTGACAAGCTTTACCAGGACTTCCTCAACGACCCCTCATCGGTATCCGCCGACTGGAGGAATTTCTTTGAAGGTTTTGAGTTTGCCCGCCAGGATTACAAGCCAAAGCCCGTTACCGGGAAGGAATACCCCTCCGAGTTCAAGGTGCTGCAGTTGATCAATGCTTACCGGCAGCGCGGCCATCTGTTTACCCTTACCAACCCGGTAAGGACCAGGAGGAAATATACGCCAACCCTGGATTACCAGAACTTCGGATTCACCGAAAGTGACCTTCAGACGGTATACCAGGCAGGCAATGCCATTGGCATCGGCCCGGCCAGGTTGACGGATATCATAGCCCATCTTGAGCAGACCTATTGCGGTTCGATAGGCGTTGAATACATTTATATTCGGCATCCCGAAGTGGTAGGATGGCTTCAGAAGAAAATGGAGGATGCACGCAACATGCCATCCTTCAGCCGGGAAGATAAGAAAGCCATCCTGGAACTGGTCAGCAGGGCTGTCCTGTTCGAGAAGTTTATCCACAGGAAATTCCCGGGGCAGAAGCGTTTCAGCCTTGAAGGTGCCGAAGCACTTATTCCTGCACTTGATGCCATCACCCGCACCGGTGCGGAGCTCGGGATCAGGGAGTTCGTTATCGGCATGCCGCACAGGGGCAGGCTCAACGTGATGGCCAACTTCCTGGGTAAACCCTATGAAGAGCTTTTCCACGAATTTGAAGGTGCCGAATATGAGGAAGAATACCTGCTCGGCGACGTAAAATACCACCTGGGATTCACAACAGCCCGAAAATCCGGCGACAGGGAGCTGAAGCTGACGCTTTCGCCAAACCCCTCGCACCTTGAGGCTGTCGATCCCGTGGTTGAAGGCATCGCGCGGGCAAGGATCGACAAGGATTATAAGGGCGACTACAAGCGCCTGGCACCCATCCTGATCCATGGCGACGCTTCGATCGCAGGGCAGGGTATCGTTTACGAAGTGCTGCAGATGTCGGAGCTCACCGGCTATCGTACGGGTGGCACCATCCACGTGGTGATCAACAACCAGATCGGATTTACCACCAACTACCTCGATGCGCGCTCAAGCACTTATTGCACCGATGTGGCCAAGACCACGCTCAGCCCGGTATTCCACGTGAACGGGGATGATGTGGAGGCCCTGGTATATACCATACAGCTGGCCATGGAGTACAGGCAGAAATTCCACAAGGACGTCTTCATCGATCTGCTCTGTTACCGGAAATACGGGCACAACGAGGGCGATGAGCCCCGCTTCACCCAGCCCATCCTTTACAAGATCATCGAGAATCATCCCAGCCTCTTACAGATATACAGCCAGAAACTCATTGAGGAAGGGGTTATCACACCAGGGGAAGCCGATAAAATCGAGGCCGGGTTTAACAGCAGGCTCGAGGAAAGCCTGGAGGCAGCGCGTAAAATGGGTAAGGAAAGCATCAGTTCATTTCTTGCTGAAACCTGGAAAGATATAAGCAAAGCCGGTCCCGGCGATTTCGACCGTTCACCCGACACGGGCGTAAGCAAAGAAGACCTTATCAGGATCGGAAAAAAGATCAGCTCCGTACCTCACGACGAAAAATTATTCAGGAAGCTTGTCAGGCTGCAGGAGAGCCGGCTTGAAATGCTGGAGAAGACCGGCATACTCGACTGGGCCATGGGTGAACTGCTGGCATACGGCACCCTGCTCGATGAGGGTGTCCCTGTTAGGCTCAGCGGCCAGGACGTGGCAAGGGGCACCTTCTCACACCGCCATGCAGTGCTCAAGATCGAAGATTCGGAGAAGGAGTACCTTCCCCTGAACCATATCAGCAGCGAACAGGCCAGGATAGAGGTTTACAACAGTCCCCTGTCGGAATACGGTGTGCTGGGGTTCGAATACGGCTATGCCCTCGCCTCCCCTCACACCCTGACCATCTGGGAAGCGCAGTTCGGGGATTTTGCCAACGGGGCGCAGATCATCTTCGACCAGTTCGTGAGCAGTGCCGAAGACAAATGGAACGTAATGAACGACCTGGTCGTTTTGTTGCCCCATGGATACGAAGGCCAGGGGCCGGAACATTCCAGCGCCAGGATCGAACGTTTTCTCACCCTTTGTGCAGAGCAAAACATGCAGGTGGTGAATGCCACCACACCGGCCAATTTCTTTCATGTACTCAGGCGCCAGCTCAAGCGGAAATTCAGGAAGCCATTGATCATTTTTACGCCCAAGAGCCTGCTGCGCCATCCGGCCTGTGTTTCGCCCATCGACGATTTCACATCAGGAGGCTTCCGCGAGGTCATCGACGATCCGGACGCCGACCCGGCCAACACCGAAAGGCTGATCCTCTGCACCGGCAAGGTATATTATGAACTCCTGGAAGAGAAGAAGAAAAAATCCCTGGACCACAACGCCATCGTAAGGATAGAACAGCTCTTTCCCTTACCGGTCAGCCAGATCAGAGAGGTAGCCGGCAGATACCCGAATGTAAAGGACTGGGTATGGGTTCAGGAGGAGCCGGTGAACATGGGTGCATGGCCATTCCTCAAATTGCATTTCAGCGAACTCGACCTGAGGGTTGTGGCCCGGCCACCCAGTGGCAGTCCGGCCACCGGTTCCAGCAAGTTCCACCAGATCCGCCAGCAGAAGATCATCGAGAAAGCTTTCGGAGAGTGCAATTGCCCGATGGTTGAACGTGAGTGCCGTATGATCTGTATCGGTAACAGATGGCGTTCGTTCGACGTAGAAGTAGAGAAACTGGGAGAGGAAAACATCAGCACCGCCACTTTCTCAGCCATTAAAAAGGTGAAGGCCAAGCCAGAGTAAAAACAGAAAAACTATCCACATGATCATAGAAATCAAAGTTCCCAGTCCGGGTGAATCAATCACGGAGGTACAGCTTGCCAGCTGGCTCGTAGCCGATGGTGCGCAGGTTGACAAGGATGATGAGGTCGCAGAGGTCGATTCCGACAAGGCCACCCTTACCATCAGCGCAGAGGGAAGCGGTAAGATCAGCCTTAAGGCCGCCGAAGGCGACAGCCTTGAAGTGGGAGCAGTGATCGCAACCATCGATACGGGTGCGAAGGGCGAAACCAAAAAGAAGGAAAAGGCGGCAGCGGCTGATGAAAAACCTGTAGCAAAGGATGAGAAAAAGACCGTTACCGAAGCAGAAAAGCCACAGGCACCAGCAGTAAGCGAACCCGCTGATGAAAGTGAAACGGCCCATATGTCGCCCCTGGCGCGCAAACTCCTGCACGAAAGCGGCAGTACTGAAAAAGAATTTACGGAATTCCTGAAAAAATACAGGGCTGGAAGGAAAGACGTGGCCTTTTTCCTTTCGGAGAAGGACAGGCAGCCAGCCGAGAAAGAACCTAAAATAAGCAGCTCGTGGGGTGCAGAAAGAAAGCAGGAACGCCAGAAACTCTCCACCCTCAGGATAAAACTCTCGGAGCGGCTTGTCGCCGTAAAGAATGAGACAGCCATGCTCACCACCTTCAACGAGGTGAACATGACGCCCATCATGGAGATCCGCAACAGGTACAAGGATGTCTTTAAGGAAAGATTCGGTGTTTCGCTGGGATTCATGTCATTCTTCACCAGGGCTGTGACCATTGGCCTTCAACATGTTCCCAAGGTGAATGCATATATTGACGGTAACGAGATGGTGATGAACCACTATGCCGACATCGGCATCGCGGTAAGCACGCCAAAGGGACTTATGGTCCCGGTCTTGCGCAATGCCGAATCGATGAGCCTTGCAGAGATCGAAACAAACATCAAGACCCTTGCCACCAGGGCAAGGGATGGTAAGCTCAGCCTTGAGGAGATGAAAGGCGGAACGTTTACCATCACCAACGGAGGGGTTTTCGGATCCATGCTATCCACGCCCATCATCAACCCGCCGCAGAGCGCCATCCTTGGCATGCATAATATCGTGGAACGACCCATCGCCGTGAACGGTAAAGTGGAGATACACCCCGTGATGTACCTCGCCGTTTCTTACGACCACAGGATCATCGACGGCAGCGAATCGGTGACCTTCCTGGTCAAGGTCAAGGAAGTACTTGAAGACCCCACCAGGATGCTGCTCGGCGGGCTTGATCCCGTGAAAGCGCTCCTTCAGCTATAAAATGCCATCATCATGCGTATCAAAACGGATTTTCTTGTCATCGGCTCCGGCATCGCCGGCCTCAGCTATGCGTTGAAAGTGGCCGATCACGGCAAGGTATGCATCGTCACCAAATCGTCCTCGGAAGAAACCGCCACGAAATATGCCCAGGGCGGCATTGCCGCGGTGATGTATACCCCCGACACTTACGAAAAGCATATTGTCGATACTATCGTTGCAGGCGACGGGCTGAACAACAAGAAGATCGTGGAGATGACCATCAAGGAATCGACGGCCAGGATCAGGGAACTGATCGAGTGGGGTGCGCAGTTTGATAAGGATGCATCCGGTTATTACAACCTGGCCAGGGAAGGCGGGCATTCCGAACACAGGATCTTCCATCACAAGGACAGCACCGGGCTTGAAATTGAGCGTGCATTGCTGAGCAAGATTGCCGAACACCCGAATATCGAGATGTATGAAAACCATTTTGCCATCGACCTGATCACCCAGCACCACCTGGGGGTTGAAGTAAAACGCAAAGACAAGGATATCCATTGCTACGGGGCATATTCCATGGATCTCAGGACCAACGAAATATGGACCATTCTCGCCAAGACTACCATGATCGCCACCGGGGGAGCAGGCAACATATACAACAACACGACCAATCCCCCCATCGCCACCGGCGATGGGATAGCCATGGCATACAGGGCCAAGGCGAGAGTGGAAAATATGGAATTCATCCAGTTTCACCCTACTGCGCTGTACAATCCAACAGAAAAGCCTTCATTCCTCATCACCGAGGCCCTGAGAGGTTACGGTGCAGTGCTCAGGGATACCAGGGGTGAAGAATTCATGAATAAATACGACCGCCGCGGCTCCCTTGCGCCCCGGGACATTGTAGCCCGTGCCATCGATAATGAGATGAAACTCTCGGGCGACGATCATGTTTACCTCGATGCCACGCATCTCGAAAAGAACGACCTGATCCAGAACTTCCCAAGGATCTATGCCAAATGCCTTAGTATCAACATAGATATTACGCGCGACATGATCCCCGTGGTCCCTTCGGCCCATTACCTCTGCGGAGGGATCAGGGTGGATGAATATGCCCGGACATCGATCGCACATCTTTATGCTTCCGGCGAGTGCGCCTCTACAGGCTTACATGGAGCCAACAGGCTGGCATCAAATTCACTGCTCGAATCGGCGGTATTCTCGCACCGGGCCAGCATCGATGCGATAGAAGCTGTAAAAGGGATCAGGAACTGCGATGAAGTCCCCGACTGGAATGCCGAGGGTACGGTCCTCAACGAGGAAATGATCCTCATCACCCAGTCGCTCAAGGAGCTCCGTTCCCTGATGAGCAGCTATGTCGGCATTGTGCGCTCCAACCTGAGGCTCAAGCGGGCCCTCGACAGGCTGGAGATCATCTATAAGGAAACGGAAGAGCTCTACGACCAATCAATACTCAACGCAGACATATGCGAACTGCGGAACATGATCAATGTAGCATACCTGGTCATCAAGATGGCCAGGAAGCGCAAGGAAAGCCGGGGACTTCACTACAGTATCGATTACCCGAAAGAGGCCGATAACGGCAAGACCATACCGGTGGACGAGCGCTACGACAATTTTTAAACCGGGAGATCATGGCACTACTCAAAACTGTTAAAGGTATACATCCGACATTCGGCAAGGATTGCTTTCTTGCCGATAATGCCACCATTACCGGCGATGTGGTGATGGGCGATCATTGCAGCGTATGGTTCAACGCGGTGGTCCGGGGCGATGTTACGGATATCCGTATCGGGAACAACGTGAACATCCAGGATGGCGTGGTGATCCACGGCACCTATAAGAAAGCGGCCGTAAGCATCGGGAACAATGTTAGCATAGCCCATAATGCCATTGTGCATGGATGCACCATTAAGGACAATGTACTGATCGGCATGGGATCCATCATCATGGACCATGCAGTGGTCGAAAGCAACTCGATCATTGCAGCCGGTGCGCTGGTTTCGAAGGGTACCGTTGTAGAATCGGGAAGCGTTTACGCCGGAGTTCCGGCAAGGAAGATCAAGGATATCGACAGGGATTTACTCGAAGGGGAGATCGAGCGCATAGCCAACAGTTACAACATGTATGCCGGATGGTATAAATGAAACTGACCTCACAGGTCAAGGGACTTGTGAGGTCAGTAATAATTTTTAGAAAAGGATATTATAATCCCATCTTTTTCTTAACCATGGGCAGGACGTCCGTGCCGGCTTCAAAGTAAAGTACCGTTCCCATACTCACATCGAGAATGTAAGTAAAGCCGTTTTCTTCGGCCACTGCTTTGATGGCATTTCTTGCCTTTGTGATCAGGGGATCATACAATTCCTGCTGCCTGGCGGCAAAGTCGGCTTCGGCACCCTGCTGGAATTCGGTGATCCTTGTTTCAAGGTCGGCGATCTCCCTTTCCTTGGTCTGCTTGATGATCGCTGACATTCCATCTACATTGTTCGTGTAATCGGCCACCTTGTTCTGGTATTCCACATACATGGCACCGATCTGTTCTTCCAGCGAACGCTGGTAGGCTATCAGCTTGGCCTCGACAGAATCCTTTTCGGGCATCAACTCGATCAGTTGCTGTGAATCGATATAGCCGATCTTCAGGTTAGCCTGCGACCAGGCGAATGTTGCCGTGAGCATCAGAACAATGACCAGGGCAGCTTTGAGCGTGTTTTTCATTTTATTTCTTTATAGATTATGAATTTCACAATGACGCGGCAAATGTAGGAAATTAATCAATAGGACAGCAAATTATTTAGGGGTTCAGGTCGCCATTTGGCAAGTCATGATCCGGACTGTCATTATTTTTCCTTGTACTGCTCGATCATCTTGTTGGCATTGTTGCTGCTCGAGCCGGTATTGCCGGAGGAGCGGGGCGTCCCGACCTCGGTGCTGGGCCGTTTCCTGTCCTCCCTCCTCACGGTTTGCATGACCGTCCCTACCTGGTCGAGCACATCATCCGAAATATCGAATCTGTCCCTGGCATAAAGGATGCTCAGGCTCCCTGCCTTATCGAAGATAAAGGCATAGTTTTCGGTTTCGGCGATCTCTTCAATGGCATTATAGATCTTTTCCTGTATGGGCTGGATGAGCTCCTGCCGCTTCACAAAAAGATCACCTTCCCTTCCGAAACGCTGCTTCTGAAGGTCCTTGGCCTCCCTCTCCTTCTGGATGATCTCATTTTCACGCTGGCGTTTCATGTCTTCCGGGAGCAGGACCGCCTCAGCCTGGTAATCTTTGTAGAGCTTGTCAACTTCGGCAAATTTTTCCTCTATTTCCTTTTGCCACTGAATGGAGAATTCGTCCAGGATATCCAGTGCATCCTGGTATTCAGGGATATTCTCGAGGATATAATCCGTATCGACATAACCATATTTCTGTGCGAAAGTCACTGCAATGGCCGACAGAAAGATCGCGATTGTTAAGATCAGTTTTTTCATATTTAGTTCCTCCGATATTTATTTTTCATATGGTATTGCAAAAAACCTGCCATAATATCAGGTATTGCCTGTTAATCGATCGACTGGTTGATCGAAAAATGGAATTGTCCGCCATTGGCACCGGGCAGGCCGGGGACCTCGTCGAAACCGTATCCCCAGTCAAGCCCGAGCATCCCGAACATGGGCAGGAAGACCCTCAGACCAACACCTGCGGAACGGTAAAGGTCGAACGGATTGAAATCCGGGTGGTAGAGCCACGATTTTCCTGCTTCGAGAAAGCCCAGGGCATAGATGGTCGCAGAGGGATTCAGTGACAGCGGATATCTCAATTCAAGGGTATACTTGCAGTATACCGTTCCACCCACGTTCCTGTCGCGGTAGTAGAAAGGCGTCAGCGTTTCGTTGCCGTATCCACGCATCCCGATGATCTCCCTGCCATCGAGGTTGTTATATCCCGAGAGGCCGTCGCCGCCGAGGTAGAACCTTTCAAAGGGCGTGATGCCGATATCGCTGTTGTATGCCCCGAGGAAACCGTATTTTAACCTCCCCATCACCACGAATTTGGGCGCCACTTCGAGGAAATACGAAGCCTCGAATTTCCATTTATGGTATTCGATCCATCGGTATTTTTCATTATCATCCATGTGTTCGTAGTCGGCGTCGCTGAATAATGAATATGGCGGTGTTACCTCCAGCGACAATGACAGGTCGGAGCCGGTACGCGGGTAGATATAGCTTGGTGCCGTTGAATTACGGCCCAGCACAATGTTATAATTAAAGTTATTATATGTTCCGGTACCATCGCCGAAAGTGAATATGGTGGTATATTTGTTAAGGTTGTAGCGCTGCAGGTTGATGGCCTGGTAGAGGGTAAAAAAGTCGTCAGGCCATTTCAGGCGCTGGCCCAGCCCGAAAGTGAGGCCGTTGATCTTGAAATAGGCACGGTTGGTATCGCTCCGCGGAAGCCCGTTTGAATACATCGAATGATAGTACGAAACACTGAAAGCATTCGGTTTCCTTCCTCCCAGCCAGGGTTCGGTGAAAGATGCACTGTAGCTGATATAACCCCTGCCATAACTCTGGACCCTGAGCGAAAGTTTCTGTCCGTCGCCTGACGGGATGGGCCTCCAGGCCCCCTTCTTGAAGAAATTGCGCAAACTGAAATTATTGAAAGATACCCCCAGGGTGCCGATGATCCTGCCATAACCCCATCCGCCCGAAAGCTCGATCTGGTCGGCGGATGTTTCCTCAACGGAATAAATGATATCGACGGTACCGTCTTCGGGATTGGGAAGAACATCCGGGGTGATGGTCTCCGGATTGAAATATCTGAGTTGCCCCAGCTCCCTGACCGTACGGATGATAGCGTCGCGGCTGAAAAGTTCGCCCGGCCTCGTCTTGATCTCCCTGATCACCACATGGTCGTTGGTCTTCGTATTCCCCTTGACCTGCACCTTGTTGATCGTGGCCTGCTTGCCTTCCTGGATCCTGATCTCAAGATCGATCGAATCGTTTTCCACATTCACCTCCACCGGATTAACGTTAAAGAAAAGGTATCCATCATCCAGGTAAAGTGAACTCACATCAAGTCCATTCTGGTTGAAGGTAAGGTTGGTGGTGAGCAGATCCTTGTTGTATACATCGCCTTTTTGTATGCCCAGAATGCTGTTCAGCTGGTCAGCGGTATATTTGGTATTGCCGATCCAGGTGATATTCCGGAAATAATAACGGTTCCCTTCATCGATCCAGATATCAATGTTCAGGGTGCCGTCCTCATTGCGTGAAATACTGTCCCTGACGATCTTGGCATCGCGAAAACCCATGTCGTTGTACTTGTCGATCAGTTTAACCAGATCGTCCTGGTAGTTAGTCTCAATGAATTTCGATGATTTGAAG
>JAXGTH010000044.1:0-19186 GCA_040775045.1 Bacteroidales bacterium
CGTTGAATTCCAGGATTACATCAGCATCGTGGATGCACTGGTGGTAGTGGGTTATGTGCTGCTCTTCACTGCACTGTCCTACTGGATCATCAAAAAGCGCGACCTGTAACAGCAAGGAAGATTCCCTTTCCTGACCTGATTTCTCACGTTCCTTTCTTAACTTTACCGTTAGCTTTAATACATCTTTAACCAGCATCAATATGAACAAGAAAATTTTCTACATCATCGCCACCCCGGCCATCGCCCTGTCGATCGCCTGGCTGTTCCTTTCCTTCAGGCCGGCTCCGCAAGACACCGGCACCTATGCCACCATGCGCATCTATGAAAACTTCTCGGTGGTGGTCTCGAAGATCGTGGTCACCTATGCCGACGGCGAGACCGAGATCATTGAGCTTGGGCCATTCAAGTACAACGACGAGTACATGAAAGACAACAACCAGATCATGAACCGGGCCATGAACATGATGGCTGAGAAGGGTTACCGTCTGGTTACCTCCAGCAGCAGCGGCAAGATCAACTCATCAAAGGCGGTAACCATATCCACCCATATATTTGAAAAGCGATGAGTGCCGGTTTCCGTGTGGCCCTCCGCTTGCTGTGGGTGACTGTGGTTGTCGGCCTGCTGACAGCTTGTGCGCGCAGGACTTACGAAACAGTATACCCCACCCTATCGGATGGCAGGTACGACAGTGAATTCCCTTACCGTAACTGTTCCGGGCAGCTCGAAGGGATCGCTGCCTCCCTGGCAAAGATCGACGTACTGGTTTTTTACCAGACCTATACTTTTTCAGCCGAAAGCAGGGTCACCATGGACATGATAAGGGAAAAGGGTGATCCGGAGGCTTTGTCCGTATCGAAAAGTGTATTCTCAGAGTCGGTTACGGGCACCGCACTCACCATTTATTATGATGATGCCCGCGTCGCCTACCTGAGCTGTGCCCATATCGTGGATTATCCCGACACGGTGGTGACCCGTTACCCTCCACCCAACGACAATTTCATTGAGGTCATGGGTATCAGGGCCAGACAGCAGAATAACATCAGCAAAGCACCGGCAGGTGGCAACCTGGAGATCCTGGCCATCGACCGGAAGGCCGACGTGGCCATCCTTGGAAAGAAAATTACGGACATGGCGGATAACAATGTGACGGTGTTTGATTACCCTCTGGGCGATTCGGAAGAGCTGGAATGGGGCAGTTTCGTGTATATTATGGGTTTCCCGCTGGGGCATGCCATGATCACCAGAGGCATCGTGAGCGATCCCGGCCGCATCAGAAAGGGCACCTTTCTCATAGATGCCATGTTCAACAAAGGTTTCAGCGGTGGCCCGGTGATCGCTGTCAGGGACGGTGTGCCCCATTTTGAATTGGTTGGCATGGTGCGGTCATCCGCCGCCCTGGAAAAATATTACCTGGCCCCGGATGTGGAAGAGGAGATGGGTGATATTTCTTTCGGCCAACCCTATTCGGGTGAAATGAAGATCGTTAAGGAAAAAGACATACAATACGGGATCACATTTTCAGTGACCACCTCCGACCTTCGGAGTTTTTACAACAAATACAGGGATGATCTGCAGGGCAAGGGGTATGATCTCGACGCGTTCTTTTCCGGCAGGCGATGATATCAGCGCTTTATTGAGGTTTGATACAATTGCTGTAACGGGATCTGTTGCGCCCCTATGGGGTGCAACAATCACGAATCGATATGTTTCAACGCATCCAGGCGTTTCAGCAGGGGTGGATGTGAATAATAGAAGAAAACATAGGCCGGGTGCGGCCTGAGGTTGCTCAGGTTGTTAACCGATAATTTCTTCAGCGCCATCGAAAGGGCAAGGGCAGAGTATAGGGTACCTGCATAACGGTCGGCAGCATATTCATTCCGCCGCGAGAGACTGTTGGTGAACGTCCCGAGCACCAGCGACAGGGGTGAATATAAGAGAACGAAAGTGGTAAGCCCCATATGGAAGCTCGTCTGCCTCGCTCCCAGGACCTCCGACATCACGGGATGGTTGATAAACAGGGAGAGGATGAACAGCATCAGGCCGGTCTGCAGGATGGAGATCGTCACTCCAACTGTAGTGTGTTTCTTCTTGTAATGCCCGATCTCATGCGCCAGAACGGCCACCAGCTCTTCCGTGGTATGATCATTGATCAGGGTATCGTACAATACCACCCTTTTTTTGGGGCCCAGGCCCGTGAAATATGCATTGGCCTTGCTGCTGCGCTTCGAACTGTCGATCACATAGATGTTCTTTAACCTGAACCCGACCTTTGCGGCAAAAGCTTCAATGGCGTCTCTGAGCTCGCCTTCGGCAAGCGGTACCTGCTTGTTGAAGAGCGGTACGATAATATTTGAATAAAACATGGTCATGAAGAGGGTGAATACCGTGATCACACCCCAGGCGATAAGCCAGAACCATTGGGCCGTAGCCATATGGATCCACACCACGAGCGCAAGGAGACCACCACCGATGACGGCACCGATCAGCAACCCTTTCAGTTTATCGAGGATGTAGGTTTTAACCGTGGTCCGGTTGAAGCCAAAACGTTCCTCGATCACGAAGGTGGCATAAACTGAAAAAGGAAGGCCCAGGATATCGGCGGCCAGGGCCAGCACACCGAAGAAGATCAGGGCCAGCAGCACGGGATGCTCCGTGAACGACCATGCCAGGCTGTCGATCAGGGCAAAGCCTCCAAAGAACAACATAAGCAACATGGCGGCAAAGAATACCGAATCGGAGATCACCGAAAACCGGGTATTTGTACGTATATAATCCTGCGACTTACGATAGCGCTCAGCATCGTAGATCCCCTCCAGCTCAGCAGGCAGGTCGTTGCTCCACCGCCGGCTGTTGAGATAATCGAGCAGCCGCTCCAGCAGGAAGTCGAGCACGATGATCACAACGATGATATGGAATATAGTCGTTGCCATCAATAGCTCCCGCTCCACTTTCTGATGAACCATTCAAAACCCAGCAACCCGATGATGATGAGCAGCACCCACCAGATATCGATAAATGGCACGTATTTCCTTTCGGCATGGATCAGCGGTTTCACATCATCACGTTGTCCGAGCAGTTCCGGTAAATTCTTCATGTCAGATGGCAGAAGCATCTGCCCCCCATGCTTTTCGGAAAGGGCACGAAGCAGGCTATGCGAAGCCCTCAGCGAAATTTGCTCTGCCACCACGGGCATTACCGAAAAACCCCCTTCGTCGGTGAATACCTCCTCGTTGATCCTGGCAGATGCCTTGTAGGTATAAATACCTGTTTTCAGCCCCGCTGCATCAAGAAAATACCCCTCGTCACTCCGGCTGAAGGTATAATCATAGGTGTTTCCCGTTTCATCAGTAATGGCAATCGATGCATCCGGCTCGTTCACGGGTTCGAAACTCTGGTTGTAAAGCTCAGCAGTGATGGCAATACTTTCATTCCCGGCATAGCTTTCACGGGCAGTGACCCTGAACCGCCGCTTATCCTCCTTCAGTGCTAGAAACTGGATACTCTTATTGATCAGGCTGTTGAAGGCATCATGGCTGCCTGTTAAAAGAAAGGACTTCATCCTCCATTTCCAGATGCCTGTTCCGAAGATCACGCCTCTTCTTCCCGTCCCTCCATCGATGAAGGTCCACAATGGATCACTGCTTTCAACATTCCCGATCTTCTGTTGGAAGAGGTTGCCCCCGGCATTGATGACCTCATACTGAGCAAAGGCGGTGTTCAGCGGGGGCAGCATGGGCACGATGCGCAGCAGTTCCCGGTCGGGGCTGAAACCTGCGAAACTCTCATTCAACATTGGAAGGGCTTCATTCCGGCCCGATGTGCTGAAAGGATGCACTTTGGCACCTGTGTTCAGCCCGTTGAAGGCACTGGTATTGCTTTGCTCGCCAAGGATGAAGAGTGCAGGCAGACCTGCCCTCGTAATTCTTGTGAACAGCCTTGGCGACAACGGGTTGGCCGATGGCAGCTGGTGGAGCACCACAAGGCTGTACTCTTCCAGGATGCCGGTGAATTCATTGATCAGCGCTTCATCAACCTCGTAGTTGACATTGCTGGTGATGGCCGCTTTCAGCGCTGCCACATCAGGATGCGGGGAGTTGGCGAGGATCAGCACTTTCTGCTTCGACTCGAGCACATCGACAAAGAGGTCGTAGCGGTTGTTTTCGAGACTTACCTCGTCAGTGTTGGCCTTCACCCTGAGCACATAATGATGCGTACCGGGTTTGCCGGCCGTGAGTTCGAGCCGCATGAGCTTCGAATAGCGCTCGCCATCCACGGGAACCTGGGTACTCTTCAACATGTTTTGCCCTTCGGTAATGCTTACGGTGAGGGTTGCCCCATCCATCTTGTTGGCATTGAGGATCAGTTCCACCGGAAAATCGTTGCCCTGGAATGCGATCCTGTTATATTGCACCCGCCTGATGAAGGCATCACGGCGAACGGAGGTATCACCAAGGGCGATCGTATATACCGGATAAGTCACAGGAAGGGCCTCGTAAAGGGGGTTGACCCCCTTGTTGACGATCCCGTCGGTGGCAATGACCAGGGCACCGGTGTTCCTGTTTGAGAACCTGACGTCCATCATGTCGAAAAGGGCTGAAATATCGGTTTGATGTTCATCGAAGGCAAGGGTGTCGAAAAGCTCCGCCCCCGCATCGCGCACCTCTTCGCCGAAGGTGAAAAGCCTCACTTCGTAATCTTCCTGCAATCGTGCAATAAGAGCGTTGAGATCGGCAGGATATCCGGTTCTGTAATGAAGCGAGTCCCTGCTCATCACCAGCGACATGCTGTTATCCTGGGCCACGACCACGATAGGTTTTTCCGTCGTGCGGTTAAGCTGTTTGAACATGGGAGCGAGCAGCAGGAAGACCACCAGCGACACCACCAAAAACCTGGTAACCCCCAGCGCCCATTTTACCGTAGAGGAAAATTCATTCTTTCTTTCACGGTAATACAGTACCATGGAGGCCAGTATTCCGGAAATGATACATATGATATAGTACCAATCGGGGTAGCCGGTGAAAATATTAAGATCCAAAAAGCAGAACCGCTGTTGTTTGTATTAATGATAACTTAAAACAAAGAAAAATAGTGTCCCGGGCACACCGGCAGCATCATTTAAGATTAAGCCCGCCGCAGACACTGATAACCTGCCCGGTGACATAGGATGAAAGGTCGGATGCGAGGAAAACGCAGACATCGGCAACATCGCCTGGCGTGCCGCCCCTGCGCAGCGGGATGTCGCTGATCCAGTCTTCCCTCACCTTATCATCAAGTTTTGCTGTCATTTCGGTTTCGATGAACCCCGGTGCTACGGCATTACAACGAATATTCCGCGATCCCAGCTCCTTGGCCATGGATTTGGTAAAACCGATGATGCCTGCCTTGGAGGCTGAATAATTCGACTGTCCGGCGTTGCCGCTCACACCGACAACGGAACTCATGTTGATGATCGATCCGCCTTTCTGCTTGAGCATGGAACGGTGGACAGCCTTGGTAAGGTTGAATACTGATTTAAGGTTCACTGCCATGATGATGTCCCAGTCCTTCTCTTCCATGCGCATCAGGAGGTTGTCGCGTGTAATCCCCGCGTTGTTGACCAGGATATCGATGCTGCCGAACTCGGAAAGTACATCACCGACCAGCTTATCACTCTGTTCGTACGATGAGGCGTCGGAAGCAAAACCCATGGCTTTAACGCCCAGGGCGCTGAGTTCCTTCTCCAGGGCCTCCATGTTGTCGTCCCTGTTGAGGTCGGAGAACGCTATATTGGCGCCTTCCCCGGCATAACGCAGGGCGATGGCTTTTCCGATACCCCTTGAGGCTCCCGTGATCAGTGCCGTTTTTCCATCAAGTAGTTTCATAACTGTTATTTTTTAACTAACGTGTTCAAAGATAACAAAAGACTCCGTTCAGCTTTCCCTCGGGATGCACAAAATTAAATATACCGTACAAAGCCCGATTCCTGTTTACTGGCAATGAGAGGGTTGGCGGGATACATCCTGATGGCATAGTCCAGCGCCCCGGCATACCTGATGTCGAACTCCCCGCTGAAGGTGGCAACGCCTCTGGCGAAAGATTTCATTTCCATCTGCCGGGTGAACAGCACATCTTCCATGCGGCCTCCCTTCCTGCTGCCGAACACTACCTCCATGGCAATATCCTCAGGACGCAGGCTTCCGCATTCCAGTTTCACCTCTACCTTGAAGGGTTCGCCGAACCGCAGAGCGCGCTTCGATGAGTCGGGCACTTTCACCGACTTAACCACAACCTCCGGCCAGTGCTTTTCTATGTCAGCCTTCCAGTCTGCAATATTTTTGGCCATGAGGCATCCGTCGGCCTTGATGGCCACGGCACGCTCAGCAAGCTTTCCGTAATATTTATCATTATACTCGTCCAGCATACGTTTCATCGTGAACTCATGGCAGATGTTGGCCGTGGAGTTCCTGATGCTGCTGACCCAGCCTTCGGGTATCCCGTGCTTGTTCGTATCATAGAATTTAGGAGCGATGTCGTCTTCAAGCTTGTTGTAGATCGTTTCGGCATCGAGCTCATCCTGGAATTGCTGGTTTTCGTATGTACGCTTCTCGGGTATGGCCCATCCCGCTCCGGGCTTGTAGCCTTCGGCCCACCAGCCGTCGAGTACGCTGAAGTTGAGCACTCCGTTCATTGTGGCCTTCATGCCGCTGGTCCCCGAAGCTTCGAGCGGTCGTGTCGGCGTGTTCAGCCATACGTCGACCCCCTGTACCAGTTTCCTCGCCACATGCATATCGTAATTCTCAATGAATATGATCCTCCCCTGGAACTGTGGTTTGCGCGATATCTCAATGATATGGCTGATCAGGTCCTGCCCGGCCTTGTCGTTGGGGTGTGCCTTCCCAGCAAAGATGAACTGCACCGGCCTCTGGCTGTTGTTAATGATGGCAGCCAGCTTGTCTTCGTTCATGAACAGGAGCTGCGCCCTTTTATAGGTGGCAAACCTGCGGGCGAAGCCGATGGTCAGTATCCTGTCATCCAGCTTTTCAAGGGTGCTTACAATATGCTGTGGCGATTCCTGCCTGTGCGTCATCTCTGCTGTCAGCCTTTCCCTGAGAAACTCGAACAGCTCTTTCTTGAGCTGCCTGCGGATATCCCAGATCACCCTGTCGGGAATGTCGTATATCGTCTGCCAGGGCTCTTTCTCCCCCTGGCGCTCGCAGAAATCATCACCAAAATTCTCATGGTACAGTTTCAGCCAAAGGCGGGAGGTCCAGGTGGAGAAGTGGACCCCGTTGGTCACATGCCCGATGTTGACCTCCGAGGGGAAGTAGCCTGGAAACAATCCGGCAAACATCTTTCTCGAAACCTCGCCATGGATGCGGCTTACCCCGTTCACTTCCTGCGAAAGTTTCACCGCCAGCACGCTCATGGAGAAGGGCGACTGGGTATCGTGTGGATTCATGCGACCAAGCCCCATAAATTCATCCCAGCCGATATTAAGCCTCGAGGCATAATGCGGGATATAAGTCCTCAGCAAATCCTCGCTGAAGGAGTCGTGTCCTGCCGGGACGGGGGTATGCGTCGTGAACAGGGTCGACGACCTGACGACCTCCCGGGCCATGGGGAAACTGATGATCCGTCCCTGGATGAGCCTGCGCATGCGTTCGATGCCGATGAAGGCGGCATGACCTTCATTGCAATGATATACCTCGGGCTTGATCTTCATGGCATCGAGGAGCCTGATGCCCCCCACCCCGAGCAGCAGTTCCTGCTTGAGCCGCTGTTCGCTGTCGCCGCCATAGAGCTGGTGGGTGATGGCGCGGTCCTTGTCCTGGTTGTCGCGTATATCGGTATCGAGCAGGAACAGCGGTATACGTCCTATATCGAGACGCCATGCCTTGGCCAGCAGTGAACGGCCCGGCAGGGCAAGGGTGATCTTCAGCCATTCGCCGTTTTCATCATATACCGGCCTGATGGGCAGGTAAGAAAAGCGCTGGCGGTGATACTGGGCGATCTGCTCGCCATGGGGTGCAAGCTGCTGGTGGAAATAGCCATAACGGTACATAAGCCCCACGCCGATCATGTTCATGTTCGAATCGCTGGCCTGCTTGAGGTAGTCGCCTGCCAGGATGCCCAGCCCGCCCGAATAGATCTTCACCGACTGGTGAAGCCCGTATTCCATGCTGAAATAGGAGATCAGCGGTGCATGGGGAGCAGGTTTAACGTCCATGTAATCCTGGAAACGTTTCATTACCGATTTGAGGAGTCCCAGGAATTCCTTATCCTGTTCAAGCTCCAGGTAACGTTCATAAGGAAGCATCTCCAGCATGGCCACCGGGTTCTGTCCTGAAGATTTCCATAGCTCGGGGCTGATCCGCCTGAACATTTCTTCTGCATCGCAGTTCCAGGTCCACCAGAGGTTCCTCGATAGTTCAAAGAGGCCCTTGAGTTTGGCAGGTATCTCCGCCTTCACATATACTTTTTTCCATTTGGGGTCATTGTCGCTCCCGGCAACCGGGATATATTCGCGCAGCCTGAACTGCTGCTGCTTGCCCTTGAACAGCTCCGAACGCTGGCCTACCTTCCCGAGAGCGATGGACCATGCCAGGCGGTAATTTTCGATGAAGGACGCCCAAAGCGCCTTCAGTGATATCTCCCTGGCCTCACTGCATGCCCTGCCATAGGACGCTGCATCCATATCGAGGAAATGCATGAGGTCGTCGCTGATGCCGGCCACCACATCACTGTCGTTGGTGTCGGTACGCTCACTGACCATCACGCCCCTGTGCTTCACTTCAAATCCTTCTTTCACCCAGGCACCGAAGCCTGCCAGCGAAGTGGTCACAGTGGGTATGCTGAAAGCGATGCTCTCCAGCGGGGTATATCCCCAGGGCTCATAGTAGGAAGGGAATACCGATACATCGAAGCCGATGAGGATGTCGTAATAAGGGATGTTAAAGATACCGTCGCTCCCATCGAGATAAGCCGGTACAAAGATCACTGTAACCCTGTCATCGGCCGAGTTGTTCAGCCCCCTCTCCCTGATCCTCCTGAGGCTCGGGTCCTTGTCCTCGTCGAAGAGGTAATGCGTGAGGTAGGGGTGGCCTTCGGCGGTGTCGGAAGGATCTTCAAGCTTCCTGAGCACCTCCTGTCGCGGCCCGCCTTCGTTGGAAGGCACCGTGATGAAGGCCACCAGGTGGCGGCCGGGATCTCTCCTGTTGATCTCTCCCAGTGCATCGATATAGATATCCATGCCTTTGTTCCTGAACTCATAGCGACCGCTGTTGATCACCAGCAGGCTGTCGTCGGGCATCTCCCTGCCGGTGACCGCCGATGCCACGGCAAGCAATTTCTCCCTCGCAGCCTTACGCTTACGGCTGTATTCTTCCCCCCCGGGTACAAAAGTATCTTCAAAACCATTTACGGTGATCACGTCGGGGTCCTTGCCGAGGAATTGCGTACATTCTTTTGCGGTGATCTCACTCACCGTGGTGAAACTGTCCGACTCGAGGGCAGAGATCGACTCCAGCGACTGCTTTGCTGTGACCCCGAATTCAGTGGCAGTCCTTGCCGGTTCATATTTTTGGAGATCGCCGTAGAGCGGAAGGCCGTTACCTGCGATAGACCGACCCAGC
Organism: Bacteroidales bacterium; assembly: GCA_040775045.1. Lineage (GTDB taxonomy): Bacteria > Bacteroidota > Bacteroidia > Bacteroidales > B18-G4 > B18-G4. Next base: position 9,613 of record JAXGTH010000044.1, read on the forward strand.
ACGGTTGCATGGCTTGTGAATACGGTACCCACCTGCGGAACACGCTGCTTCAGGTACAGTGCACCGGTACCTGTCATCCATTCATGGAACTGGGCAATGATCCTGTCGGTGGCCGAGAGGTTGAACTCGTAGAAACTCTCGATCACCCTGGCCGCGGCATAGCCGAACATGGCAGGTTCGATATAATCCCACTGTCCTGAAAGTGAGTCGAGCTTGTATTGCTCCCAGAGTTCGAAAAATATCTTGTCCTTTTCCGCGAACAGGGGTTTGAAATCCACGAGGATCACCAGCGGGTTGCCGCTCACGTTCCACCGCCCGGTGCGGATATTGAGGCCGTCGGCCGAGGCTTTTTCCCGCCAGGAAGCGAAGATCTCGCGATCCTCGATAAAATCGGGATGCTCGCGGGTTTCCATCCATACATCGGGGCCGATGAGGATGTAATTATCGCCCAATTCCTCCACAATGGTCCTGGCCTTGGTGGAGATCACGGTATAGATGCCGCCAACCTTGTTGCAGATCTCCCAGCTGGTCTCAAAAATATAATCGGGTTTTAAGATTTGGTCACTCATAATATGCTTGTTGAAAATTGCTGCAAAAATATGTTAATTCATTTTGGGGCCGAAAAAAGTTTTTAACACACGCAGCCCGTCCGCTGCGAGGCCTGTTTCCGTTAAGTTATGGGGTCTGTCAGCCCAGTGAATACCGGGTTGTTCCGCCATCGAGCGAATATACCTGTCCGGTGACAAAGGCCGATAGCGGTGAAAGCAGCCAGGCCGCCAGGGTGGCGAAGTCGTCGGGATTCCCTACCTTCCCGGCAGGGATCCCTGCAATGGTCTTCTTCCTGGCCTCTTCGAAGCTGATGCCTTCGATCTCACTCTTTTTCCTGAAAAGCCTGTCGATAGCGCCGGTCTCATGATAGCCCGGACCGATCAGGTTTACAGTGATGCCTTCGCCGGCCACTTCCAGTGCCAGCGTCTTGGCCGCACCGGCCACAGCCATGCGCAGGGCATTGCTCAGCACCAGGTTCTCGATGGGCTGCTTCACCGTGGAGCTCTCGCTGAAGAGGATGCGCCCGTAACCGTGCTTTATGAAATTTGGAAGCAATTTCTTTACCAGGCCCACCTTCCACCTGAGAAGCAAGCGGTATGCCTCATCCCAATCCTCCATGCGGGCCTCCCGGAACGACATGGCTGGAGGGCCGCCGGCATTGACAAATACCCCTGAAAGAGACCTGTCGCCAAGACAGGCAAGAATTTTTTCCGTCGTGTTGGAGTCCGTAACATCGCCGCTGACTGTTTCCACCCTGCCGGGATGGGCGGCGGAGAGTTCGGATAATTTTTCCTTATTGCGGGCCACCGCGATCACCTGCGCACCGTTGCCTATCAACACCCTGGCAACGGCATTGCCCAGGCCGGAACTGGCCCCGGTGACGATGAAAAGATGGCCATCGATCTTCAAATCAATCATTTGTTTCTCCTTCCGTGAGGCCACTATTTATTGAACAGCCGCCTGATCTCCTTTTCAACGTTCTCGGTATATTTTTTTATATCCGATTTCTTCACTTTCCTGATCTCGTCCTGCAATTGCTCATATTTCTTCCGGGCGCGGGCACCAAGGTTGGGAAGGATCTTGTCCTTCACCTCGTCGCCGGCATCCTGCAGCACCACCAGGAACTCATCCACATCCACCTTTTTGATCAGCTCCCTGATCTTCGCATTCGACATCTTAGCCAGGTCGTCGACGGTCATGTCGCCAACCTTCGATTCCCTGACCTTCCTGCCGGCCTTACGGCCAAACTCAGTGGTCTTCTCCCTGATGGTTTTTCCGATCTCAGCCGCCTTCTCCATCATATCCTCAAGGGGTCGCTCCTGGCAATGCTGATCCACCCTGATCATAAAGTCGGAGAGGATGTTCATGTAATTGATGAAAGCTTCGTAAGGAGTGCCGTAAGGGTTGAAATACTTGTGCACATCACCGTCGGAGAACCACTTGGTACACATGTAGTAAAAATGGTCGGAAGTTTGCAGGTAGCGCCAGTCGCGCAAAATATCAGGATCCTTGCAGTGGTCGACCTTAGGCTTGATGGAATACAGTTTATCGAAAGCTTCGTCCTGCAGTTCATTGCCCAGCCAGGCGGTAAGGTCGCGTTCCTCATCGGCCCATGAAATGGGATAGGGCACGTGGACCACCGACACCGGCTGCAGCTTTTCGGCAAGTTCCGATGGGGTGTTGAAGGTGTAGTTCGAATGCGAGAACACCCTGGCGGGAAGGGCACGCATGAAGTCGAAGATGCCTGTTTCCGGCCACTGGTGCTCACCGAAGGTCTCGTAATCCATGAAGAGGTTCACCACTTCTTCCTTCGGGTCGATCTCGTTGAGCCAGCCCACGAACTTTTCCGTGGTCAGCGGCCATTCGCCCCAGCTCTGCTGGGAGAACCTGAAGGCGATGTCGTCGCTCAGCCTGAAATTCTTGAGCAGGAGCTTCAACTTGGGGTTGGCGGCATTGGCATACATGTAGTTGGGACTTTTCCAGCCCAGCACATGCTTGGCCCCTTCGGTGAGCATGAGGTTAAATCCCATCTCGGCCACCATCTCCCCGATGCCATCGGAATAGATCAGCTCCGTATTCCTGAATGTTGTGGGCACCTGTCCGAAATGCTGTTCCACCTTCCGCTTCTGCATGGCCACCTGCTCGAAGAATTCCTCCTTGCTCTTAAGTGCCACCAGCGCGTGGGCATGTGTCTCGGCGATAAACTCCACATTGCCCGTTGCTGCCAGGGCCTTGAAGCTGTCGAGTACATCAGGGGCATAGGCTTCGAACTGGTCGATGGCCGTCCCGGAGATGGAAAAACTCACCTTGAAGGCCGACCCATACTCGTTGATGAGGTCGAGCAGCAGGCGGTTCATGGGAAGGTAACATTTCTCGGCCACCCGGCGCATGATATACCTGTTCTGGTGCTCATCATAGTAATGATGGTTGGTACCGATATCGAAAAAGCGGTAAGTCCTCAGCCGGTAGGGCTGGTGAACCTGGAAATAAAAGCATATTGACCTCATAGTCTTTATCTTAGCATTTTACTGAATAACACTCTGGTATATTTCTTTGATCTGCACGGCGGCATTTTCCCATTTCAGGTTGTCGACCTCCTCCTTGCCGTAGCGGATGAACATCTTCGAGAGCCCTTCGTAGTGTAGCAGGCCATAGATGGCATCGGCCATGGCATCCACATCCCAGAAGTCGATCTTCAGGGCATGGATGAGGATCTCCGACACCCCCGACTGCTTGGAGATGACCACGGGCACGTTCGATCGCATGGCTTCCAGGGGCACGATGCCGAAAGGTTCCGACACCGAAGGCATCACGAACGCGTCGCTGAGCCCGAACATATGGTCCACATCGCCTCCCTTGAGGAAACCCGTAAAGTGGAACCTGTCGCCCATGCCGAGCTCCGCCACGCGCCGGATGATCTTGTTGAGCATGTCGCCGCTGCCGGCCATGACAAAGCGCACGTTGTTGTCCTTGTTGAGCACCTTCCTGGCAGCTTCAACAAAGTAGTCGGGCCCTTTCTGGAAAGTGATCCTGCCGAGGAAGGTCACCACCTTTTCCTTCACGTTGCGCCGGTAATGCTGGTCGGGCTTGTCGCTGGGCTCCACGGCATTGTATACGGTAAACACCTTTTCAGGATCAATACCGTAACGCTCGATCACGATGTTGCGCGTGAGGTTGCTCACGGCGATCACCCTGTCGGCCTCTTCCATGCCGCGGCGTTCGAGGTCGTAAACGCTCTGGTTCACATTCTCTCCCGAGCGGTCGAACTCGGTGGCATGCATGTGCACCACCAGCGGCTTTCCGCTGACGCTCTTCGCCGCTACGCCGGCCGCATACGTCAGCCAGTCGTGGGCATGGATCACGTCGAATTCGCTGGTGGCCGCAATGGCCGAAGCGATGAGTGCATAGCGCTTCACCTCATCCATGAGGTCGGTGCCGTATTTACCGGAGAATTCGAACTTTTTGGCCAGCACCGCATCGTGGCTGGTGGCCGATTCCAGCTCCTTCGCCTCCATGATCCTCCTGAACTCTTCGGGCCCCACATAGGGGATCAGGTTGGACCCGATCTCCATGTAGGTGATGCGTTGCCAGTATTCTTCGTACTTCTTGTCGCGAAAGTCCACCGTGATATCACTGGCGTTGATGAGCCTGACCGCCTCCTGGTTTTCGTCGCCATAGGCCTTGGGAACCACGAAGAGCACTTCCACCCCGTGTTTCATCAGGCCCTTGGTCATACCGAAACAGGCAGTGCCAAGGCCCCCTGTGATATGCGGGGGAAATTCCCATCCGAACATTAATACTCTCATCTGACGATCGGTATTTTTGTGGTTATCATTTCTTTTTCCTGTTATACTTTTTGATCAGGTCGTGGGTGCGCAGCAGTTCAGCTACGCTCCATGCCTGCGATATCGCTCCCCCGGGCAGGTGGGGCGGGTCACCGTCGTATACCTCCGACACGCTGCCAATGCCTGCTTCCTTCATCACGGGTTCGAAGCCCTGGTAAAGTCCCTTGATGTTATCCACGCCTTCCTTGCCATACAGCCTGAGGTAAGCTTCGGCAAAGTGCCCGAAAAGCCATGGCCATACCGTGCCCTGGTGATAGGCCCTGTCGCGCTCGGCCTGGTTCCCTGTGTAAATGCCCTGGTAATCCTTGTTCTTGGGAGAAAGTGTCCGGAGGCCCCTGGGCGTAAGCAATTCTTTGCGCACCACTTCGATGACCCCCATGGCCATCTCTTCATTGATGGCCCTGTAGGGCAGTGAAGCAGCGATCACCTGGTTGGGCCGTACCGACCAGTCGGGGCCTCCCTCGCCGATATAGTCGGCAAGGTAACGGCGTTTCTTGTCCCAGAAGGTCCTGGCGAATGCCTCCGGGATCATGGCGGAAACGGGTTCCCAACGGCGGATGAACTTGTCATCGCCGGCTGCAGCGGCCAGCTCCATGCTGAACATGATGGCATTATACCACAGCGCGTTGATCTCCACGGGGAGCCCGATGCGGGGCGTCACGGCCTTGCCGTCGACCATCGCATCCATCCAGGTGAGGGCATAGCCCTGCTCGCCGGCCCATATGAGGCCGTCGTCCTGCATGTGTATGTTGAAGGAGGTCCCCTTGCGGTAGCCGTCGAGGATCATCTTCATCTTGCGGCCATAGGTCTCCCAGAGTTCCTTCTTTTCCTTCGTGTATTCGGCATATTGCTGCAGCGACCAGAAGAACCACAGCGGGGCGTCGACAGAATTATAGGCCGAGTCGCTGCCCTGCCCGATATTGGGGAAAAGGGGGCCTTTGAGGTCGGCCAGCATGGTGTCGATCACCGCCTTGCAGGTTTTGGGATCATCGTTCACGAGGGTGAGGCCCGGGAGGGCGATAAAGGTGTCGCGGCCCCAGCGGCCAAACCATGGGAACCCGGCCACGACCCAGGTCTTGCCCCCGCGCCTGGTGATGAACTGCTCAGCCGAATTGAGCAGGCAGTTCTCGAAGTTGTTGCGCGGGATACGCTTGCTCACCTCAGCATTGTAGTTACGCTTGATGGAAGCCGGGTTGACCTCCGAAGTGCCGGCACAGAAAATGATGCTCTCACCTTTCCTGATGTCGACCTCGAAAAACCCGGGAACGAACAGATCCTCCTGGTAATCGTAGCCCCGCTCCTGCTCTTCCTGGTATTCAATGTTGTAATACCATGAAGGAACATGGGTATATTCCACCTTCTTCGAGAACTGCATGAACAGAGGCGTATAGCCGTTATAGAGGCGCATGCGGATGCCATTGGGCACCTTGCCGTGCTTGTCGTTCACATCGAAATTCGCTTTCGACAGGCGGTGAACATTCCTGAAGGCCAGGTACGGCCTGAAACGCAGTTTTGTGGGCGAATGGGCGTCGAGCAGGGTGTACTTGATCATCATCCTGTCGCTGGCCTCCGCAAAGATCATCTCCTTGTACAGCACCACGCCACCTACACGATAGGTCATGTTGGGAATGGGCTCTGCGCTGAAATCGCGCATATACTTGTGTCCGCCGGGGCTGTATATACCGCCGGGGTATTTGTGGATGCCCAGGTTAAAGCTGGCATCATGCTGGATCACCACTTCGTCGAGGTTCGATAACAGCACATGGTTCTCATTGTCGATGCCGGGTTGCGGAGCGATCAGCAGCCCATGGTACTTCCTGGTGTTGCAACCGATGATGGTACGGCTGGAGTAGGCACCTGCCCGGTTCGCCCTTATCAGTTCCCTCCTGAGGGAAAATCCAAGGTTGATCAACTGGTTTTTTTCAAATTCGATATAGCTCATTTCTCAAACAATTGCCTGATTTTGACGTGATCTGGGGCTGCAAAATTATGCTTTTTTTATCTGGTATAAATAAATATTAAGTTTAATTAACATAAAATTAATAAATTGGCCTCCCCTTTCAGCAATGATACGAAAAAAACAACCAAACCCAAAGAGAAGGACCATGATAAGATACAACTTTCCGGCATTATTTGTTCTGTTTTTTCTTATAAATTTTTCAGTGGCAGATGCCCAGGAGAAAAGGCCGCTCAGCCATGACGATTACGACGCATGGAACGATGTGGCGAACCCCCGGACCAGCGACAACGGAACGCTGGTCAGCTATGAGGTCAACCCCCAGGAGGGTGACGGCCATCTGTGGCTCCACGACATGCAGAATGGCGGTAAGCAGAATTTTGCCCGGGGGGCCGACGCGGTCTTCTCCCCCACTGGCGCATTTATGGCCTTCAGGATCAGGCCGCAGTACGACAGCGTGCGGCAGGCCAAACTCGACGGCAAAAAGAAGGACGACCTGCCGCAGGACTCGCTGGGCATCTGGCTGGCCGGTCCCGACAGCCTGGTCAGGTTCCCGCAACTGAAATCCTTTAAGGTACCTGAAGAAGGCGGCTACCCATGGATGGCCTGGCTCACGAAGGAGCAGGAGTCCGTAAAGGATACGGCGGATGCCGATACGCTGGCCGGCACGGAAAAGAAAAAGGACGGCGGCAGGAAAAAGAAAAAGGAAGAAGGCGAAAGCCTGGCCGTATACCATGCCGGCACGGGCGGGCAGGCCGGTTTCAGCCATGTCACGAACTACGCCTTCTCGAAGAATGGTGCGCTGCTGGCCTTCCTGAGCGTGAAGAAGGACAGCATCGACTCGGTGTTCGTGCATGCCATGCCCTACCCGGGACTGGATTCCCGAATTATTTACGCCGGGCCGGGATACGCGAAAACGATGGCCGTGGATGACGAAGGCCGGCAGCTTGCCTGGCTCTTCTCGGCCGACACCGGCAAGGTGAAGGTCTACGAACTTAAATTATGGTCCCTCGACGATGACAGGACCATCACGGCAGCCGATACGGGTGTTGCCGGCATGCCCGGAGGGTGGTGTGTGTCGGAGCACGGCAAGGTTTACTTCTCGGGCAACGGCCGGAGGCTCTTTTTTGGCACCGCTGCCATACCGGAGGAGGAACCCGAAGACACCCTCACCGACGACGAGAAGGTGAGCGTCGACATCTGGAACTGGAAGGACGACCGCCTGCAGCCACAGCAGCTCAAGCAAAAGGATGACGACCTTAAGCGATCGTTCGATGCGGTTTACCATATCCCGCAGGGGAAGATGGTTCAGCTGGCGGATGAGCAGATCGACCGCCTGGGCATGGACCGCAACCATAACGGTCCTTACGCCCTGGGGTATTCGCGCAAACCCTACCTGCGCGAGTCGTCGTGGGATGCCGACGGCTACCAGGATGCATGGCTCATCAGGATGGATAACGGGGAAAGGACGAAAGTGCTGGAGAAGGTGCAGTCGTGGCCCCGCCTATCCCCCCTGGGAAGGTATATCGCCTATTATGATGCACCCGACAGCAGCTGGAACACCTATTCGGTGAAGAACGGCCGGCATCACAGGCTGACGGAAGGCCTGCCGGTAAGCTTCAGCTACGAGGAATATGATATGCCGAGCACCCCCGGGCCCTACGGGATTGTGGGCTGGACGGAGAACGAGCGGGAACTGCTGGTCTACGACCGCTACGACATCTGGGTGCTCGACCCCGAGGGGAAGCGTGATCCCTACCGGATCACCGATGGCAGGGACGACAGGCAGCAATACAGGTACATCGGCCTCGACCCGGAGGAGGAGCATATCCCCCCGGACCAGGTATTGTTGCTGCGTGCTTTCGACGAGAAAAGCAAGGACATTGCCTTTTACAATTTCAGCCTCGACGGCAGCACGCCGATGAAAGAGGTTTTCAAGGGCCCCTACCGTTTCTTTACCCCGAAAAAGGCCAGGCATGCCGACAGGCTCATCTGGCAGAAGATGAATTTTATTGAATATCCCGACCTGTATGCCAGCCGGCTGGATTTCAGTGAGACCAAACGGCTCTCCGATGCCAACCCGCAGCAGGGTGATTACCTCTGGGGCACCGTCGAACTGGTGCACTGGACCTCCGCCGACGGCATTGCCCTCGACGGGCTGCTCTACAAGCCCGGGAATTTCGATCCCGACAGCACCTACCCCATGATCGTCTATTTCTACGAAAAATATTCCGACGGCCTGCATGCCCATTATGTGCCAAAGCCCAGCCGCTCCACGGTGAATTTCACCTGGTACGCCAGCAACGGCTACCTGGTGTTCGTGCCCGACATCGTGTACACGACAGGCTACCCCGGGCAGAGCGCCTACAACGCCGTGGTGAGCGGCACGCTGAAGCTGATGGAAAATCCCTGGGTGGATAAGGAACACATCGGCATACAGGGGCAGAGCTGGGGCGGCTACCAGGTGGCCTGGCTCGTTACGCAGACCAACATGTTTGCCGCGGCCATGGCCGGGGCGCCCGTGAGCAACATGACCAGCGCCTACGGGGGCATCCGCTGGGGCTCGGGGGTCAGCAGGATGTTCCAGTACGAAGGCAGCCAGAGCCGCATCGGCGGCACCCTGTGGGAGAAGCCGTGGCGCTATATCGAGAATTCACCCGTTTTCTTTGCCGATAAAGTGGAGACCCCCCTGCTGATCATGCACAACGACGATGACGGGGCCGTGCCCTGGTACCAGGGCATCGAGCTCTTCGTGGCCCTGCGCAGGCTCGACAAGCCAGTATGGATGCTCACCTACAACGGGGCACCGCATAACCTCAAGCGCAGGGCCGACAGCAAGGACCTCAGCATCCGCATGCAGCAGTTCTTCGACCACTACCTGAAAGGAGCACCCGCACCGGTCTGGATGGAATACGGCGTGCCGGCGGTGGAAAAAGGGAAGAACACGGGGCTGGAGCTGGTGAAGTGAAGACATGGTTTCATTAGTGAGACTGTCTTTTTATGAGCGCAGCGAAATGAAAAGGCTTAGTCGAACTAATCCCGAGAACTCGGGATGGTTTCACGGTTACATGGCTAAATGGCTAAATGGCTAAATGGTTAAATGGTTAATTCAACTTTAGTTCACTCTAGTCACTCTAGCTCACTCTAGTCACTTTATGAACTCCTCTCCTCTCATTTCCCCGCAAACCGTTCTCCGATATACTTGAGCGCTTCCCTGATCTCA
>JAXGTH010000045.1:0-19151 GCA_040775045.1 Bacteroidales bacterium
ACGGCCGCTGCGCGGAAATCCTAAATCCTAAGCTCTATATTCTAAACAAATTCAAAACTTATAAATTCAAAATTCCAAAGGACGGTTCGATCCAGCGAAGTATTTCCTTCGGAAATCGCTCAATCGCTCAATCGTTTGCGCCACACAATCTCATTGTTCAGCCGAAAGCAATCTCCCCAAACCGACAATAAACCTGAAAGTTTAACTAATAATCAATTAGTTAAGCTTTCTTTATTGCAAATCGTCAGCGAAAAGTGCAGAAGAAGTTTTTCTCTTGTTTATAGCAGTAAAATCAGAATTAATATTTGACTTTAAAAAATGCTTATATTTATACTGCCGATTGAAAATTAATACTAAACCAAAAACCCAAAGATGAAAAAGCTAACTTACTTCCTGTTGGCAGGAATGGTATTACTGTCTGTCGTTGCATGTTCAAAAGATCATACATCGCAGGACGAGGATTGCAAGGCCACAGTGCAGCCTGAGATAGAGCGCAGCTTTCATTTAGGCCTTGAAGTGTTGCACAAGGATTCTGTTCCATATTATGCAACAGTTTACATGACTGTAAGAAAAGTGTACTGCAATGCTGTGGTATCAGGCACATATGACCTTTACGGAAATCCTGACAATTCAGGCTACTGGTATCCCGGCAAAGCGCCGACATACATTTTTGCGAATGTGTGGGATCACGTTGAAGTGTTTATCAGGATACCAAACCCCGACGGCGATGATTATAAGGAGGAGGATGCTTTCTATTATGCAGATGTTGAGCAGCAGTACTTCGGAATTGAGAAAACATATAAGATCCTTCTGCCCTGGGATTCCCCGTAATCCATGCCGCGGAAATACCATGCCATATTTCTTTAAACACCTCATCAATAGAGTTCCATCTGATGTTTACACCCATTATGTAAATATCATCTGAGTATGCCTCTTTAAAACTATTATCACTTAAAACGTTGAGGCTATTAACCTTCTTTAAGTCTTGTGGAGGTTGATTTGCTTGTTTGTTCCTGGTGCCACATAGGATTTCTAATCTATCTACGAAATAGATTTGCTCGATTTTCTGGTTAAACAGTTTCGAAAATCACTCAATCTCACTGGTCCGGCGCAGCCTAAGTCCCCGAGCCGCCATTGCCGGCCCCGGCCTGCTGCATCTCTTCCTCCGAAAGCCATCCGCCGCCCAGGGCTTTGTATAGCCCGATAAAGGATATCATCAGGTCGCGCCTGACAGAGGAATAGCTGAGCTGGGCATCGAACGACTGCCGTTGGGAGTCGAGCACCTCGAGGTAACTGGTCACCCCCTTGTCGTAGCGCTCCTGCGACAGCTTCTCGGCATTGGCCGCGGCATTCATCCTGAACTCCTGCTCCCTGAGTTCCTGCTTCAGCGTTTCGATGCTGACCAGTGCATCTTCCACCTCCTTGAAGGCCTGGATGACCGTAGCCTCGTAATTCAGCCTCGCGGCCTCGGCCAGGTAACGCTGCTGCTCCACGCGTCGCTTGTTCTTCCCGAACTGGAAGAGGGGCCCCAGCAGGCTGGCTCCTGCCGACCAGGCAAAGCCGCCGGTGGTAAACTCGGAAAGCTCATTGCTGGCACCGCCGAAAAGCCCAGTGAGGCTGATCGACGGGAAACGCATGGCCACCGCCACGCCGACCAGGGCGTTCTGCTGCATGTAATCGGCTTCCGACTGCAGGATATCGGGCCTTCGTTCGAGCAGCTGCGAGGGCAGGCCACTGGGGATCTCCGGTGGACAGGCCTGGTCGTAAAGCGGAATACCCGTCATGATGGAGTCGGGGGCCATGCCCAGCAAGATGCTCAGCGTGCTCTGGTCGAAGGCGATGAACCGCCTGTAGACCGGCACCGACGCCCCGGCTACGGCCTGCTGTATCTGTGCCTGGTTGAGGTCGATCTCGGGCACCACGCCATGATCATAGCGTGCCTGGATGATCGCCGTGCCGCTTTCCCTCGAAAGGTATGTACTTTTGGATATCTCGAACTTCGACATGTCGTCGAGCAACTGGAAATAGGTGCTTACCACCGCAGCGATGAGGCTCATCTGGGTGGTGCGCATGGCATATTCCGTCGCCATCAGTTCGGCCCTGGCAGCCTCCGTCGACCTGCGGTACTTGCCCCAGAAGTCGATCTCCCATACCAGCTCGGGGAAAGCATAGAAGTTGTTCCTGACATCCCCCTTCATGCCGGCATAATTGCCGCGGGAAGCCCCTGCGGCAACATTGATGGCGGGCCATGCCTCTGCCTGCTTGTAACCGACATTGGCCCGCGCAGCCTCGACCCTGGCTGCGGCCTGCAGCACATCCTTGTTCTGCTCCAGGGCAACCCTGACCAGGGTATCGAGCACCGGGTCATCGAAGATCTCCCACCAGCTGAGGTTCACGATGGTGTCGCCCATGGCGGGATCGAAACGGTAAGCCTCCGGGCTGTATACCTCCGGCCTTTCATACGACGGGCCGACCTTGCATCCCGGCAGGTAAGGGATGAGGAATACTGCAGAAAGTATGATGATGATCTTTTTCATGGCATATGGTTTACTCATGATCTACTTTTTCGATGGCCGCCTTTCGTTTCTTTTCATAGCCGGCTATCTTTCCAATGAATACGAACAGCATGGGGTAGAGGAATACCCCGAGCATGGTGGCGACGGTCATACCGCCCAGCAGGGCCATGCCCATCACCTTCCTGGCCTCCGCTCCTGAACCTGTGGCGACCACGAGCGGGAATACCCCGAGGATGAAAGAAAAAGCGGTCATCAGGATCGGCCTGAACCTTATCCTGGCCGCCTTGATGGCGGCGTCGAAGAGGCTGAGGCCGGCCTTGAACTCCTCGTTTGCATATTCAATGATGAGGATGGCATTTTTCGCGGCCATCCCCACAAGCATCACGAAGGATACCTGGGCGAAGATGTTGTTCTCGAAGGAGGGGCTGGCCAGCCTCGCGGCCCAGAGGAAGAGCAGTGCACCGAAAATGGCGAAGGGTGTCCCCAGCAGGATGCTGAGGGGCAGCGACCAGCTTTCGTACTGTGCGGCAAGGATCAGGAACACGAAGACCAGCGAGAACAGCATGATCATGCCCAGCGAGCCTGATGCCTTCTTTTCCTGGAACGACATGGCATTCCATGCATAGCTCATGTCGCCGGGCAGGGTCTCTGCGGCCACCTCCTCCAGGGCATCCATGGCCTGGGCGGACGTGTAGCCAGGGGCGGGCGCTCCCGTAACCTCCACCGACCTGAAGAGGTTGAAACGCGTGGTATAATCCGGGCCCGAGATATCCTCTATCCTGACCAATGTGCCCAGGGGTACCATCTTACCGTCGTGGTTCCTGATAAAGAACTTGCTGATCTGGTTCTCATCGACCCGGTATTGGGGCTCGGCCTGGATATAGGTTTTGTAAAGGCGCCCGAAGCGGGTGAAGTCATTGACATAGGCGCCGCCCATATAAGCTCCTATAGTGGTGTAGAGGTCGTTCAGCGGAACGCCCATCTTCAGCGCTTTTTCCCTGTCGATGTTCATGTAACGCTGCGGTACGCCGGCCTGGAAGGTGGTAAAGGCGCTGCCGATCTCCGGTCGCGCATTGGCCGCCCTGATGAAGGCAACGGCATTTTGTGCAAGGTAAAGAGGGTCCTTTCCCCCGCGGTCCTGCAACATGATGCTGTAACCCGAACCGTTGCCCAGGCCCGGGATGGCCGAAGGACCGAAAGCAAAGGCCTGCGCTTCTTTTACTCCAAAGGCCAGCTCCCTGTTGAACATCTGGATGAATTCCCTGACGGTCATGTCGCGATCAGACCAGTTCTGCAGGGTGATGAACATAAAGCCCTGGTTGGGGGTCATGGCGCCCGACAGCAGGCTGTAACCCGTAGCAGTGGTCACGTATTTCACTTCAGGGTGCCTGAGGGCCATGGCTTCCACCTTTTTGGCCACATCATCGGACCGCTGCAGTGAAGAGGCATTGGGGAGCTGCATGTTCACGAAGAGATAGCCCATATCCTCTTCGGGGATGAAACCGCCGGGCACCAGCCGCATGAAGAGGCCTGCCGCAGCGGACACGATCAGGATGAAGATCACCGAACGCTTGATCTTCCTGCTTACCACTGCAGTGAAGCTCATATACGAATCGGTGCCCTTGTGCAGGCCCTTGTCGAACTTTTTGAAGAACCAGCCCAGGGGGCCTTTGTATGGTTTGGGTTCCTTGAGTAATATCGAACACAGGGCAGGGCTCAGCGAAAGTGCGTTGACCGATGATACGGCAACGGAAACGGCAATGGTGATGGCAAATTGCTGGTATAACCTTCCGGTGATGCCCGCCATGCCTGCCACAGGGATGAACACGGCGATCAGTACCAGGGTGGTGGCGATGACCGGGGCGGTTACCTTGCGCATGGCTTCCAGGGTGGCTTTTTTACGGTCCATACCGGCTGCAATGTTCACCTGCACGGCTTCCACAACCACGATGGCATCGTCAACCACGATACCGATGGCAAGCACAAGCCCGAGCAGCGACAATACGTTGATGGTAAAGCCCAGCAGCGGGAAAAACATGAAGGCACCCACCAGCGAGACCGGGATGGCGATGGTGGGGATCAGGGTGGCACGCCAGTCCTGGATGAAGATGAACACCACCAGGATGACCAGCGCGAGGGCGATGAACAGGGTGATGATGATCTCGTGGATCCCGGCGGTAATGGCTTCGGTCGAATCGAGGGAGACATCATAGGTGATCCCCTCAGGGAATCGCTTCTCGATATCTGCCATCTCTTTGCGAATGGTTTGTGCAAGCTCCACGGCATTGGAGCCCGGGGCCTGGTACAGTGCGATGATGGCACAGGTTTTCCCGTTGAGCCGGGTAAAGGCATTATAGGTCTCGACGCCCAAGTCGATGGTGGCGATGTCCTTGATCTTGACCTGCGAGCCGTCGGGCTTGGTCCTGACGACGATCTCCCCGAAGGAATCAGGATCGCTGAAGCGCTCGGGGAGTCGGACGGTATAGGTGAATTCCGTGCCGGGTGGCGCCGGTTCGGCCCCGAACTTCCCTCCGGGAACGATCACATTCTGCTCGTTGATGGCTTTGATGATCTCCGGAACGGTGATGCCGAGCCTGGACAGGATGTCGGGCTTGATCCAGATGCGCATGGAGTAGTCGGCAGAACCCATCACATTCACACGCCCGATGCCGGGTATCCTGGCCAGCTGGTCCTTGATGTTGATCAGGGCGTAGTTACCGAGAAAATCCTGGTTGTACCTCCCGTCCGATGACAGGGTGACCAGCATGAGGATGTTGGGAAGGGATTTTTCGGTCGTAACACCGTATTGCTTCACCTCATCCGGCAGTTTTGCCGTGGCGGCCGAAACCCTGTTCTGCGTGAGCACGGTGTTCATGTCAGGGTCAGTCCCTACCTCGAACGACACCTCGATGGTCATTGATCCGTCGTTGGCATTGGTAGACTTCATGTAGATCATGTTGTCGACACCGTTGATCTGCTGTTCGAGGGGGGTGGCCACCGATTCTTCCACGTTCAGGGCATTGGCGCCAACGTAGGTTCCCCTGACCTGGACGATGGGCGGGGTGAGGTTGGGGTATTGTTCGATGGGAAGGCCGATCAGCGACACTGCGCCGACGATCACGATCACGATGGCGATGACCATGGCAAACACCGGCCGGTGCACGAACATGTTGCCTTTTTTCTCTGTTGCCATAACGCTAGAATTCAGGGTTGTTTTTACTCTTGAATTCGATCACCCTGGGCATGATGACCATATCGCTGCGTACCTTCTGCAGGGCGTCGATCACCACCTTATCACCGGCCTCAAGTCCCCCGGTAACCAGGATATAGTCTCCGATAGGGGGGCCTGTGGTGATCTCCTGTGAAACAACCTTATTGCTATCATCAACGATAAATACCGATTTTATGCCCTGCATTTCCATGACACAGCGCAGGGGGATCAGTATCCCGTTATCAACCACACGGGCTACGATCTTAAGCCTGGCATACATGCCCGGCCGAAGGATCAGGCCAGGGTTGGGGAAACTGGCCTGGACAAGGATCGATCCCGTACTGGGGTCGACACTCCGGTTGATGAAGTCGGCAAGACCTTTATGCTCGTAGACCGATCCATCGGCGAGGATAAGCTCGATATTGGGTTTACGGGCCTGCGGTTCTTTGCCTTCAATTTCTTCTTCGACCCTTTCGGTATATTCCCTGGCCAGGAAGAGGTAATCCGTTTCGGTCAGGTAAAACCTCACCTTCACATTTTCGGTTTGTGAAACGGTGTTCAGGATCACCGGGTTAGGCTCCCTTCCGACGAAATCGCCCACACGGGCCTCCGTCATGCCAATGATCCCGGTGATCGGCGAGTAGATATTGGTATAACCAAGCTCGATCTCCGCCGACCGGAGGTTAGCCCTGGCCGCTTCCAGGGAAGATATTGATGCATCGTACTGTGCCTGGGCAGCATCGAGGTCGCTCTTGCTGACGGCATTCAGCTCTGCGAGCGGTTTGTACCTGTTGAGGTCGCTCTCGGCTTTCGCCAGCATGGTCTCTGCCTCAGCCACTTCGCTCTTCTTCGCATTCACCTTTTCTTCGAAGGGCCTTGGGTCAATGCTATACAGAAGCTGACCTTCATGAACCTCCGAACCTTCATCGAAGTACAGGCCCTCGAGGAAACCTTCCACGCGGGCACGGATGGGGATGTCTTTTTCCCCGTAGATCTCCCCGATGTATTCCCGGTAAACGGGAACATCCTTTTGCAAGGCTTCAACAACGGTTATTTCGGGGGGAGGAGGGGCTTCCTGTTTTTTGCTGCCGCAGGAGGCAAGGATCAATGTCCCGGCAACCGCCGCGAACATGATGGGGGGGATTGGGATGCGCATACTGACAATCTACGTTGGTTGTTTTTATACGACGAATATAATACAATTATAGAGAGATTGCGATAACTAATTTTTATGATCAGAATAATGTCATTTCGTGGTCATGGAAGCCAGCCGTTCAGTAAGTTTTTTTATGGCGCCGGGGAAGAGCCCACGCTCCGTGACAATCTTCCTGTTTTCCACGAAGATCTCCGGTGCACGCAGGTTAAGCTCACGGATCAGCCCCGCATGAATCCCAGGTCCCAGGATCACCCCGTTCCGGCCATGCTCCACCCAGTCGCGGTTGTCGGGAAGATCGGAAAGGATGGGAATGCAGCCCCGGGCCATGGCTTCGAGCAGGGATACCGACAGGGCATCGGAGGAAGGGATGGAAAAATAATATTGTGCCTTCCGGTATATCTCATCCTGTTCCGCCGCTTTGAGAAAACCTTTGAATTCCACCTTTCCTCCCAGCTTCATCTCTTCTGAAAGTGCCCGAAGGGATTCCATCCGGCTACCCTCATTGGCGATAATGAGCCTGGCATCCGGGTCATTGGCGGCGATATCGCGGAACAGCTCCAGCACCCTGCCAATGTTCGAATTTTCGTTCAGGGTGCGGTTCGAAAAATATAATGAAGGATCCTTATCGGCGAACGATGCTGCGGGAAGGCGGTCGAGGCCGAAAGGGAAGGTCATGACCGGTGTGGTAGCCATCTCACTCACCCTGGCGGTGACAGCCACGGAGTCGGAGGTGATGAGCCCGGCCTTTCGCAGGGCGAAGCGGGTGATGGCACTGTACATGGCATTCCTGCCCGGAGTGACCAGGATATCGGTACCCCAGGCTGAGAGCACCAGGAAGAAGTTTTTTCGCAAAAGTGTTTTTGCCAGTGCCGCAATGAATCCGTGGCTGGTTATATAATGGGCATTGACGATATCCGGGGAGGTTCTTCTGATGATCCTCATCAGGGGAAGGAGGGTGCGGAAAAAAACAACATTGCCTCCCGACTCTTTCACGTCGAGGTTGAAGCTGAACATCCGCCCCGCGGGGATCAGCTCTTTTATTTCGTCCGCAACCCCCTGTGAGGATGCGAGATATAATTCGTAGTGTTCGTTGAGGGCCTTCACCCATTTCACCAGGTGCGGGCTCTCACCATTGCCGAACAGGAGGTATTTTTTCATTCTTCCGGCTTTTCTTCTGCCCACACATTGTATAGTTCCCGGAGCCCGGGATGATCCCTGAGATAACGTTCGTCGAGGTTTTTGGTGGATCCGGCCACCCGGGCAGGATTGCCGCTCAGGATGGAAAAGTCGGGATAATCGCCTTTCAGGTAGGTATAGGCTGCCACCAGGCAGCCCTTGCCGACCTTTGTGCCGGCCGCGATCACCGAGTGCGGGCCGATGAAGCTGTAAGGGCCGATCTCGACCGGTCCTTTTTCGTATCCCACAAGATCCTTCTGATCGGTATACTCCTTACCATGCAGCCTGATGGATACATGGCTCGAATGGGTGAGTATGCTCACGTAATTGGTCACCTGGCAACCTTCGCCTATGGTGATGCCGTTGCAGCTGTCGATAAAGTTATAATGGCCGATGAATACGTGATCGCCCAGCATGAGTTTATCCCTGCAACCGATATATGTAGTATTGCTGACCCTGGTATGGGGCAGGTAAGCACCCCGCGGGACCTTGTAGCCATAAAGCATGGCAGGTCTGCCCGAATGCCTTTTGATGAAATTCTTTATTGATCTGAACAATCTCATGTTTTATTGTAATGGTTTCCGGCCTGGCGTATTAAGCAAAGATAATGAAATTAGTTTGCCGTGCTTCCGCTTTTTGCCCTGCCTGCTATGCCGATCAGCCAGGCTGCAAAAACGGCCAGGTACACGGTCTGCGTGATGCTGACCAGATAAAATCCCGTGATCAGGTCGTCGGCCACCAGCCCGCCGTAGACCAGCGATGCGAAGAGCAGCGCGATACCCGCCAGGCTGAACAGGAAAAGCTGCTTTTGCCTGTCGAGGATCATGGGGAGTTGGGTCAATGGCTGGGTGATGAATTTCATGAAGAGCCAGGGCGAGAGCACCTGGGCGTAAACTCCCGCAGGCCGCCAGGGCTGGCCCAGCACGAATGCAAAGATGTCAGGACCCCAGAGGATGATGGCCAGGAAGATCGGGAACCCGACGACGGCCGATCCCAGCAGCGTCTGCAGGCTGAACCTGCGAAGGTTCCCGCCGTCGCGATATATCACCGCGGCTTTCTGGTAGAAGACCTGTGATATGGCGCTGCCGATGAACGACAGTGGCACCGTGAGGATGCGGAATGTGCGGGAGTAGAATCCCAGCAGGATATTATTGAAAAAATATGCGATCAGGAAGCTGATGCCGCTGTACTGTGCTGTATCGGTAAAGATATACAGGGCATTCACCCTGGGGAATTCGGCGTATTCCCCCGCCAGGGACCTCATCCGCTTCCCGCTGATCTGCCTGACCTTGTCGCGGTCGACCCGGAAAAATCGTAAGATAAAATATATTGCTGAGGCTGTAATGCCAAGCACCTGTGCCATGATAAGCCCCAGTGTTCCCGTCTTCAGGAATCCTGCCCCGATGCCGGCACCGGCCGCCGTGCTGCTCTGGGCGATCCTGGCGATGGAGACCTTGCGGAAATTCATCTTCCTGCTGAACCAGTAGTTCAGGGTCTGGGTGATCCCGGTGAAGAATACCACCAGGGGGACGAGGTAGAGGTAGGACGAGATGGCTTCGCTGCTGAGGATACGGCAAATGGGTGCGTTGAAGATCCATACCACCAGCAATGATAAAATGCTCGTGCCAAGGGTGACGAGGAACGACAGGCCTGCAAGGTTGGCAGCATCATCATCCTTCGAAGGAAGCATGACGGCCAGCTCGTACCTGCCCGTGGCCACGATGGCAAAAAGCGAACTGATGGAGATGAACAGGGCCAGCAAGCCGAAATCTTCAGGGGGAAACAACCGTGTGAGCACGGGCTCTGCAAGCAACGGGATGAGCTGTGCAAAGGTATTGCCCGATACCAGGGTCAGGGTGTTCCTAATGTATTCAGAACTGAGGATACGGTTCCACATCCGGTCAGTGTTACACAGGCAAAGATAAAAGAATAGGTGTTACACCGGCCTGAACAAATGCTCCAGCTGCACCCTGACATGACCGGGATCGGGATTGGTGCCGAACACCAGCGACGGCTCAAGGTAATAAAGCTCGTGCGTGTTCCTGAACAGCGCTTCCCCGCCACCGGTAATGTTAAGCATGATGAGGGCGTCGCTGTCGACGGTACCGTCGGCGACGGCCCTGATGAGCGTTGCCGTGGCCACTGCCGCCGCGGGATGGATATCGATGCCTTCACTTTTCTCGAAGAGTGCGGCCGCTTCATGTGCTTCTTCATTTGTGGCCAGCAGGACATCCCCGCCGGCATCCTTCATCGCATCGAACAAGCCGCCGGTGAGCGAATAGGGTGGTTTGCGGTTCGACAGCACTTTGGCCATGATCTGCTGAACCTGCTTCCTCGCATGATGTTCATCCAGCGGGAGCATGTCCCTCGAGCCCGCCTTCCAGGCATCGTGGATGGGAGTGAAGGGTTTGTTCTGCGATACCATGAGCTTCATCTTCCGGTTGCCGAAACGGCCGTCGGCGATCAGCCTCAGGTTGGCCTCCCAGGCAGCAATAGCCCCTGTGCCGCTGCCGATGGCCTGGAAATAGTATTCGGGTATCTCCCCGATGGTGGTCACAGCAGAAAGCACCGTGGTGCCCATGCCGTCGCGCCTGGCCACATTCCTGGCCCCTCCCTCGGGGATGAACCCTTCGATGCCACAGGCAAGGTTCGAAAGGTGGATGGCATCGAAATAGTCGCTGCCGCTGCCTGATACGATGAGTTTTACGTGATCCTTGATGGGCCGGTCGAACCAGAGGGCGTCGATATTGTCCTCGGGCACACACAGCAGCAGGGGGATGTCATTGTCGGAGCAAACCCTGGCAAAGGACCGTGCTGTATTACCGGCCGAAGCCACCACCAGGACTTTGTCCTGCGCAGGATCGAGCCTGGCACATACGCTGTAGGCTTCGGTTTCCTTGAACGAGCAGGTATCCATCAGGGCTCCCTTTTCCGGCCAGTAGCCGCTGAAGGTGATATAAAGCTTGCTGAGCCCTAATGCGGCAGCAAGGCCTTCGCTCTTATAGGTTACCGGGGGTGAAGAGCCTTTCAGCTCGCGCAACACCGGAAGCCAGTTGGCAAAAGTATAGAGGCCGTGATCATCACCGCGCAGCATAAGCTGCTCCTGCTCATATTCGGTCCTGACAAAGCCCGGACTCCCGTTCCCGGGGGGATCAAGGATCCACCCGCTATCTTCGAATACCTCACCGGAAATCAGTGACCTCAGCTTGTAATTCGTCTTCTCGGCAACATTCATGACAGGTTTCTTGGTAAGCACCGCAAAAATAGGAAAGATTGCCGAATTAAGGCCCGATGTTGTGATGGCGTTTATTTTTATTACCTTTAAAATGAAAACGCCAATGCCATGAAAACAATGTCTTTCGCCCTGATGGCCACTTTTTTTGCCATGGGCCTTCATGCACAGGTGTACATCGACCCCGTCGATGATACCGACCTGCAAAGCAATACCACTTATGTGATCAACCCGGGCACATACAGCGTGGCCGATCCCGGAAACGACGGGATCCTGCGCATCGACAACAAGGAGAACATCATTATCGATGCCACCGGTGTAACGGTAGAAGGTAGCGATTATTCAGGCTATTTTATCAAGATCAGCCATTCGTCAAACATTATCATCAGAAACTTCGACCTTGTGAGGAATTATAAGTATGCCACCTACATCACCTTTTCGGAGTTTATCGAGATCCACGACTGCAACTTCAACTACAACAAGGTGGATTCAACAGGCTGGATCTCCATATGGACGGGCTACACGGCTGCGCTGGGGGGCGGGGTGATGATGTACCAGGTAAACCATGCCGAGGTCCATGATAACCAGATGAGGCTGCAGAACGACGGGGTGGCCCTGTACAATTGCGATCATATCGACATCTGGAACAATGATTTTTCGTGGAACACTTCCTTCGGGATCAGGATGTATTTCACCGATTCATGCCATATCCACCATAACAACTGCTCGCATGTGAACAGGCCGTATACCAATCCCAGCGATTGTGCTGCCCTGCTGGTACTGGTATCGAATGAGAACCTTGTGGAACATAATGACCTGAGTTACTCGGGTGATGGGGTTTTCCTGGGACAGTATGAGTATTCATCCATTCCCAACAACAATATTTTCCGGTTCAACGAATGCTCCTTCTCTCCCCATAATGCCATTGAGGCCACCTTTGCCGATGGCAACGTGTTTTACGGCAACAGGTGCAATTACAGCCATTACGGTTTCTGGCTCGGCTATTCGTTCAACGCACTGGTCGACAGCAACGAGATCATCGGCAACCAGTATTCCGGTATCGCCATCGACAGGGGCTTCAACAATACCATCACCGGCAATATTATCTCGGAAAATCCTAACGGCATTGAATTGTGGGAAGGAGATGGCATACCCCCTTACCAGAACCAGTATTCGCATGACTATCTTATCAGCGGGAACCTGATCGAAGGCAACACCCTGGCCATTACGGCCGACAATACGGAACACCTTGTGCTGAAGGATAATATGATCATATATAATGAGAACGGTGTAAAGTTGTCGGGCGATGTGGCGGATGATACCCTCACCGGGAATGTATTCAATCATACCTGCATGTACCATATTGAGAATAATGCGCCGGCAGATGTCATGGCCTATAATAATTCGCTCGGATTTACCGATGAGGCGATGATCGCGTGCAACATCTGGGACAAGAATGATAATCCTGCACTGGGCGAGGTGATCTGGCATCCTTATGTGCCCGTGCCCGATCCTGTAACCGTTACCGGTCCCATCGACGATATGGCCGAAGAGCCGGCACGCTGGTATGCCTACCCGGAAGCCTGCTGGGGTTATGATTCAAACTTCGCGGCCACCACATATTGGGATTATACGGATTACGTGGTGGGGACGGCCTCCATCCACCATGAAACGGGCAACGGCTGGGACGTAGGACTGCATTACTGGCCCGAAGGGGATACCATCAGGTCGTGGTCGCTGACCCTGGCCGACACCCTGAAATTCTGGCTAAAGACACTCAACAATACCGGCTATGGGTTCCAGTATCACCACGTGAGGGTTGGCAATAACTGCGGAGGGTATTTCAAATATACCGGAAGTGCCGCACCCCTCAATGCCGCGCAGAACCAGTGGAAACTCATCAAGATACCCCTGGCAGGGGGAGGATCACCTTATTCCTATACCAAATCGCAGATCGGGGAGGTCTCGCTCTCAGAAATAAATTTCGTGTCGGTCCATGCCGACACCTGGGATTTTGGTTTCGAGATCTGGCTCGACGGTGTGCATTTTACCTCCTTTGGGGTCGGTGAAGGGGAGATTTTGCCTCCCGGCATCATGGATGTGGCCATGTTCCCCAATCCGGTAAACGATGTATTATCGGTTATGGTCGGCGGGGCCGATGAGGCAGTGGATTGCAGGATTTACAATGCCCGCGGGGAGGAAGCGCTTCCTGCGGTCAGCGGGCTGCCTCCTTCCGGCGGGGATTTCAGCATGAACGGCCTTCCCCCGGGGATATATTTTGTTACGGTGCAGTCGGGAAAGCTGTTCGCAACACGAAAGGTGGTCAAACAATAGTGATCAAGGGCTGAAAGGCCTGAACGTAAATATGTTTATCGTATAATAAAACCAACACTTATGAACCTGATCAATACCGGGATCAATGATGCCGTTGGCACCATTTGTTTCAACAACGATGAAAAGCGCAATTCCCTGAGCAAATCCCTGATGGAGCAGTTCCTCCGTGCTTTCGACCTGATGCATGCGGAAAAGGTCCGCGCCGTGGTCCTCCGTGCCAATGCTGGTGCAAAAGTCTGGTGTGCCGGCCTCGACATTGCAGAATTACCCGAACCGGGAAATGATCCCCTGTTTTACCACCATCCCCTGGAAAAGATCATGCGAAAAATACAGAAGTTCCCTGCCCCGGTGATCGCCATGATCGATGGCAGCGTATGGGGCGGCGGCTGCGATCTTTCCTTTGTCTGCGATATCCTTGTTGGCACTCCCAATGCCAGCTTTGCCATCACACCGGCCAGGATAGGCGTGCCATACAACACTACCGGCATCGTGCATTTTCTCAACATGGTTGAACTGAACATTGCCAAGGAGATGTTCTTCACGGCCAGGCCCATTACGGCAAAGAAAGCGGAAAACCTGGGAATACTCAACCATCTTGTCGATTCGGAAGATCTGGAGGATTTTACCTATGGGATTGCCCGGGAGATCGCCGCCAACTCACCACTGAGCATTGCAGTGATCAAGGAGCAGCTCAACATTATGGGGGCGGCCAGGCCCATCAACTCCGAATTCTATGAAAAGATCGATGAGCTTCGACAGAAGGCATTCAACAGCAATGATTACAGGGAAGGGATCAGGGCATTTTTCGAAAAGCGACGACCGGAGTTCACGGGGGAGTAAGGGAAAGAAAAAAGGTTGGTTCAATATTGAACCAACCTTTTATTGTCAGATTAATTGTCAGCAAACTGATCAGCTGAACATTGCACCTACACCCAGGCCGAAGATCAATGCAAGCAGGAACAGCACGATAATGCTGAGTACCCATGCCAGCAGGATGGCAATGAATGCTTTGCCTGCACTTGTCTTGTAGATCGCTTTCACGATCAGTACCGACAGGATCAGGCCGATGATGAAGCCGAGGATGGTCCCGATGATGGGGATAAAACTAAAGATCAGGGAAATGACATATACCACGATCATCGAGAGAACGTAGGCCCCTATGGCCTTGCCGAAGGTATTGTTTTCAATGCCGGCAATTTTTGCACCCAGCCACAGGAAGAATGCCCCGACAAGGATGTTAATGACGATCATTAAAATAATGATCCCGATACCTGCTCCAAGAATGTCCATAATAATTTAGTTTTTGGTTATTAATTGGGTTGAATTTGGTTCTAAAATAGGGCAAATATCTTACCCATGCAATAGTATTGTATTATTGTTAATAAGTATTCGAAAATTATATTTCATATATAGCTTGTATTGAACCTGTTAGCCATGACTGCTCATTTTATGAACCTTTGTGATAAAAAGTTACCACGAAGGCCGCAAAGTTCAGCACAAAGTTTCGAAGACTACCAAGACATGTTGATATTTTCAGGGAATGCATGCCAGGCCTGCGCAGGGATGTTTGCTGCCCTTTCAGGGACATGGATCGATGGCTGTGGCGAGGAAGATAATTTTTCAGTATCTTTGTTAATGTGCTAAACCTGAAAAAACAGAACACATGATGAAACCCGGGAATCTGACTGCCCTGATATTCGCTTTAACCCTGCTTTTTATATTTGCACTTGATGCCTGCAAGAAAAAAGATGAAGCTGAAGGCATCGATAAACAATTGCTTGATATGGCAAAGAACTCCAGCGGATTCACGTGGTATATGAACGATGCTTCACTGCTTGACCGTAGCCAGGGTAGCGGGCACAATTACCCGTTCTTTCGCACAAGATATAATCAGCTTGCTGCTTCCATGCTCGACAGCTCGGGCAGGATCATGGACAGCATTCTGTTCCCCGAAGGATCTCTGGTGGTAAAAGACCTTTACAGCGATGCCTCAACTTTGGCGCGATATGCCGTTTTATACAAACAGCCCAACAGCTCCTATGCCGATGCCAGAGGGTGGATCTGGGGGTATATCAATGCCGACGGTACTGTTGCGGTGAGTGCTGAAGAAAAAGGCCAGCAATGTATTAACTGCCATTCACAGGAAGGGAATATTGATTACATGCTGATGAACAAATACTTTCCGTGATCCGGATGCACTTCCTGATTCCTGATCCTCTTTAACGATAACCTTAAGCTCTACACTGCCTTCCCACGCTTTCATTTCTGACGATTCAGCGATAGAGGGCACTACCCTGGTAATGCTGGCCGCACCGTCCTTTTCTGCTTCACAAATTACGTTGTCGACAATATTTTGTGCTACGGATATTTCATGCACGGTTGCAGGATATGAAATAGCATTATTGCCTGCCGATTACTGTCAACCGGATATTGCGATCCGGCATCTGAATTAAATTTCAGGCAAATATTTTTTAATACCCGTTTCTTTTTGTAAATTAGAAGCTGATTATAGTTCATTATTTGCCAGGCTTTTCTAAATAAATTGATCCAGTGAACCCTCCTTCCATTTCTCCGGCCCGGCGTATGATCAGAAACCCAAACCTAAATCCTATGAAAAAGATTGTTTTATTCTTTATCGCTGCAGCTGCCTGCACCGCCCAGTCCCAGGTATCGGAACTGGCCCTGATCGGGCATATGGGCCAGGGCAGGAGTTATGCCGTCGCCCAGGATTATCCGCTCCTCTGTTATGGCAATGGCGCTAATTTGGAAATCCTGGATGGTTCCAATCCTGAAAATCCAACGATCCGAAGTGTAGTTACCACTCCAGGCCTGATCAACAGGATCAGGCTGGTTGATGGAAAAGCTTATATCGCAAATGGAAATTTCGGGTTTTCGATCATCGATCTTTCCGATCCCGATAATCCCCAGTGGATCAGTAATTACATTACCGGTGGTGTGGCCAATGACGTGGAAGTCACCAGCGATTCGCATTATGCCGTGCTGGCCGACGGAACGAATGGCATTGTAGTCATTGATATAGAGGATCCCACGGCACCTGTGGAGGCCGGGCATTTTATTCCTGAAGGGATTGCCCTGGGGGTTGAACTTTCGGAAGATTACATATGGGCAGCCTGCCAATCGGGAGGCATTTATGTGCTCGATATGTCAGACCCTTCCAACATTACTCAAATAGCCCATACCTTGACATCCCAGTATGCCTGGGATATCAAGGTCAGTGGTTTATACGCCTATGTGGCAGATTTTGGAGGCGGACTTAGGGTATTGCAATTGCTGGGATCCATTTTTGAGGAAGTAGGAGCGCTGGGAAGCTTTGGCTCTTGCATCAGGCTCGAACTGGGTGGGGCGACCAACCAGACCGTGTTCATGGCCAATATCAATTTCGGGCTGTGGATCATCGATGTCAGCAACCCTGAAATACCTGAAGCCATTACTTATTGCCAGACCGAAAACGCCAGGGATGTAAGTGTGACCGATCAATACGCATACATCGCCGATTTAAACCAGGGGCTAAAAGTGATTGACATAACCAACCTGGAACTGCCTGAGATCAAAGCTTCGAGGGGGTGCCTTGGGTTAATGAGGGATTTTAATGTAATGGGACAAATGGGATTAGGCGCCACCCTCACCAGGGGATTGGTGACCTTCGATATCTCGATGCCTTTTGATCCGACCCTGCAGGGATATTATGATCAGGCTGGTGGTGCCTATAATGTGGCCTGGTCGGAGAATTACCTTGGAAAGCTTGCTTACCTGTGCAATATGGGAAATGGATTGAATATTATAAGCATAGACAATCCGTCTTCACCTGTTTTTCTGGGTAACTGGGATCCCTCTCCCAATTCCGCATCGGGAGTGGGTGTGGCTGTCGAAACCTATGGAATGGTGTACCTTGCAACAGGTGGCTCGGTACAGGCCCTGGATATCACTAACCCTTATAATATCAGCCTGAAATCAGAATTGTTCCTTCCCGGTTTTGTAGAAAGTGTTGAGGTGGTTCCTGACAATGAACAGATGCTATTTGTCGCCTGCAATGCACAGGGAGTCGCCCGGGTAATCTTCAATGGAGCACTTGGATTGGAACTGCTGGGATGGATACCCACAGGCGGACAGGTAAGATTTATTGAAATACAGGGTAATTATTTGTTTATCGCCGACTGTTCCGACGGAGTTGGGATCTATGATATTTCCAATGTCTTTAACCCGGTCCTTAAATCGACAATCCCTACGAACGGATGCGCCAATGATGTGGCTGCCAGCGGGGACCATCTTTACATTGCCGATTTTGAAAATGGAATCTACGCCTGGGATATTTCCGATCCATCCATTCCTCAATATCTATGCAGCTATCGTACAGGTGCCAACCCATACCGCATCACCTCAAGGAACGATACTGTCTATGTGGCCGATGGGGAAGACGGTTATTTTGTGCTAAAATTGAATACCGTTCCCGATGCCGACTCCGATGGCGTTTCTGATGCCAAAGAACAGGGCCCGGATGGTAACGACCCGGCTTATGACGGAAATAATGACGGCACACCCGACTGGCAGCAGTCCAATGTGGTTTCCATCCATAGCTTCAATGGGATCTACTACCTTACTTATTCTGTGGAGGGGGCTGTATTTACAGCTTTTGAAACCTACGCTCCGCCTGCCGGAGCACCTGCAGAATATGACTTTTCCTATGGGCTGTTCTATTTTATGATCAGCCTGCCTGCGAAAGCAAGCAGTGAACCCTTGGTCAACATGTACCTTCCCCAGGGGGAATCTGCAGCATCATACTTTAATTATGGCCTGTC
Organism: Bacteroidales bacterium; assembly: GCA_040775045.1. Lineage (GTDB taxonomy): Bacteria > Bacteroidota > Bacteroidia > Bacteroidales > B18-G4 > B18-G4. The sequence goes on from JAXGTH010000045.1 coordinate 18,443, forward strand.
TCCAGAGCTCCGGAGCGACGAATGGTACGAATTTATGTGGGATGGTGCCACAGGAGGCGAAATAAATGGCAATGTGATCACACTCCATTATACCGACGGGCAACGGGGTGACCATGACGGCCAGATAAACGGATTCATCACAACCAAAGGAGGCCCGGCTATTGAAAAACAAGGAATACATGAAGATAATGAAATATTTATTAACATGTCCTGCTATCCGAATCCGGCGACGGATAAGATATTCCTGGAGTTTACACTTGAATCCCCCCAGTGGGTGAGCATCACGTTTATGGATATCTATGGAAGGGCGATAAATACCAGGCCTTCTGAGTACCTTGCCAAAGGGAGGCATGTGTTAGCCATTGATGTTGGAGCATTTAGCATTGGTGTATACCTCGCCAGGGTAGAAGCCGGGCACGTTAATAAATCGATCAGGGTACTGGTCAGGTAATGAAGGGTTTATATAATTTATTATATGGGGTTTGCAAAAATGGAATAAATTATCATACTGATATATAATTGGTTATAGATCCGTGTTTGCTTCTTCGATGGTGATCCTGCTCCTGATCGATGAATAGTCATTTTCCCCAGTTTTCCCTGTCGAGGCTGCGGTAGTTGATGGCTTCGGCAAGATGTTCGGCCAGGATGTTATCCCTTCCATCCAGATCGGCGATGGTGCGGGCCACCTTCAGGATACGGTCGTAGGCCC
>JAXGTH010000046.1:0-18717 GCA_040775045.1 Bacteroidales bacterium
ACAACAGCTGGTCAATGGCAAGGACGACAAGTACCCCGATCAGGTAAAGGTTCATCACGACAAAGGCGGTCTTTGGCCTGAAATTCCACCGGGCAACCACAAGTTTTAGCATGTATACGGCAAGGGCTGCCGAGGAAGCCATTACAAGGGTGGCGGTCGACCAGTATTGCATGCCACAGATAAAGGGCAGCATGATCCCTGTAGCCACGGTACCCGTGATCCAGGTAAAGATGATCCTGCGCACAGCAGTCTCAGGATACATTGTTGTGAGAGCAGGGAGGCCGGCCTGCCTGTAATCGTCGCCGTAAAGGAGGAGTAACAGAATGAAATGCGGCACCTGCCAGACATAAATGAAGAATGCCAGGAAAAGCACCGGTATGGCCGTGATGTCACCGCCTGCGGCAGTCCACCCGATAAGCGGGGGGATGGCCCCGATCACGGCCCCGATGAGGAGCGCAAATACGGTACGGTATTTCAGCGGGGTGTATAATCCATTGTACCAGGCAAACGACAGCAGCCCGAGGCCGAGGCTGATCATGCCTGCCTTGTGGTAAAGCACCAGCACGCCGGCCACAAAAAGAAAAGCCACGACCATAAAAGCGGTAACACCCCCTACCCTTCCGGAAGGCAGCGGCCTGTTGCGCGTCCGCTTCATCAGCGCATCGGTATTCCGCTCCTGGTACTGGTTCAGGGCCGAAGAGGAAGAGGCCAGCAGGAACACGCCCAGCGCAGTCCAAAGGGATGTGGCATCAATGGCACCGGAATGCAGGACATAGCCTACAAGCGTGCTCAGGGTCACCGTGATGGTGATCCTGACCTTTGAAAGTTCAACGATGGCAGCAAGGACGTGGCCCCTACTCCTGGTCACCGGCATTGGAAATGGATTTAATGTAGAGGATGATCTTCTCAACATCCTCATCGCTGATCTGGTCCTTGTAGGATGGCATGATCCCGACAGGATAACCTTTCACGATCTCGGCATTGGGCTCATAGATCGCCCTGCGCAGGTATGGCTTGTCGACGGTGATGGTCTTTTCCTGCCCGTCGACGATAATAACTTTCTCTGCACCGTAAAGGTCCTTGAAGGTGGATCCGACAAGCTTGGAACCATCGGTGCTGTGGCAGCCGATACAACCGTTGGCACGTGTGACCTCGTACCACAGATCGGCCTGGTTCATCATGCTGTCCAGAGGAAGCTCATACCACTTATCGAACTCCTCGGGTGAGACCACCTCCAGCTTGGTGATCATGTATGAGTGCCTGAGCCCGCAATATTCGGCGCAAAGGATATCGTAAGAACCCGTTTTCTGGGCGATGAACCACATGAAGTTATCACCCCCGGGCACCACATCTTCCTTGATCCTGAAAGCAGGGATGTAAAGGTTATGCAAAACGTCCTGTGATACCAGGTCAAGCTTTATGGGTTTGTTGTGGGGCACGATGAGCCTGTCGCTTTTGCGCCCGTTGTCATATTCGAAGGTCCAGCTCCACATCCTCCCGATCACGGTGATCTCCATGGCATCCTCCGGCACCTGCTTCATGGGAACATAGCCAAGGTATCCGTACCAGAACATGAGCAATACCAGGGCCGTAGGGATGATCGTCCAGATGAATTCCAGCGTATTGCTCCCTTCAATGTCTACCCCGCGGGGATGCCTTTTCTTGTTGTACCTGATGATAAAATATATCATCACGATGGTGATCGCGATCAGCAGGACTACCGAACTTCCTATTATGATCAGGAAGGCCCTGTCGACCCCTTCAACAAAATTTGATGCACCTGAATACATAGAATATCCTCCTATCTGAATGAATAATCAAAGAAAAGTATGGCCATGAAGGCAATGAAGACAAAGGCCATGATCCCTACGAAGATCCTGAACATCATGTTCTCGAATTTTAGATGCATGAAGAAATAACCCACCAGGTAGGTTTTCATGCTGGCCACCAGCAGGGCAATGACAACGGTCAGGGCGTGAAAGTTGAACTGGGCGATCTCAATGGTCACAAAAGTGAGGATCAGCAGGTCGATCCAGATCAGCACATTGCTCTTGTAGGGTACTATATGTGTTTCGTGTTCACTCATGGCTCATTATTTAATCAGGTATAACAATGGGAACAGGAAGATCCAGATCACGTCGACCAGGTGCCAGTACAGGCCGCTGTTCTCGAAGTAGGTATAGCTATCCTGCCTGATCTTGCGCTGTATGATCTTGATCCCCATGATCGAGAGCAGGATGACCCCTACCACAACATGCAAGCCATGCAGGCCGGTCATGAAGTAATACAGGTAAAAGAACTGGGATTCGCCATGGCTCAGTTCAAAGAAATGCTCCGTGCCCGGAAACAGCCCGTGTTCGATCTTGGCACCCCATTCGAAGTACTTGTTCACCATGAATGCCAGGGCTGCCAGGATGGTGATGCCGAGGAAGATGAGGGCATGCCCTCGCTTCCCCATCTGTATGGCTGAAATGGCCAGGGCAACGGTCAGACTGCTGGTCAGCAGGATGACCGTATTGACCGCCCCGAAGGCAAGGCTGAGGGTGCCGGAGGCCGCATGGAAGGCTTCCGGATGCATAAACCTGTATACAGCATATACTGCAAACAACCCGCCGAAGAGGATCACCTCGGTAAACAGGAAAAGCCACATGCCCATGCGTGAACCTTCGTCATCCCTGTGCAGCACGTGGGTTCCGTGTCCGTTATGTGTTGCTGATGTCGCCATAGGATTTTATTTGTTGTAAATATACGGTCCCTCCGTAACTGTAGGGGTTTCGTCGAAATTATAAAGCGTCGGCGGGGAATCCGTCTGCCAGTCGAGCGTTTTCCCGCCCCAGGGATTCTTCGGGGCCTTTTCGCCCTTGCGCCCACCCCTGATGAGGTTCACAATGATGATGATTAGGCCTGTGGCAAGCACGAAAGAGCCCATGGTGGAGATCACGTTCGGAAGGGTGAATTCGGGCAGGTAATCGTAATACCGCCTCGGCATGCCCATCATGCCCACCACGAACATGGGGAAATAGAGCAGGTTAAACCCGATAAAAAAGATCAGCAGTCCAATATTGGCCACCCGTCGGTTGTACATCTTTCCCCATATCTTGGGAAACCAGTAGTGGATAGCCCCCAGAAAAGCGAAACCTGTGGCCCCGAACATCACGTAGTGAAAATGGGCCACTACGAAATAAGTATCATGCACATGTACATCGGTGGCCAGCGCACCCACCACCAGGCCGGTGAGCCCCCCGATCATGAACTGGAAAATGAATGCCAGCGCATACCACAGGGGAGGCTGAAGGTCGACGGCCCCCTTGTACAGGGTGGCAACCCAGTTGAACACCTTCACTCCGCTGGGCACTGCCACCAGGAAAGTAAGCAGGGAGAATACGATCAGCGCCGTGCCGCTCATCCCCGAAGTGTACATGTGGTGCCCCCAGACGAAATACCCGACGAAGGCGATGGCCAGGCTGGAAAATACGATGGCCTTGTAGCCGAATATGGATTTCTTGACAAATACCGGGATGATCTCGGAGATGATGCCCATGGCCGGCAACACCATGATATAAACCGCCGGGTGTGAATAAATCCAGAAAAGGTGCTGGTACAGGATGGGATCGCCCCCGATGGCCGGGTCGAAGAAGCCCACCCCGAGTGCACGCTCTGCCACGATCATCAGCAGGGTGATGCCAACTACCGGAGTGGCGAGCACCTGTATCCACGACGTGGCATAGAGGGCCCAGGGGAAGAGGGGCATCTTGAACCACGACATGCCCGGGCAACGCATGCGATGGATGGTCACGATGAAGTTAAGGCCGGTGAGGATGGAGGAAAACCCGAGGATGAAGGCAGCCAGTACGGCGATGGTCACATTGGTACCCGTCTTTACGCTGTATGGGGCATAGAAGGTCCATCCCGTGTCGGGCGGGCCCTCACCGAAAAAAAGCGTGCCGAGCGCCAGCAACCCGCCGATCACATAGAGCCACCACGACACCAGGTTGAGCCGAGGGAAGGCCACATCCGGGGCCCCGAGAAGCAATGGCAGGGCAAAGTTGCCGAAGATAGCCGGCACCCCGGGGATGATGAACAGGAAGATCATGATCACCCCGTGAAGGGTGAATACGCCATTGTATATCTCCGCCGACATGATGGTTTCGCCGGGGGCGATGAGTTCGAGGCGCATGAGCATGCCCAGCAGGAAAGCCAGCAGGAAAAACCCGATCACTCCCCAGAAATAAAGCAGGGCAATACGCTTGTGGTCGTGGGTGAAGATCCAGGAAAATAGGCCTTTCCTGACATCATAGAAGCTCACATGACCGCGTTCTTGGCTTACAGCATCCATATATGAATTATTTGAATCGTTTTGTTATTTTTTTACGCTTGCTGAATAAAAGATAAATAAAAAACACGGCAACAAAGAACAGGATGATGGTGGCCGTGACCTTGGTGATGTTGAACACATAGGATTTCCCCTCCGGGTCGTACGAAAAGCAGTAGCGCAGCACCTTGTTGATGGTGGGTCCCGACCGGCCCTTCGAAGCCTCGACGATGGCCATTTTCAGGTCGAAAGGAAGGAAATAGGTGCCATAAAGGTAACGCGTAACCTTACCTTCGGGGCTCACTGCCACGATCGCGGCGGCATGGATATAATCCACCCCCTGCTTGATAAAATGGTAACCGATGGCATTGGTGAAGGCATAGATGTTCGCACTGTCGCCCGTCAGCCACATCCATGCGCTTTCATCGATCTCCTTCTTCACCTGCTTTACATAATTCACTTTCTTATCCACTGCCAGGTCGGGCGTCTCCTCCGGATTGAAACTGATGGTGATCACCTGGTAGTCCTCTCCCAGCACCAGGTCCATTTTAGTGATCACATCGGCCACGCCATCCAGCAAGGGGCTGCAGATGCCGGGGCAGGTGTAATATACCGGGACCAGCACGGTTGGCTTGTCAATAAGCGACAGCAGCGTGACAGGCTCGCCCTGTTCAGTATAGAATACGATATCCGACGGAATGATGGTGTCGAGCTTCTCATAGATCCCCACCCGGGCATCCTCCTCGATAAATTGTGAAAAGGACGCCAGCGAAAAGGCCGTGAGAAGCGCCAGGAAAAAAACTTTTTTCATCGATCAAATGGTTTTGGTTTTGATATCCATCAAAAATAAAAAAAAATGCATTCCCCGGTACAAGCCTGCCAAAACCGCAATGGAGTACCTGTTTCCAAAAATAGGAAAATATGTAAATAGGTGACTGCAGCAGGCCGTATTTAAAATGATGATAAATAAATCGGGCGATGGGCGTTAGGCGATGGGCCCCTCGACGGAGTTTATCCTGAACGAAGTGAAGGGCTCGGGACAGGCTCAGGGCGTTAGGCGTTAGGTAAACCAGGTCACTTCTGGTTTATCATACTTAGATGGTTAATTCATCCCGTAGGGATGCCACGCTGATAGCAGAAATAAAGCAGGAAAGTCTTGGCGCCCCGCAGGGGTGCAACATAACTCGAGCTCACTATAGATCACTTTAGTTCACTCCGGATCTTTCCTCCCATGTCCCGGACAAACCACCAAATGAAAAAGGTTCCAAATAAAAATGCCTCATTCACAATGGGCAATACCCGGGGGAAAACTATTTTTTTAATCTTCACATCCCATCTGATATCACCCGATCACCCAATCCGCTATCGCCCAATCCCATGGTCCTCCCGTCTCATATCTCACATCTCACTACTCATGATCTATCCCCCTTTTACACTTTTTCTTTTTTTCCCTTTTCCTTTTTCCATTTTCCATTTTCCATTTATTTATTAGCTTTGTTACAATCCAAAACGAAACAAGACTTGCCATGAAAAAGTTCCCCGTACTCCTCATCATGCTCCTCTTTATCGCAGCATGCAACAATGCCGGCACGGAAGCTGCAAAAGAGGAAGCTGCCGAAAAAAAAGCCCCTAAGGAAAAACCCGCAATTGAAGTCGCCGTGATCAGCATCAGCGGGATGCATTGCGACGCCTGCGTGACCACCATCAACAATGCGCTCAGCGGCCTCGAAGGGGTTGAAGGCACCAAGGTATCGCTCGAATACGAGCAGGCCAAAGTAAAATTCGACCCGTCAAAGGTCAGCACCGATGCGTTCAAGGCTGCCATCGAGGACAAAGGATATGTCGTCGACAGCATACAGGTCATGGAGATGGGCGACCAGGCGGCGAAACCCGAAGAAAAACCGTCACCAGAAGTAGAATAAAATCCCTTAACCATGAAAAAGATCCTCAGCCTGCTGCTGCTCGCAGCATTCATGACCTCCTGCATCGACGTCGATGTGGATGAAAACGCCGCCAAGGCGATGGAGAAAGCCGCCAAATATGAAACCACGGGCGTGTTTATCCATATCACCCACGGCAGCGACGATGCCCATCGCGCCCTGATGGGACTGATGATGGCCACCAAAATGGCCGAAACAAAGGACGTGGCCATATACCTCGACATCAAGGGCATTGAACTCGTGCTCAGGGATGCCGAACCCGTTACCCTCGATGACTTTTTCCCGCCTTCAGATGAAATGATCGGGAAACTGCTCGATAAAGGGGTTACCATCATGGCCTGCCCCGGCTGCATGAAAGTGATGGGGGTGACCGAAGATATGCTCATCGACGGGGTTATCGTCGCCGAAAAGGAAAAATTCTTTAACTTCACGGAAAAAGGGATCCTTACGCTCGACTATTGATCCACGGTATTCCTGACAATTCACCTGGTTGTTGATAACAATATTTCAACTATCAGGTATCTGAATACTTATATATTTTTATATTTGGTCAGCAAAAAATGCACTTTTGAAGGGAAACATCTTTGTACGTATCTTCAGATTCTATTACGACGGGTTCAGGAACCTCAGCCCTGTCGGCAAGCGCTTGTGGATCATCATCCTGCTGAAACTTTTCATCATGTTTGCCATCCTCAAGCTTTTTTTCTTCCCCAATTTTCTGAATACCAACTTCGATTCCGACGAGGAACGGAGTGACCATGTTATCGAACAACTAACCAAAACCGATTAATACCATGGAAATTGATTATGCACTGGTCGACTGGTCGCGATTGCAATTTGCAGTGACAGCCATGTTCCACTGGATCTTTGTGCCGCTGACCCTGGGCCTGACCTTCATTATCGCGATAATGGAGTCAATTTACGTTAAGACCGGAAATCCCGAGTGGAAACGGATCACCAAGTTCTGGATGACGATCTTTGGTGTGAACTTTGCCATCGGGGTGGCTACGGGCATCATCCTCGAGTTCGAGTTCGGCACCAACTGGTCGAACTATTCCTGGTTCGTGGGCGACATCTTCGGTGCGCCGCTGGCCATCGAAGGCATCATGGCCTTCTTCATGGAGTCGACATTTATCGCCATCATGTTCTTCGGATGGAACAAGGTAGGCAAGAAGTTCCACCTGGCCTCTACCTGGCTGGTAGCCTTCGGGGCCAACCTTTCGGCCCTCTGGATCCTGGTGGCCAACGCCTGGATGCAATACCCGGCAGGCATGCGTTTCAATCCCGAAACCGCCCGCAACGAAATGATGAACTTCTGGGATGTGCTGTTCTCGCCGGTGGCGATCAACAAGTTCATCCACACCATCAGCTCCGGTTATGTGCTCGCCGCCATCGTCGTGATCGGCATCAGTTCATGGTACATCCTGAAAAAGCGGCACATCCTCTTCGCCAAGCGCAGCATCGTGGTCGCCGCGGTGTTCGGGCTCATCATGTCGCTACTGAACATCTATTCCGGTGACGAGTCGGCCCGCGTGATCGCAAGGGTGCAGCCCATGAAATTCGCCGCCATGGAAGGGATGTATGAAGGGCAGACCAACGCCCCGCTGGTAGCCATCGGCTTCATGGAAAAAGTGGATCCCGACAGGCTTAACATCAACGAAAGACAGTTCGCCTTTTCCATCGAGATCCCCGACATGCTGTCGTACATGGCCTTCCTTGAGGCCGGCGCCTATGTTCCCGGCATCAAGGACCTGATCCACGGGTACACCGACCACCACGGCAAGGAGCATCGCTCCTATCCCGAACGTATGGAAAGGGGAAGGATCGCGCAGCAGACCCTGTATGAATATAAGCTGACCAGGGATTCGGCCAAGCTCGAAGGCATCACGGATGCCGAAAGGATCTATTATTCACAGAAGGCTGATGCCCTGGCCGCCAAATTCAACGATCCGGTGTGGAAGGCGGAATATTTCAACTACTTCGGCTACGGCTACTATACCGATGCCGGTAAACTCATTCCCAGTGTGCCTGTGGCCTTCTACTCCTTCCACCTGATGGTGATGCTGGCAGGCCTTTTCCTGATCATCTTCATCCTCACCCTGGTGAACATCCTCCGCGACAGGATCGAAAAGCGCAGATGGCTGCTTTGGCTCGCAGTGTTCGCCATCCCCCTGCCCTACCTGGCCGGACAGTTCGGGTGGCTGCTCACTGAAATGGGGCGCCAGCCCTGGGTGATCCAGGACCTGATGCCGACCATCACGGCTGTTACGAAAAATGCCAGCAGCAATGTACAGATCACATTCTGGCTTTTTGTCGCCATATTCACCATACTGCTCATCGCCGAGCTTAAGATCATGCTACATGTAATTAAAAAAGGACCTAAAGCAGAAGGAGGACATTAAGATGTTTGAAACACTATCACATTTGGCACTGCAGCAGTACTGGTGGATCATCGTATCTGTCCTTGCTGCCACACTGGTATTCCTGATGTTCGTTCAGGGCGGTCAGACCCTCTTCTACAGCCTGGGCAAGACCAGCATGGAACGGACCATCCTCATCAATGCGCTGGGGCGCAAATGGGAATTCACATTCACCACACTGGTAACCTTCGGGGGAGCTTTCTTTGCCTCCTTCCCGCTCTTCTATGCAACGAGCTTCGGCGGGGCTTACTGGGTGTGGATCCTGATACTCTTCGCCTTCATTGTACAGGCGGTATCATACGAATTCAGGTCGAAAGCCGGCAACTTCCTCGGGAGGAAGACCTACGAGGGGTTCCTCTTCGTCAACGGGCTGCTGGGAACGGTGCTCATCGGCACCGCCGTGGCCACCTTTTTTACCGGCTCACCGTTCAAGCTCAACCTCATGAACCAGGTTGAATGGGAAAGCCCTTTCCGCGGACTGGAACTGGCCTTTGACTTTACACGTTACGAAACCTTCGTGAACCTCTCCCTGGGCCTTACCGTGTTCTTCCTGGCCAGGATGCTGGCGGTGCAGTATTTCATGAGTGCGGTCGATGAGGAGAACATCAACAAGCGGCTGAAGAAATGCCTCATCAGGAACGCCATCCCATTCCTGGTCTTCTTCCTCTTCTTTGCCGCCAACCTGTTGCTCATGAAAGGTTACGCCGTCGACCCGGAGACAGGCCTCATCAGCATGGAACCTTATAAATACCTCCACAACCTATTGGATATGTGGGTAGTGCTGGTCATCTTCCTTTTCGGGGTGATCTTTGTGCTGTTGGGCATCGTAAGGCCGCTGATGGATTATGAAAAATGCCACACCAAGGCCATCTGGCAGGGGGGCATCGGTACCTTCCTCACCGTGTTCGCCCTTTTCCTGGTTGCAGGGTTCAACAACACCGCATTCTATCCGTCGTACACCGATCTGCAAAGCTCGCTTACGATACAGAAAGCATCATCGAGCCATTACACCCTCACGGCAATGAGCTATGTGTCGCTGCTCGTGCCTTTTGTGATTGCTTACATCTGGTACGCCTGGAGGGCCGTTAGCAACAAGAAGATCACACCCGATGAGATGAATGAGGATACCCATGTTTACTAAAAGAAAGGATTGAAACCATGTATACAACAGAGATCATATGGCTCATCGCCTGGCCGGTGCTGATCTACATCAGCTACAGGCTGGTGCTCATCGCCCTCAAAAAACTTGAAAAGAAGGTCGCGAAAGCGGAAAAACAGGCCTGATCATTCCGGGGCCGGTCAATTTTGCTATTTTTCGGCCATTGAGGCCGGCTTATCACTGATACCAGGTATCAACGGCCTGATGCAGGCCGGGATCCGGCATCTGGTATCCTAATCATGGATGCGGCGTGCCTTTCATGGGGATAATCTCCAGGTATCCACCATGATATCTGTATCGTTTTCAACTGTCCATTTACATCTTTTAGTTGTACCTTTGCATATCAAACCACTTTAATATACAATGAAAAGAATACTCCTCCTTACTGCCATGGCCTGCATGACGGGCCTCTACGTGTTTTCGCAGGGTACGGCAACTCACCCTGAGCGTGATTACAGCAAATATCCATACTGGATAGAGATGATGCAGGACCCTTCAGTGAATTTCTATGATGTTCAGGAAGCCTTCTACACTTACTGGGAAGGCCGCGAGATCACCAGAAGTTCGGGCTACAAGCCTTTCAAGCGCTGGGAATACCGCATGCGGTTCCGCATTAAGCCGGATGGGTCGCGATATGCAGAAAACCATGTATGGAACGAATATAAAAGGTTCATGGCCGAAAACCCGGCGGCCAAGTCTCCTTCGGGCGACTGGGAAAACCTGGGTCCTTTCTTTATCCCCGACGGCAAGGGCTATAAGGGACTCGGGCGCCTTAATTCCATTGCCTTCCATCCCACCGATCCCGACATCATTTATGCCGGTGCACCGGCCGGAGGCCTCTGGATCACCCATGACGGAGGCGACACATGGAACAGCTATTGTGACAACCTGCCTTCGCTAGGCGTTTCATCCATCGCTGTGGACCACAGTAACCCCGACATCCTGTATATGGGAACCGGCGACCGGGATGCCGGTGATGCTCACGGTGTGGGCGTGCTCAAGTCGACCGACGGGGGCATCACCTGGGTCGAAGCCAATGCAGGCATCGAGAACCTGACCATCGGCCGGATGATCATCCATCCCAATGATCCCGATATCCTGTATATCGCATCGTCAGGCGGTATCTTCATGACCACCGACGGGGCGCAGACCTGGGTACAGCAGGCCGGCGGCAACTTCAAGGAGATCCTCTTCAAGGCCGACGACCCCATGACCCTCTTCGCCAGCAAGGGCGGCAGCTTTTACAAGACGGTCGACGGGGGCCAGAACTGGTACCAGGTCACCAACGGATTGGTTTCAGCAGCCAGGGGCGTCATCGCCGTCACCCCGGCCAACACCGATGTAGTGTATTTCCTCACCACCACCTCCGATTCCTTCAAGGCGCTTTACCGTTCGACGGATGCCGGTGAAAGTTTTACCGAGATGTCGAACTCACCCAACATCATGAGCTGGGGCTGTGACGGGGGCAGCGGCGGGCAGGCCTGGTACGACCTCGACATTGCCGCCGACCCGCTCGACGAGTATACGATCTTTGCCGGCGGCGTGAACTGCTTCAAGTCGTCCGACGGCGGTGCCAGCTGGCAGATCAGCTCGCACTGGTGGGGCGACTGCGGCGTGCCTTCCGTGCATGCCGATCTCCATGTGCTTGAATACAACCCTGTTGACGGCAGGCTTTACGCCGGGAACGACGGCGGCATCTACTGGACGAACGACGGAGGGACCACCTGGCCAGAGATCACCGACGGCATGCCCATCAGCCAGGTATACAAGATCGGACAGAGCGCCACGGTGAAAGACCTGGTGATCAACGGCTACCAGGATAACGGCACATCCACCTACAACGGCAACGGATGGGAATTCACCCGTGGCGGCGATGGCTTCGAATGCATCATCGACCACGAAAATGCTGCCTACAGCTATGCCTCACTGTACTACGGAAGTATTGCCCGATATTATAATAATAACTACCAGATCGTGGTCTGTGAGGAAGGTGCATACGGCATCGATGAATCCGGGGCCTGGATCACACCCTTCATCCTCGACGAATACGATGCCAATGTGATGTTCATCGGGTATAAGAACGTGTGGCGCTGCGACAATGTGAAGGCCGGGAGCAACCAGATCAGCTGGAAAAAGATTTCCAACAACCTGGCCGGCAGCAACAGCGATAACATGGCCGTGCTTGAACAGTCGCCGGTCAACACAGGTATACTCTATGCCGGGCGATATGACGGCAGGGTTTTCAGGACGGACGACGCATTCAGCAGCAATCCCGTATGGTACGACCTTACCCCATTCCTTCCCGAGAGTGCGACAGCCGGCGATATCGAAGCCGATCCCTATGTGGAAGACAGGGTATACATCCTGCTCAGCTCCAGTGTATACCGAAGCGACGACAAGGGGATGACCTGGACCGACATCACCTACAACCTCCCCGACGTGCACAAGACCTCCATCGCCCGCTACAGGAACAGCAATGAAGGCATCTACGTCAGCTCAGACCTGGGCGTCTTCTACATGGAGAGCGGGATGGACAGCTGGATCTGGTTCAGCGACGGTCTGCCGGTCGATGCTTCCGTGAACGAGATCGAGATCTGGTACCACCCCGACAGCATCGGTGAGGATGTGATCAGGGCAGGTACCTACGGCAGGGGGATGTGGAGTTCCGACATGTGGTCGGGAACCCTGGAGGCAGGCTTTGGCAGCAGCGAGAACATCATACCGCCGCAATGTACCGTCGATTTCTTTGACCAATCCTCGGGGGTGCCACATTACTACGAATGGACTTTCGAAGGAGGGACCCCTTCCACCTCCGGCGAGCGGAACCCGCAGGGGATCATGTACGACACGCCGGGCGTTTACGATGTCAAGCTCAAGGTATACAACGACCACGGGGTGGATTCGCTCGAGATCCCGGGATATATTACGGTGAGCGACGATATCCTGCCACAGGTATATTTCACTGCCGACAATGTCATCCCCTGCAACGAGACGGTGGTCCGCTTCAGCGACCAGACACTCTACTGCCCCTCGACCTGGTTGTGGGAATTCGATCCCTCCACCGTGACCTTCCTTGAGGGTACCGATGAGCATTCGCAACACCCGGTTGTGCAATTTAATGCCTCCGGCCAGTACAGTGTGACCCTCACAGCATCGAATGCCAACGGTTCGGGAAACCTCACCAAAGAAGACTACGTGATCATCGGCGGCATGCCTGTTCCCTATGTGGAAAATTTCGAAGCTGGCAGCCTGGATGAAGCCTACTGGACGGTGGAAAACCCAGATATGAACATTACCTGGGGCCGCACCAATGTGGGCGGGAACAACCCGGGAAACTGGGCGGCCTGGATCAACCTCTTCGACTACTATTCCTTCGGCCCCCGCGACTACCTGGTCTCCCCACCCATCGACCTGAGCAATTTCAGTTCCGTGGGGCTGATGTTCCAGCATGCCTATGCTTACCGCTATACCCTTGCCGACACCCTGATCGTATCGGTATCGGACGACTGTGGCGAGACATGGACACGCATCTTTAGCGCTGCCCTCGACGACCTGGCTACCAGCCCGGCAACCACTGAATCCTTTATCCCCATCAGCGAGGACGACTGGTGCGGGTCGGGATACGGCGTCGATTGCAACATCCTCGACCTCTCGCCATGGGCCGGACAGAGCGGGATCAGGATCCGTTTCGAGAGCGTCGGGCGGTACGGCAACAACATCTATATCGACAATGTGCAGGTTGCCAATGCTGTGTCAGTCGAAGAACCTGATCATGACGGCCAAACCGTTCACATCTGGCCCAACCCGTCGGAAGCTAACTTCAACATCCTGCTGGATGACAAGCACGGCCCGGTAAAGATGATCGTGACCGACATCCGCGGGCAGCAAATGCATGCGGAAGAGATCGGGGCCGGGACCAACAGCCTGGTCTTCGATGCATCAGCCCTGCCTGCCGGGATCTATATCATGCGTTTCATCTCCGACGGGATGAACATCAACAGGAAGATCATCCTGAGATAATCCGGAGCCATGCAGTTGTTCTTCGCGCCGGACCTCTCGGGGGATCATCATACGCTCGACGAACAGGAGTCGAAGCATTGTATCCGTGTACTGCGCATGAAGGAAGGCGACAGGGTCATGCTTACCGACGGCAGGGGCAACATGTACATCGCTGCCCTTGCCAACGAGGATCCCCGGCGATGCGAGGTCAGGGTCATCGAAAAGATGGCAGATCATGGAAAGAGGGACTACCATATCCATATCGCCATAGCCCCTACCAAGAACATCAGCCGTTTTGAATGGTTCCTGGAAAAAGCCACGGAGATCGGTATTGATGAGATCACACCGCTGGTATGCCGGCATTCGGAGCGGCGCGTAATGAAGACCGATAGGCTTGACAAGGTGCTCACGACTGCCATGAAACAGTCGGTCAGGGCTTATCACCCGCTGCTCCACGAAGCCGTGAGCTTTGAAAAATTCATTAAGGCCGGGCAAAAGGGCCGGAAATACATTGCCTTTATAGGGGATGGATCAAATCCGCATCTCGCGGCGGCATACGATGAAGGGCAGGATGCCGTTATCCTGATAGGCCCGGAGGGAGACTTCAGCACTGAAGAGGTGGAGATGGCCGTTGAGGCAGGATACCAGGCCGTCAGCCTTGGCAACAGCCGCCTCAGGACGGAAACCGCCGGGATCGTAGCTGTGCATACTGTGGCACTGTTAAACAGGGAAGATGGAAAAGGGAAAAAGTAAAAAGGAAGAAGCGAATAGAATGAGAATGAGATTTAGAATAATCATCATGGCAGGGCTGTTTGGTATGGTGATCCCGATGCAGGGACAGGTTCAGCTGGCGTTGATGAAATACAATGGCGGGGGCGACTGGTATGCCAATCCCACCTCGCTCAGCAACCTTATAGCATTCTGCAATAATAACCTGGGAACCTCCCTCGAGGCGGATTATGCCACCGTAGAGGCGGGGAGCCCCGATATCATCAACTATCCCTTCGTGCACCTTACGGGCCACGGCAATGTGATCTTTAACCCCGCCGAAGCAAAAAATATCAGGGAATACCTCATCGCGGGCGGGTTCCTGCACATCGACGACAATTACGGCCTCGACCAGTTCATCAGGCCGCAGATGAAAAAGGTTTTCCCCGAACTTGATTTCGTGGAACTGCCTTTCGACCACCCCATATACCACCAGGGTTTTTCATTCCCCAACGGATTGCCAAAGGTGCATGAGCACGACAAGAAGCCCCCGCAGGGATTCGGGCTTATTTATGAAGGCAGGCTGGTATGCTTCTATAGCTACGAGAGCGACCTTGGGGATGGCTGGGAAGATGCAGCAGTGCATAACGATTCGGAGGAAACCCGGCTGAAAGCCCTGCAGATGGGGGCGAATATCATCCAATTCGTGTTCAGCCAGTAAATCCCTGAAAGAATGCTGATAAAGGGCTTCAGGTAACAGCAAGCCGTACCCCTTAAAAAAGGAGCCTGTTCCGTGGAACAGGCTCCTTTTATTGCTATTATAAGATTTGATTAAGGTAAATAAAAAAGAGTCCGGACTTGGTTAGTTGCTGGCAGCTTCTGAGTATAAGATTTGGCAATGTTTTTTTTGAGTATCCGGACTCATCAGGTACAAAAATAATAAAATTTTAATATAAACGCAACTTTTTGTTAAAAATTCGTTAATAACTTTTTATTATTCGTAGAAATTGTCTCAGGAGGACCTCAGGGTCTTGAGCTGTTCTTCAATGACACCTATCCTGGCCTCGGCATCGGCTTTCTTCTGAACTTCCTTCGCAACCACCTGTTCCGGCGCATTATCGACGAAGTTCCTGTTGCCCAGCTTTTTTTCGACTGTGGCCAGGAATCCCCTGGTGTATTCCAGTTCGGCTTCGAGCTTTTCGATCTCGGCCGCAACATCCACCTTACCCCCGAGCGGAATGTAGAATTCCGTGGACCTGATGATGAAGGACACTGCACCTTCCTCCTTTGTATCGGTGTACGACAATTCTGAAAGGTTACACAATTTCACGACCACGGGGTCGAAAACGGTCCTGGGCTTTTCGCCCGCATTTTTTTTCACCAGCAGCCTGATGCGTTCCTTGTTGGGGATGTTTTTCTCGGTCCGCAACTTACGGATCCCGATGATCACCTCCTCCACGTATTCGAATTCCGCGAGGATCTCTTTATTGGCCTTATGGGCTTTGGGCATGTCGGCTAAGATCAGGCAAGCCTCCTCGTCGCGGTCGGCAAGGTGATGCCAGATCTCCTCGCTGATGAACGGCATGAAGGGGTGCAGGACCTTCATGAGGTCCTCGAAATACGCGATGGTGGCTTTGAGGGTCACCGGGTCGATGGCCGACTGGTAGGGGGGCTTTATCATCTCGAGATACCAGGAGCAGAAATCATCCCATATCAGTTTGTACGTGGCCATAAGGGCGTCGGAGATCCTGTAATTCGTGAAATGGCCCTGTATGGTGTGCAGGGTATCGTTGAACCTGTGCCTGAACCATTCAACGCTGATGGCTGCGGCTTCGGGTTGTTCGAGATCATTGTCGACCTGCCATCCCTTCACCAGGCGGAGGGCGTTCCATATCTTGTTGCTGAAATTCCTTCCCTGCTCGCACAGGGCTTCATCAAAGGGCAGGTCGTTGCCTGCCGGTGAGGTCAGCAGCATGCCTACCCTGACGCCATCAGCACCGTATTTTTCGATCAGCCCGATCGGGTCGGGCGAATTGCCCAGCGACTTCGACATCTTGCGCCCCTGCTTGTCCCTTACGATGCCGGTGAGGTAGACATTCTTAAAGGGGATCTCATTCCTGTATTCAAGCCCGGCCATGATCATGCGGGCCACCCAGAAGAAAAGGATCTCGGGTGCAGTGACAAGGTCGTTGGTCGGATAATAATAATTGATGTCATCGTTGTCAGGGTGGCGGATCCCGTCAAAGACCGATATCGGCCACAGCCAGGAGGAGAACCAGGTATCCAGCACATCTTCATCCTGCCGCAGATCGCTGATGCTCAGGGCGTCATTGTCTGTCTTTTCACGCGCCATCCTGAGCGCTTCTTCTTCGGTTTCGGCCACGATGACATCCCCGTCGGGCAGGTACCATGCCGGGATGCGCTGCCCCCACCATAACTGCCGGCTGATACACCAGTCCCTGACATTCTCCATCCAGTGCCTGTAGGTGTTCTTGAATTTGGCCGGGTGAAACCTGATGGTGTTGTTCATGACCACATCCAATGCAGGCTTAGCCAGCTGATCCATCCTGAGGAACCATTGCAGCGAGAGCTTGGGCTCGATCACCTCATCGGTACGTTCGGAAAAGCCGACCTTGTTCACATAATCCTCCACTTTGGAAAGGTGCCCGGCAGTCTCCAGGTCTTTCATGATCTCTTTCCTCACGGCAAAGCGGTCCTTGCCGATGTAGAGCCCTGCCGCCTCGCTCATCGTCCCGTTGTCGTTGAAGATGTCGATCACGGCAAGCTTATGCCTGATCCCGATCTCGTAGTCGTTGATGTCGTGCGCCGGCGTGATCTTCAGGCAGCCCGTACCGAATTCCATGTCGACATAATCGTCGAAGATGACGGGTACCACCCTGTTCACCAGCGGGATGATTACATTTTTATCCTTAAGTTTTTTATACCTTTTATCGGCAGGGTTAACACAGACGGCGGTATCGCCGAGTATGGTTTCCGGCCTTGTGGTGGCAATGGTCACATATTCATCTTCGGTACCCTCGATCCTGTATTTCAGGTAATACAGCTTCGATCTGACTTCCTTGTGAATGACCTCTTCGTCGGAAAGGGCCGTAAGGGCTTTGGGATCCCAGTTCACCATGCGCACCCCTCGGTATATCAGGCCCTTGTTGTACAGGTCGACGAATACTTTGATCACCGACTCATACAGGGCTTCATCCATGGTGAAGCGCGTACGCTCCCAGTCGCAGGAGGCGCCCAGGCGTTTCAATTGTTCCAGGATGATCCCCCCGTGCTTCTCGCGCCATTCCCAGGCGTGTTCCAGGAATTCTTCCCGGCTGAGCTTCGACTTGTCGATTCCCTTCTCGCGAAGGAAGGATACCACCCTGGCTTCCGTGGCAATGGAGGCATGGTCGGTGCCCGGCAGCCACTCGGTGTTATAACCCTGCATGCGCGCCCTTCGCACCAGCACATCCTGTATGGTATTGTTGAGCATATGGCCCATGTGCAGGACCCCGGTAACGTTGGGCGGCGGGATGACGATGGTATAGGGTTCCCGTTCGTCGGGTTCCGACCTGAAAAATCCTTTTTCCATCCAGCAGGCGTACCATTTTTCCTCAACAATGGCGGGATTGTACTTGCTCGGGATCTCAGTCATGCTGTTGTTTTTTTGAGTGGCAAAAATAGGGAAAAAAACAATGCTGCCGGCTACAGGCGATCAAGACACCTGCAGGTGATCATGGTTTCATGGTTAAATAGCTTGCCCCGAGCACCCGGGGGTTAAATGGTTATTATGTGGGACGGGGTACGAGGTTCGGGGATTGTTACATTGTTACATGGTTTCATTGTTACATGGTTTCACGGCTCACACACACGCTCATACATAAGCATGAAACCACCGAGTTCTCGGGGCAGGCACTGAAGCACTGAAACCATCAGGCTTTCGGGATCAGTTCGACCCGGCCTTTTCATTTCGCTGCGCTCATAAAAAGGCATTCTCACTAACTTTAGTCACTCGAGCTCACTATAGTCACTTCCCATAGTCTCAAAGTCCCTTTGTCACAGGGTCATTATCAACCTCTGTCATTTTAGCTCACTTCAGTCCAGGTCCCGAACAAACCACCAAATGGAAAAGAAAAAGAACCTTTTAAAAATATCGTAACTTTGATTATATCACACACT
>JAXGTH010000047.1:0-18549 GCA_040775045.1 Bacteroidales bacterium
AGAACGGCGTTGTGGAGAACAAGTCGATGAAGCAGGAGATCAGGGACAGGATCAACCAGAACACGGCCGGGAAGGCCGACGGTGCACCGCAGCTTACCTATCCTAACCGTGGGAGCAAGGGTCCGCTGGTGGGTATCGAGGGTGTTGGGAATGTGAATGGTGTATTCCCTCCCGACACCGACGGTGATGTCGGGCCAAACCATTACTTCCAGATGATCAACCTCTCGTTTGCCATCTGGGACAAGCAGGGGAACAAGCTTTATGGTCCGGTCAACAACAGCACGCTCTGGCAGGGTTTCATCGGGCCCTGGACGGGCACCAACGACGGTGACCCCATCATCCTTTATGACGAGGTAGCCGATCGCTGGCTTGCCTCACAGTTTGCCGTTAACACCAACAATGGCATCAATTACCAGTTGCTGGCAGTATCGGCTACGCCCGACCCGCTGGGCGAATGGCACCGCTATGCCTTCGCCATGGTGGCCTTCAACGACTACCCGAAACTCTCGGTGTGGAACGATGCATATTATGCCACCTGGAACATGTTCGGCAGCTATACCAGGGTCGGGGTGGCCGCTTTCGAGCGCGACAAGATGCTCATTGGCGATCCCAATGCACGGATGGTCTATTACGACCGTCCCGGGACCTTTGCCATGCTGCCCGCCGATTTCGACGGTACACCGCCACCGGCAGGAACACCAGGCTTTTTTGCCCACCTGAGGAACTTCTCCGACCAGAAGCTGGAGATCTACGAATTCGATGTCGACTGGAACAATACCGCCAGCAGCACATTTACGCTGTCGACGGTCCTCACGCCGGCCACGTACAGCACGAACGTCGGCGGGGTGCCGCAGCCCGGCACATCCCAGAACCTCGACGATCTGGCCGTCATGCTGATGTACAGACTGCAATACCGGAATTTCGGTACGCACGAGAGCATGGTCTTCAACCACACGATCAGCAACAGCGGCAGGGCAGCGCCCAGGTGGTATGAACTCAGGAAGACCACCGGCGACTGGACGATCTACCAGCAGGGCACCTATGCCCCGGATACCGAGGAACGCTGGATGGGAAGCATCGCCATGAACGGCAACGGGGATATCGCCCTTGGCTATTCCGTGTCGAGCAGCAGCGTGTATCCTTCGATCCGCTACACCGGGCGAAGGGCTGATGATCCACTCGGACAGATGACCGTGGCCGAGGTGGAGGTGAAGTCGGGGTTGAGTTCGCAGTCGGGCATCAACCGCTGGGGCGACTATAGCTGCATGTCGGTCGATCCCGTAGATGACAGCACTTTCTGGTTCACCACCGAATACCGCAAATCCTCGAACTGGGGAACCTACATCACGTCTTTCGACCTGGGGCCATTGTCCCCGCCAACAGCATATGCAGGGGCCGATACCACCATCTGCGTGGATGAGCTCTATCCAGCTAACGGAACCGTGACCAGTGCGCAGTCGGTGCTCTGGACCACTACCGGCGACGGGATCATCCAGAGCCCCACTTCGCTCAACACCTTTTACCTGAGGGGTAACGGTGACATTGCCAACGGGCAGGTCACCCTGGCACTGACAGCCTATGGGTACGAGAGCGGATGGGAGGTCACCGACAGCGTGGTGGTATTCCTTTCTGAAGAGCCTCTTGCCGATGCCGGCAACGACACGCTGCTCTGTACCGGTGAGCTCTTGCAGCTTTCGGGCATGGCCATGAACTTCGATGTGGTGGCCTGGCGTACTGCCGGCGACGGTACCTTCAGCGATACCACAGCCCTGGATGCCATATACACACCGGGTGCCCAGGATATCGCCGATGGCACGGTCATGCTGACCCTTGTGGCCAAAGGCATTGAGGGATGTGTCGGACAGGATGAGGACAACCTCACGGTGACCATCGACGAATGTACCGGAGTGGATGAACCATCTTCCAATGAGCTGGCCCTGGGCGTAAGGCCAAATCCCAACACGGGGATCTTCTATTACGACATCCATGCTGATGGAAAGGCCAGCGTGGTCGTGGAAGTGCTCAACATGCACGGCCAGCAGGTGTTCACCCAGGTGCTTGGAGGCCTCAGCGGCAGTTACACGGGCAGCATCAACATCGGCGATAACCCGAAAGGCATCTATTACCTGAGGGTCAATAACGGGCAGGATGTCCGGATCCGTAAGGTGCTTGTTCAATAATAATAAAATACTGACTATCTTTGGGGTGCCGTTTGCGTGACATTCGGCACCCCTTTTACTATCATAACCTTGATAACGAGCATGAAAAGATCATTACTCCTCTTCCTGGTCATTGCCGTAAGCATTAGCTTTTCCCAGGCACAGCAAAAGAGCTATTCGCCCACAGAAGTGAAAAAAGCCACGCATTTCAGGAAAACGCCCCCGCTGAGGGACATGACCATCATCCTTCCCGGTGAGCGCGACAGGAGCTGGAAGGACGGCATCATACGCAACGAGATGATGGATGATATGGTGTTCACTGAAGGGGCACTCCCCGCCGGGCCTGACCCGGTGGCACAACGATACAATGGTGAACGTCAGCATCGCGGCCCGAACGTGAACATCGACGGCGTGGGGAATGTGAACGGGGTGCTGCCCCCGGATACACAGGGCGATGTGGGGCCCGACCATTATTTCCAGATGATCAACCTTTCATTCAGCATATATGATAAGGCCGGGAACCAGCTATACGGTCCTGTAGACAACAGCACACTTTGGAATGGCTTTATCGGCCCCTGGACGGGGACCAACGATGGCGATCCCATCGTGCTGTACGACAGCGAAGCCGACCGCTGGATGGCCAGCCAGTTTGCCATCAATACAAGCAACGGCACCTACTGGGAACTCATCGCCATCTCCGAGACGGGCGACCCGCTGGGGGCTTATTATCAGTATGCCTTTGAATTTCCCGCATTCAACGATTATCCCCACCTGGGCGTGTGGCATGATGCCTACTATGCATCTTTCAACATGTTCGGGGAATATAACCGTGGCGCTGCAGCCGCTTTCGAGCGTGACAAGATGCTGGCAGGCGATTCCACGGCACAGATGGTCCTGTTCGATATGCCCGAAGGCAGCGGGAGAAGGAATATGTTGCCGACCGACTTCGACGGGCCTCCACCCCCGGGAGGTACGCCCAACTATTTTGTCAGCTTCAAGGATGATGCCTGGGGCTATCCCACTGACAGGCTCGAGATCTGGGAATTCATTCCCGACTGGGATAACCCCGGCAACTCTGTATTCCAGGAAGCATTTGTATTGCAGACCGAACCCTTCGATTCACAGCTTTGCGAGGCTCCGCGCTGGCAGTGCATTCCCCAGCCGGGCGTCGGGACCAAGCTGGAAGCCCTCAACGACAGGCTGATGCATCGTGTGCAGTACAGGAACTTTGGCGATTATTACACCATGGTGCTGAACCATACGGTTGATGCCGATGGTAACGGACTGGCAGGGATACGCTGGTATGAGCTCCGTGATTCGCTCGACGGTGATGGCTGGGAGATCTACCAGCAGGGAACCTATGCTCCAGATAACTTCTATCGCTGGATGGGCAGCATCGCCATGAATGCCGTCGGGACCATTGCCATGGGTTATACCATATCCGGGGTCGACACCATTTTCCCCTCGATCAGGTATACCGGCCGGCACAAGGATGCCCCGCTGGGTGAGATGAACTACACGGAGATAGAACTGGTTTCCGGATTGGGCTCCCAGGGATCCTATAACCGCTGGGGCGACTATTCCATGACCTCTGTGGATCCTTCCGACGATACTACCTTCTGGCATACCAACGAATATTGCATCGGTGGCTGGAAAACCAGGATATCCTCTTTCGACTTTGGCCCTATTGGTGCTCCGACCGTTGATGTGGGACCTGATACGACAGTATGCGAAAATGAAGTTTTCTACCGCACTGCGGACGTCACCAACGAAAAGAGCGTATACTGGGACACAGACGGCGATGGTATCATCCAGAACAGGAGAAGCATTCACCTGGCATACCTCCGCGGACAGCAGGACATCGTGAACGGATCGGTGAACCTGTGGCTGAAAGCCTCCGGATACCTGGACGGACAGACGGCCGTTGACAGCCTGGTGATGGGTATCGACACCATCCCGACAGTGATCGCAGGTCCCGATACGCTCATCTGCATCGGGCAATCACTTCTGCTGGAAGGTTTTGCCTCGGCCTATGATTCCGTGAAATGGTTCACCGATGGTGATGGCATCTTTGATGATCCCAATGCCCTGTTCACAGTTTATACCCCTGGGAACAGCGATACCACGAATAAACAAGTGGAACTCACCCTGGCTGCTTACGGTGCATTCTGCGACAGCACTGCCTCCTCGCTCGACCTTGAACTGGATATCTACACCGGGCTTTCCGAACCGGGGGATGAACTCTTCCTGCAGGTTTTCCCAAACCCCGGTAACGACAGGTTCAATATACGCATTACAGGTATTGAACAGGATGAACTGGACCTGCTGATCACCAACAACACCGGGCAGGTCCTGTTCCGCTACAGGCTTGAGCGGTTCAATGGAACATACAGCAATGCTGTCGACATGAGCTATTTCCCGGCAGGGATGTACTACCTGCAGATCAGGAATAATGGCTTTTCGAAGACGGTGAAGCTGGTGAAGCAATAGCATTCACGGATATCAGGCATCGGGCTTCAGGCACCGGGCTTCTGGCACCGGGCATCTGGCATCCGGTATCCGGTATCCGGTATCCGGTATCCCTCTTCCCCAATAACCCCCTGATAATCAATTTAGAGATGTTCTAAACAATTTCTGAAATGCTTGAATTTTAAGGCTTTCGGAGTACCATGCTTTCCTTACAAGACATTGTTGGTTTTTAATCGATTGATTATCAGTTTAGTGTGGTGGTATAGAAATTGCCTCAAATCATTTATCAGTTACCCTATTGTTTATATTTTTGCCCTTTGTGAATAAATAAACAGCAGTTTATCCTGTAACCCTTATAAAAAGGAGCAAAAAGTGAACGATGTAATGATCTTTTCAGTGATTTCCCTGGGTGCCATAGGGGTCGCTGCAGCCGTTATCCTTTATTTCGTCGCGCAGAAGTTCAGGGTCATCGAGGACCCCAAGATCGACGAGGTGGAGCAGGCCCTTCCCGCCGCCAATTGCGGTGGATGCGGTTACCCCGGCTGCCGTGGCTTTGCCGAGGCACTGGTGAAATCAGCCAATGAGCATAAACACATTGAGGGCCTTAACTGTCCGGTAGGTGGCAATGACGTGATGAAGAAGGTTGCCTCGATCCTTGGCCTTGAGGTTGAGGAGTCGAAGCCGCTGATCGCTGTGGTGCGCTGCAACGGTTCAAGGGAAAACTCACCCCAGAAGGTATTCTACGACGGTCCGGCCACCTGTGCATTTGCCCATAATCTGTATTCCGGCGAAGGCGGGTGTCCATACGGTTGCCTGGGCCTTGGCGATTGCGTGGCTTCTTGTGCTTTCGACGCCATCCACATGGATCCAGTCACCGGCCTGCCGGTGGTGAACGACAAATGTGTGGCCTGCGGGGCATGTGTCAAAGCCTGTCCGCGGGGCATCATCGAGCTGCGCTTCAAGGGCCCAAAGGACAGGAGGATCTTTGTGAGTTGTGTGAACAGGGAAAAGGGAGGTCCGGCAAGGAAAAACTGTGTTGTGGCCTGCATCGGCTGCGGCCTTTGTGAAAAAGAGTGCCGCTTTGATGCCATCACCATCAAGGACAACCTTGCCTATATTGATTTCAAGAAGTGCACCCTTTGCAGGAAATGCGTACCGGTATGCCCGACCAATGCGATCCATGAGCTGAACTTCCCCCCGCGCAAGGAAAAGCCCGCTGAGGAACCTGCAGCTGAAAAGACCGACAAAGCAGGGGATAAGAAGGATACGGGCAAAGAAGAAAATTAGTAGTTAATCACAATCATCATACAGATGGGAATCCTTAAAACTTTTTCAATGGGTGGTGTCCATCCCCCGGAAAACAAGCTTTCGGCAGGGAAGCCTATCGAAGTCCTGCCGCTTCCCGCACAGGCTTTCATCCCCCTGAACCAGAACCTCGGCGCACCAGGCGTTGCCCAGGTGGCGAAGGGCGATGAAGTGAAGGTAGGCCAGTTACTTGCGAAGGGGGAAGCGTTCATCTCTTCCAACGTTCATTCATCCGTATCGGGCAAGGTGCTCAAGATCGATGATGTGATGGATCCCTCCGGCTACAAGCGGCCGGCCATCGTGATCAATGTGGCGGGCGATGAATGGCTGGAAGGCATCGATCGTTCCGGCACCCTTATCAAAGACATTACCCTCAGCCAGAAAGAGATCATCGACAAGATCCACGACATGGGCATTGTGGGTCTCGGCGGCGCCACCTTCCCCTCACATGTGAAGCTGATGGTTCCCGAGGGGAAGAAAGCCGATGTGCTGATCATCAACGGGGTTGAATGTGAACCTTACCTTACGTCGGATCACCGGCTGATGCTCGAAAAAGGGGAGGAGGTCATGGTTGGGACCAGGATCCTGATGAAGGGACTGGGCGTTGAGCGTGCCATCATCGGCATCGAGAACAACAAGCCTGATGCAATCAAGCATATGACGGAACTGGCAAAGCAATACGACGGCATCACGGTTTGCCCGCTGAAGGTCAAATATCCGCAGGGAGGTGAAAAGCAGCTTATCAAAGCCACTATAAACCGTGAGGTTCCCAGCGGCAAGCTGCCCATCGAGGTAGGCGCCGTGGTGAATAACGTGGGTACTGCCTTTGCCGTGTATGAAGCAGTACAGAAGAACAAGCCCCTGATCGAACGCGTGGTGACCATAACAGGAAAGTCCGTGGCCAATCCCGGTAATTTCATGGTCAGGATCGGTACGACTGTCGGGCAACTGATCGAAAAGGCCGGCGGCCTGCCCGACGACAGCGGCAAGATCATCGGCGGCGGACCCATGATGGGCAAGGCATTGCTTTCGCTCGACACACCCATTGTGAAAGGGTCATCGGGCATTCTGATCCTCCGGGAGCAGGAGTCGAAGCGCGTCGAAATGAAACACTGCATCCGTTGTGCCCGTTGCGTGACGGTTTGCCCGATGGGACTCGAACCCCTGCTGCTGGCACAACTTGCAGAGAACGAAATGTGGGATCAGGCCGAGAAGGAAAGGGTGATGGATTGCATCGAGTGCGGTTCATGCCATTATACCTGCCCTTCGGGGAGGCCGTTGCTCGACTATATCAGGCTTGGAAAGTTCAACGTAGGCAAAATCATTAGAAACAGAGGAAAAAAATAAGATATGAGCGTATTAACTGTTTCCGGGTCTCCGCATGTTCATGCCGACTCTTCCGTTAAGAAGATCATGTATACCGTGGTCATCGCCATGGTGCCTGCCATGCTTGTGTCCGTGTATTTTTTCGGGCTGGATGCCCTCAGGGTGCTGGTCATCTCATCGCTGGCATGCCTTTTCTTCGAATGGGCCATCCAGAAGTTCCTGATCAGGGGACCCATCAGCATCAATGACGGTTCGGCACTCGTTACTGGTATCCTGCTGGCATTCAATGTGCCGAGCAACCTGCCGACATGGATCCTCATCGCAGGGGATTTTGTCTCCATCGGCATGGCAAAGATGTCGTTCGGTGGCCTTGGCAAGAACCCTTTCAACCCTGCACTGGTAGGACGTGTCTTCCTGCTGATCTCGTTTCCGGTACAGATGACCACCTGGCCCGAGCCCAGGCTGCTCTTCGGTAATATGGCAACCTATCCCGATGCCCTGGCAGGCGCTACACCCCTTGGTTTCCTCAAGGAGGGGCTCAAGAACAACACAGTCCCTGAACTCATGGCTCAGATGCCCGACATGATGATGAACATGATCGGTTTCATCGGCGGTTCACTGGGCGAGGTTTCGGCCGTGGCCCTGCTGCTGGGAGCGATCTACATGCTTGCGAAAAAAGTGATCACCTGGCATATCCCTACGGCATACATCGGATCAGTGGTAGTCTTCACGGGCATCCTCTGGCTGGTTAATCCCGACATCTATGTTGATCCCCTCTTTCATATCCTCACCGGGGGGCTTATCCTGGGTGCCTTTTACATGGCTACCGACATGGTGTCATCGCCCATCAGCCCCTGGGGGCAGATCGTTTTCGGCGTCGGATGCGGGGTGATCACCATACTCATCAGGTTGTGGGGTGCATACCCCGAAGGAGTATCGTTTGCGATCCTCATCATGAATGCCTTCACACCCCTGATCAACAGGGCCTTCAAGCCCACGCGTTTCGGGGAGAGGATCAAGGCAGCATAGTATTGTTCAATTGATAATATTTAGATAAATGGCCAAGAAAGTTAAATCATCCTTCATCAACATGGTGCTGACACTCCTGATCATCACCGTGGTGGCTTCGCTTGCGCTGGGCTCGATCTATAATCTTACCCTTGAGCCCATTGCTGCAGCAAAAAAGGCAGCAAGTGAAAGGGCCATCAAGCTTGTTTTGCCGGATTTCGATTCGCTCAGCAGCGATACCTTATGGGTTAAGGTACCCATCGACACTACCCTTTCCGGCGAGGGCAACGGGGGGCAGGATTCGTTGCGTTTTTACGAAGCTTATAAGGACGGACAGGTGGTGGGTGTTGCCGTATCATCATATTCAAACCAGGGTTATGATCCCACGCAGATCCAGATCATGGTGGGATTTCTCCCCGTGGGGGTGATCGACAGCACCGTGGTGACCCAGCAGAAGGAAACACCGGGACTGGGCACCAAGATGACCCAGCCCAAATTTAACGGGCAATTTGCAGGGAAGGATCCGTCGAAATACAGATTGTACGTTAAGAAAGACGGCGGTGACGTGGATGCCATCACAGCCTCCACCATCAGTTCGCGTGCGGTATGTGAAGCCATCAGGAAAGCATACCTCGCATTTGAATCATATAAAAATGAAGGAGGGACAGAATAATGAACCAGTGGACCAACTTTACCAAGGGATTTATCAAGGATAACCCCGTATTTGTCCTGTTATTGGGGTTATGCCCAACACTGGCCGTGACTTCCTCGGCCATCAACGGGATGGGCATGGGGCTGGCAACGACCTTCGTGCTCTTTTGCTCCAACATGGTGGTGACCCTGATCAAGAATTTCATCCCCGACAAGGTGAGGATACCATCATTTATCGTGATCATCGCATCATTTGTCACCATCGTGGAACTGGTGATGCAGGCATACGTACCGGCTCTTTTTGATACGCTGGGTATCTTTATCCCGCTCATCGTGGTGAACTGCCTGGTGCTGGGCCGCGCGGAGGGTTTCGCTTCCAAACAGGGTTTTTTCTCCTCCCTCGTCGACGGGCTGGGCATGGGGCTCGGGTTCACCTTCGCACTTACATTGCTGGGTAGCATCAGGGAAATGCTTGGCAACGGATCAATTTTCGATGTGAAATTTGCAAGCGGCGATGCCATACTGATATTTATCCTGCAGCCCGGAGCATTCATCGTGCTGGGTTACCTCATCGCACTGATCAATAAACTGAAAAAAACGACCTAAAAAATACTGATCATGGAATATTTTGCCATTATCATCGGTGCCATATTCGTTTCGAATATCGTGCTTGCCCAGTTCCTTGGGATTTGCCCCTTCCTTGGGGTAAGCGGCAAAGTGTCAACATCGGTGGGCATGAGCGGCGCCGTGCTCTTCGTGATGACACTGGCCACACTGGTTACCTGGCTGATCTATGTCTATGTGCTGGTTCCGCTGAACCTTACCTTCCTTCAGACCATCAGCTTTATCCTGGTGATCGCCTCCCTGGTTCAGATGGTCGAGATCATCCTTAAGAAGATCAGCCCCCCGCTGTACCAGGCGCTCGGGATATTCCTGCCGCTGATCACCACCAACTGCGCCGTGCTGGGTGTCGCCCTGCTCACACAGTCGAAGAATTACGATCTCCTGGAAGGTATTGTATTTGCCATTGCCAATGCCATCGGTTTTGCCCTGGCCATGATCCTCTTCGCGGGACTTCGCGAACACCTTAACCTCATGCAGGTTCCCAAAGGTATGCGCGGCGTACCCATAGCGCTGGTCACTGCCGGCATCCTCGCCATGGCTTTCATGGGATTTGCAGGGATCGTTTAGAACAGGTTCACTGATTTACAATCTGTTTTTGCCTGATACATTCAATCCGGTATCTGACAACCTGCATCCCATTTTTCCTTATCTTTGCCTTCTACCCTAATTCATGCAACATGTCGCTTGATACCATCATCAGCTTTCAGGATGTGCCTGTTTACCAGAAAGACAGCCTGGTGCTCTCGGATGTTAATTTTGAGCTTGAGAAAGGGGAGTTCCTTTATATCATCGGGAAGACCGGTACCGGCAAGAGCAGCCTGCTGAAGACCATTTATGCCGACCTGCCGGTGAAGGCCGGTTCGGCGCATGTGGCCGGGTTTGACCTGAGGGCTGTCAGAAGGCGCGACATCCCCTTCCTTCGCCGCAAGCTGGGCATCGTTTTCCAGGATTTTCAACTGCTCATCGACCGGACAGTATACGAAAACCTTCTTTTTGTGATGAAGGCCACGGGGTGGAAAGACAAACGGAAGATTGAGGAACGTATCCAGGACGTGCTTGAAAAGGTCGAACTGGGTACCAAAGGATTCAAAATGCCGCACCAGCTGTCGGGAGGGGAGCAGCAACGCCTGGGCATTGCGCGGGCGCTGATCAACGACCCCGAAGTGGTGCTGGCCGATGAACCAACCGGGAACCTCGACCCTGAATCGTCGCATGGCATCATGGAACTCCTTTTCGAGATCAGCCGGTCGGGAAGGGCAGTGATGATGGCAACCCACGACTATTCGCTTTTCCAGTTCTTCAAGGCAAGAACACTGGTGTGTGAGGATGGGAAACTGGTATCAAGTCTCAGCTAGGGTATCCGGGATCATTTTCCCCCGATCAATCCGATCAGCATATCTGCATTCCTGGAATTTGAGTAGAGTTCCGAAAGGGATTTTTCCCTCCTGGTGATCTCTTCTTCGGTAAATTCCATCCCGAAAAGTTTCCTGAGTTCATTTTTCAGGGCCTGCGCATCATTGCCGACGATGCAGAGGTCATCCAGCCCGGTCCCGTTAAGCATCTTATCGTTCACCAGACAGAATCTGCCCTGGTATAACACATTAAGCAATTTCAACTTCAGGCCTGTGGCCTGGAAGGTCACAAGAATGTTCACATGTGCATTCCGTATGAGTTCGAACATTTCGTCATCTCCGGGATTGCTGATAAGGGTTATCTTTCCATTACCCCCTACCAGTTTCCTGATGCGGTCGGGCGGGTTCATACCCGCAATGACCAGGGGGATGTCGAGGTCGTTGAAAACCTCATTGACGAGGAAAGTGGCCGCATGCGTATTTTCAGGTACCTCGATGTTGCCATGGTAAAGGGCATAGCCGCCACTACCCGTTTTGGATTCCATCCGGTTGTTGGCATGAAAACTTGGCAAATAGTGTACACTGTTTTCGGGGAAGTGCTCCTGGAGGTAGGCAGTGTCGTTCCTCGAAACGCAAAGCATGATGTCGGCATGCCTGAGCACCTTCTGGTAGAACCTCAGTTTGCAACTGGCCACAAGGAAATACAATCGGGAGAAGAGGTTACGGCAAACCTTGAAAAGGTTGAAATAATATTGGTGCTCGATATTGCTCTCGCGGTATATCTTCAGCCGGTCCTTAAGGCGCTTATCCCCCAGATAATAGCATGAATGCATCCCTTCAAAGAGGATGGGGTGATCATCTTTCAGCAGGTTGTCCAGCATTTCCTTCGATCGCCGGCTTGAAACGATATATGGTTTGAGACTCAGGGCAGAAAGGAAACCGGTTTTCCTGGAATAGTAATGAACCTCTTCACAGTATTTCTTCAGTTCCTCTTCGGCTTTACCACGCCCGGGATATTCGATGCAATGCAGATGGATCTTTACGCCCTTTTCATGCAGTGTCTTGATCTTGAAAAAAACATCGATCACACCGCCGTAATTTGGGGGGTAGGGCACATCGAAGGAGATGATATGTAAATGTTTATCCTGCAAGGCCTGAAAAGATCCGTGTTAGTTTTTCCTCCTCTTTTTCCCAGCAAAGCGCTTCCGCTGCAAAGCTAAGATTTTCTTTCCATTTTTCATATTGTATGCTGTCGCTCAGCATGTCATTCACCGCTGCTGCGATCTCCACAGGCTCATGTGTCGGGATGATCCGGCCTATCCCGTAGCCCTCCACCACCTTCCTGATCTCCACCAGGTCGGAAGCCAGCACAGGCACCCGTGCCTGGATGTAGTCGAAGAGCTTGTTTGGGAGGCTGAAACGGTAGTTGATGTTGGTGTCCTTGTCGAGCGTCACCGCGATATCGGCATGGACCGTATAACGGTATAGCTGGCTGAAAGGCATCCTGGGGATGAACAGCACCTTGTCATTCAGTCCCATTTCTGAGACCTGTCGTTTCAGGTTCCCGAGAACATCGCCTCCCCCAATGATCACGAAAACGGTGTTTTCAATGTACTGCATCGCCGACACCATCTCCTCCGTACCCCGCTGTATGTTGATGCCTGCACCCTGGAGGAGGATGATCTTCCTGCCGGCCGGCAATCCGAGTTCCTCCCTCGTCTTTTCCACGACATATTCCTGTCTGTAAGGAAGGTTCCTGATCACGGCCACGGGTACCCGGTACTTTTCGATAAACAGCCCCGCGATGGATTCATTGACTGTATAAACCCGTTTCAGTTTCGGGAATATCCATCCTTCTATCCTTTTCCATATGCCCCTGACAAATTTCCGGTTTACCAGCTCGGGAGTCTCAGTGTAATATTCATGGCTGTCGTAAACAAGTTCTTTTCCCCTGATCCGCGCCACAAGGTAATTGGCCGGGAGCGTGTCGAGGTCGTTCGAGAGCAGGACATCGACTTTGCTGAACAGCAGGAAGAGGAAAAGCCGGATATTGTATTCGGCATAGAAACAAGGGCCCCTGCCAAACAGGAGTTTCATCCGGTGCATCCTGTAATTGCGCCGGTCGGGCTCCATGCTGTACCGCCGTTTGCGTCCCACCAGGAAGACATCAAAGCCCATCCCGACAAGTGAATTGCAAACGCGGTCCACCCGCTGGTCGGTCACCAGGTCGTTGGTCACTGAAACGATGATCTTTTTCATTTTCCTCCTGCTGGTTTTAAAGGCTAATTTAAGCCAATTAAAGAGATCCCTGTGTTTTTTCGGAAAATATATCTTCAGTTAGGCCGGACTTAAAAAATATAAACAGGAAATGATTATTATCTTTGATGTACGGGATGGAAATAAAGGAAAATATATCGCTAAAACCATTCAACACCTTTGGTCTTGAGGCAAGGGCGGCACGTTATGTCTGTTTCACATCGACCGATGAATTGCAGTTTCTTATCCGTGCAGGCGAATTTCACCGTGGCAGATCGATGGTGCTTGGAGGGGGTAGTAATATCCTCTTCACGGGCGATTATGATGGCCTGGTTGCCAGGAATGCGATCCCCGGCATTACAGTGAAGGGATCGGGAGATGAGGTCATGGTTACCGCCGGTTCCGGGGTCATCTGGGATGATCTGGTGCAATTCTGTGTGGAGCAGGGTTATGGCGGGATCGAGAACCTGAGCCTGATCCCGGGGAGCACCGGGGCAGGGCCGATACAGAATATCGGGGCTTATGGTGTGGAACTGAAGGATGTATTCCGTTCGCTGCTGGCCATAGACCTGGAAACGGGCAAGCCGGAGGAATTCGATGCCTCATCCTGCCGCTTCGCTTATCGCGACAGCATTTTCAAGAACGAGCTGAAAGGCCGCTTCGTGATCGTATCGGTAAGCTTAGGCCTGTCGAAGGAACATGTGCCCGATACCTCATACGGGGCCATCGATGAAGAATTGGGCAGAATGGGTATTGCAGGCAATCCCGGCATTGCCGATGTGCGCAGGGCGGTCATAGCCATCAGGCAGAGCAAACTCCCCGACCCGGAAATCACTGGCAATGCGGGAAGTTTCTTCAAGAACCCCGTGATCCCCGGGCCAAAGTTTGAAGAGGTCAGGGCAGGAAACCCGGAAGTGCCTTTTTATTTAACGGACAGCGGTTCTGCAAAGATCCCTGCCGCATGGCTGATCGACCGCTGCGGATGGAAGGGGAAGGCGCACGGGAATGCCGCGGTGCATGACAGGCAGCCCCTGGTGCTGGTAAACAGGGGAGGAGCCGGCGGAAAGGAGATCCTCGAGCTGGCGGAAATGGTGCGGGCATCGGTGATGGAGCGTTTCGGAATCGGGCTTGAAATGGAAGTAAACGTGGTATAGGGTTGCCAACCTTAATAGGGTTGCCAACCCTTATCCTTATATATGGCAAAAAGAATATTCATATTTTTCCGTAGGAACCTCGAAGCCTTCATCTGGCTTGCCGCCCTGCTGGCCCTTGCACTGAGCAGTCCGGCGGACAGCTGTTACAGCATCTGCCCGCTTCATAACCTCGGTATCAGCTGGTGCCCGGGCTGTGGTCTGGGTCATGCCATTTCATGGATTTTCAGGGGCGATATGGCAGCGTCTTTCCAGGCACATCCGCTCGGCATCCCGGCACTCATCATTATTGTCCTTCGGATCATTAACATATTCAGGAAAAATTACTTTTTTTACAGGCACTTATATTATCCTAAATCAATACAAAATGGCTGAGATTTTTAATTTCATTCCCGAAGCGCAGGGCCAGGAAATGGCCGTATTACAGGAGGTTACTAAAGGTTACGACGAGAAACAGCTACTGAGTTTTGCTACCGTATACCGCTCCCGCAGAAGGGATCCACAGATGATCCTTTTAACCACGGTACTGGGTTTTATCGTGATCGCCGGCGTTCAGCGGTTCATGATCGGGCAGATCGGTATGGGTCTTCTCTACCTGTTCACATTCGGATTATGCTTCATTGGCACCATCATCGACCTGATCAATTACCAGGATCTGGCCTTTGAATACAACAGGAGGATGATCATGGAGACGGCTGCCATCATTGGCAGCAAATGACAGGACCAGGCATCAAAGTTCATGGATTGCACCGCACCTGGGGCAGGAAATACTGTCCCTGCCATATTCGGGCGGTACCTTGATGCGGAGCCCGCAATTGCAATCGATGAAGCGGTATTTGTTCACCGCCATCATGATGTCGCCGGCATCCCGCTTTGCTGACCTGAGGTTGCCTTCATCTCCGAAGGCTTTCCTGATGCCAGGGGTATCGGTTTCTTTCAGGCCCGATCCCGGGATGATTCGGCTGTCCTTGCCTTTAACGCTGTCAAAAGCTTGCTGGTAGCTCATGAACCCTGCTCCCTGCATGGCCCGCAGGATCCTGATCCTTTCCTCGATGGGCGGATGCGTGCTCTGTAATCCTGCCGAAGCTTTTTTCTTCTTCTGGAAAGGCAGCGCAATGTACATGGGGGCAGTGACGTTGTTCGAACTTTGCATCTCGATATGTGTGCCCGCTATCTTCTCAAGCGCAGAGGCCAGCCCTTCCGGATATCTGCTGAACCGCACTCCCGTGGCATCAGCCAGGTATTCGCGCTTTCGTGAGATACCATAATAGAGCAGCCCTGCAAAGATCGGAACCAGAATGGCCAGCACAAGTGCAAGGATCATGATCACCACCTGCCCCTGTCCGCTGCCTGAATTCGACGAACGGTATCTCGCCCCTCCACCGGTATAAAGCATCCCGCGGAGGAAGATCTCCGAAATGAGCACGATGCTCCCCAGCATCACCCCGGCCAGGGTCATGAACCTGATGTCGCGGTTGTAGATGTGTGCCATCTCATGGGCGACCACTCCCTGCAGTTCGTCCCTGTTCATCCTTGCCAGCAATCCTGCTGTTACGGCGATCACGGCATGTTCGGGATCCCTGCCGGCGGCAAAAGCGTTGGGTGCCTCTTCATTGATGATATAGATCTCGGGCATTTTGGGCAGGCCGGCGGCGATCTTCATCTCCTCAACAACGTTGAAAAGCCGGGGATGTACATCGGGGGTAACCTTCGTAGCCTTACTGGCCGACAACAGGATCCTGGCACCACGGTAATAGCTTACCAGGGCCATCACGATCCATATCAGCAAGGCAATGATGATGCCGTCGATGCCCATCCCGGCAGGGTTGACGAAATAGCTTATCGCTGCCCCAAGCAGGATGAGTCCAATCCCCATCAGGATGAACAGCAACATGGATTTTCGCCTGTTGGCACGGATCAGTTCCCACATGGTATCTTAGAACTCAACTTTCGGGACTTCCCTTTCAGCAGCGACTTCCACTTCAAAGAATTCCTCTTCCCTGAATGAGAACATCCCTGCCACGATATTCGAAGGGAACATCTGGATCTTGTTATTGTAATACAGCACATTGTCGTTATAGCTCTGCCTTGCAAAAGAGATCTTGTTCTCAGTGGAGGTGAACTCTTCCTGCAGGCTCAGGAAGTTCTGGTTGGCCTTCAGGTCGGGATAGGCTTCAACGGCTATCTGAAGCTGGCCCAGCGCCCCGCCAAGCAGGCCTTCAGCCCTGGCCTTCTCTCCCACGGTGGTGGCATTCATGGCCTGGCTGCGGTAGGCCGTGATGTTTTCCAGGGTCTCGCGCTCGTGCTTCATATATCCCTTCACGGTTTCGATAAGGTTAGGGATCAGGTCGTGACGGCGCTTGAGCTGTACGTCGATTTGCGACCAGGCATTTTTTACCTGGTTGCGCAGGCGGATCAGTGAGTTATAGATGCCGATGAGCCAGAGGATCAGTACGGCGATGATCGCCAGGATGATGATCAGGGGTATCATGATTATTTGATTTTTAAGGTTATTATTGATTATTAAGATGATTTTCGAACATGTCACGGAGCAGGGCAATGACCTTTTCTTCTTCGGGGCCGGCTTGCATAGACACGACCTGCAAAAGTTCTCCCTCATCGAACCACAGCCCGTGTCCCCGGCTGCAACGATCGATCACAATGGTATCGCCTACAAGCACCTTTTCCATTTTCTTGTTGCATATGGGGCACCTGACCTTCTTCTCCCTGCAGGAGGCATCCGGCATGAAGGAATCCAGGAGCCTGCGGGCAGCTTCCTTATCGTTATAAAGCGCCTCAAGTTCCCCGGCATCCAGCCATATTCCCTTTGTGAGCGGACAGTAATCGACTTCGATGCCTGCAAGCTCAAGGACCAGCATGGGTTCGTCGGAAACGGGTGATCTCATTTATGCCAAATTGAAGGGTGAAATTACTAAAAAACAGATGAAAGTGAACGGAATAACAGGAGAAAAATTATTCCTTCAGTGCGCCTACCAGTTCTTTTACATTTTTAATGCCATGGCGGTCCATGTACTCGCTGATGCCGCTGATGATCTTCACGGGCGCCACGGGATCGATGAAACTTGCCGTTCCGACCTGCACGGCGGATGAGCCGGCCAGGAGGAACTCGATAGCGTCGGTGGCGTTCATGATCCCACCCATGCCGAATACAGGGATCTTCACTGCCTTGAAAACCTGCCATACCATGCGCAAAGCGATGGGCTTGATGGCAGGTCCCGAGAGTCCTCCGGTGATGGTCGAGAGCAGTGGCTTCCGCTGTTCCGCATCGATGGCCATTCCGAGGAAAGTATTCACAAGCGAAACAGCATCGGCACCGGCACCTTCCACGGCCCTGGCCATTTCGGCAATGTCGGTCACGTTTGGTGATAGCTTCACGATCAGGGTTTTGTCGTACACCCTCCTCACGGCATCGGTCACCGCGACAGCAGAAGGGCAGCTTACCCCGAAAGCCATGCCCCCTTCTTTCACGTTGGGGCAGGAAATGTTGAGTTCGATGGCCGGAATGTGTTCCAGTTCGTTGATACGTTGCGTGAGTTCGACGTATTCCTCGACAGTCGAGCCGTTCACGTTGGCAATGATGTGCGTTCCGATCCTGCTGATCCGGGGGTAGATGTTTTCAATGAAATGGTCGATGCCCTTGTTCTGAAGGCCCACTGCATTCAGCATACCGCTTGCCGTTTCAGCCATCCTCGGGTAAGGGTTCCCGTCCCGGTTCCTCAGGGTAAGCCCTTTGATAAAGATACCCCCGAGCACCGACGGATCGAAGAAATCGCTGAGCTCTTCGCCATAGCCAAAGGTACCCGATGCCGTGGTTACCGGGTTCTTCAGCTCCAGGTCGTGTATGCGGATGCTCAGCTCTGCCATTTCAGTTCTTTTGTGTTGAAGACGGGCCCTTCGGTGCACACACAGAGATTGCCCCGGCTTGTTTCCTGTATGCAGCACAGGCAGACCCCGAAACCGCATGCCATCAGGTTCTCGAGCGAAGCTTCGCACGCGACCTGCCTATCGTGGGCGATGCGGGCCACCGCCCTCATCATCCCCTCCGGGCCACAGGTATAGATCATGTCGTAATCGAAGACCCGGCCATTAAAGAGGCTGTGCTGCGTGAGCAATCCCTTTTCTCCAAGGCTGCCGTCTTCGGTGGTGCAGAAAACCTCGCCGTATTCACTGAATTCTTCAGTGAACAGGATATCTTCCGCCGTGCGGCCACCGGTGAGGATATGGATA
>JAXGTH010000048.1:0-18008 GCA_040775045.1 Bacteroidales bacterium
TCTTCCGGCCGGATGCCAGATGCAGGATGCCGGATGCAGGATGCCGGATGCCGGATGCCGGATGCCAGATGTCCCGGGAACCGGGAGAAGTGACTAAAGTGACTAGAGTGACTAAGGTGACTAAAGTTAGCTAGCCATAGATAACCGTCCAACCGTTTAGCCGTCTAACCATGAAACACTCCCGAGTTCTCGGGATTAGTTCGACTGGGCCTTTTCATTTCGCTACGCTCATAAAAAGGCAGTCTCACTAATGAAACACTGAAAACCCCGGGTTCTCATGGTTAAAAAACACACTTTACTGTGATTTTATTGATTTATTTTTACAATCTGCAATAAAATCACGATAAAACCACATTTTGTTGTGATTTTTGTTGTTTTTGTAATCATTATACTTATATTTGCTATTAAAAACACAATATAATGTTAGTTAAGCAACTTGGAGACATCATAAGAAAAAGGAGAAAGGAGTTAGGTATTACCCAGC
Source organism: Bacteroidales bacterium (assembly GCA_040775045.1). Classification (GTDB taxonomy): domain Bacteria; phylum Bacteroidota; class Bacteroidia; order Bacteroidales; family B18-G4; genus B18-G4. The sequence goes on from JAXGTH010000048.1 coordinate 485, forward strand.
CTCACCTGGCAGAGTTGGCCGCAATTAGCACAAACACCTTATATAAACTGGAACGTGGATCAGGTAATCCTTCACTGGACGTGCTGAATAAAGTGGCTGGGGTTTTGGGAATGGAACTGACGATAGAGGTTAAAAAACAACATTGAGTAAATGAGGGCAATGGAAGTATATCGCGACGGGATCTTTGCGGGATTACTGATTGAGGAAAACCGTCATCAATTCATATTCAGATACGACGATAATTATTTCAATGATACCGGTAAACCAGCCATCAGTTTAACCTTGCCTAAAACAAGAAAGGAATACAGAAGTGATCTTTTATTCCCGTTCTTCTTCAATATGCTGAGCGAAGGCGTAAACAGGAAACTGCAAAGCGCGCAGTTACGCATTGATGAAGAAGATGGTTTTGGATTGTTGATGGCAACAGCTCAAAACGACACTGTTGGAGCCGTTACGGTCAAACCATTACAGGATGAGCTTAGATGAATTGAAATACTGCCCGGGAACATTAGCTGAAGGTTACACCACCTATAGTTCAAGCTGTTTAAGGAATTTGTTTGGCGGCAAAAAGGTAAATCATGTATTACCTTACGAAACGCCACAACAAAATGAAGAAGTTGCCGCGCTCTTCATGGAAAACCGCAAACGCATATCCATATCAGGTGTGCAGGAGAAGTTAAGTTTTCTTCTCGACAGGAATATTTTACGCCTGACCAAAGAAGGCGAACAGGGAACCTACATCCTCAAACCCATACCGCGGGATTTAAAAAAGGTTGAGCAGGTTCCTGCAAACGAGCATCTGACAATGCAAATTGCAAAACAGGTTTACCGCCTGAACACAGCAGAAAATGCCATGATATTTTTCAGGAACGGTTCGCCTGCATACATCACTAAACGATTTGATGTAAAAGCCGGAGGAGGTAAATTGGGAAGCGAGGATTTTGCATCACTTGCGGGAAAAACCAGGGATAATGCAGGAGATAATTTCAAATATGAATACAGTTATGAAGAAATCGGGCTGCTGATACAAAAATTTGTTCCGGCATGGAGAGTGGAAATTGAAAAATTTTTTTCATTGATCATCTTCAATTTTCTGTTTTCAAACGGTGATGCACACTTGAAAAATTTCTCTTTGCTTGAATCATCGAAAGGAGATTATTTGCTCAGTCCTGCCTATGATCTGATAAATACAAGGCTTCATGTGGACGATGCCGATTTTGCATTGGATAAGGGTCTGTTTGCAGACGATTTCAGGAGTGAAGAATATCGAAAAAGCGGACACCCTTCAAAAGCTGACTTTCTGGAATTTGCCAAAAGGATCGGCGTAGTTGGATCCAGGATTGAAAAGTTGATGCATCCGTTCATGGAAAAGCAGCCATTTGTAGAAACTTTGGTAAAACATTCTTTTTTAAGCGAAGCCGACAAACGAGCTTATTTACTGATGTACGGAACAAGAAGAAATTTCCTGAAATAATCATTCGTCATCAGGATCTCATCATTCCATCCCCCTCGTCCCTCGTCCCCCGCACCTATCTTATGACTGTGGGACTATGAGACTATGGGACTGTGGGATTTCCGCGTACCGCGTACCGCGCACCCCGCACCTATCTTATGACTGTGAGACTATGAGACTATGGGACTGTGGGATTTCCGCGTACCGCGTACCGCGCACCCCGCACCTATCTTATGACTGTGGGACCGTGGGACGATGGGACTTGGGGAATGACTGCTTTCATTTCATTCGTAAATAATCATTAATCATTAGGATCTCATCACTCCTTACCCCCGTCCCCCGTCCCGCGAACCGCGAACCGTATATTAACCATTTAACCCCGATTTCTCCTCGTAATCCAAAGCAAAAGCCTCGCCAGGAAGAAAAGGATCACCAGGAAAAATATGATCGCTGCCCCGGAGGGGATGTTGAAAATCCATGCCAGGATGAGCCCTGCTACGGTTCCCGCGAGGGCAATCACCACCGAAACGATCATGATCTTGAAGAACCGCTTCACGAACATATTGGCGATGGTCTGCGGGATGGTGAGCAGCGAGATCACCAGGATGATGCCCACCACCCTGATGTTGAAAACAATGGTGAGGGCTACCAGGCTGATCATGATGTATTTGACCATGTCGACGGGCAACTTCATGGCCCTGGCAAAACTTTCGTCGAAGGCGATATAGAGGATGTTGCTGAACTGCATGGCAAAGAAGAGCAGTATGGCCAATGACAGTGCAACAAGCATCAGCAGGTCGGTCAGGCCAACGGTCAGGATGTTGCCGAAGAGGTACGACAGCAGGTTAGGGGCATAACCCGGGGTGATGAACACGAAGATGACCCCTATGGCCATCCCCAGTGCCCAGAGGATGGCAATGGCCGAATCTTCCCTGATCTCAGTCTTTCTCGACGCATATTCAATACCCAGGGCCGAGAGCACGGCAAAGACCGCCGCGCCCAGGATAGGGTTGAAGCCGAAGAAATACCCTATGCCTATGCCGCCGAAAGAGGCGTGCGTGATCCCGCCGCTGATGAACACCATGCGCCTGGAAACGATGTAGGTGCCGATGATGCCGCAGCTTACGGCAGCGAGCACCGCCGCATACAGGGCATTCCTGAAAAACTCGTATGACAGCAGTTCCATCATCAGTGCTCATGATCGTGTTTTCCCAGTACCGTGTGCGGCACGTCACCGTGGGTGATGATCTGTATGGGACAATTGTAGGATGCAAGCTGTTTCTCGGTGATCACGTTCGAAGGATGGTAATGCAGGCTCCTGTTCACGCAGGCAATGCTTTTGATATAATAGGTGATGGTGCCCACATCGTGTGAAACCAGCAGGATGGCCATCTTCTCATTCAGCTCCCTGAGGGTGGCATACAGCTCGTTCTCGAAGCGGTTGTCGACATAAGTGTCGGGCTCGTCGAGGATCAGCAGCCTGGGCTCGGAGATGAGCGAACGGCATAGGAATGCCCGCTGCATCTCACCGCCCGAAAGCTTGCCTACCGGCTTGTCGGCAAGGTGCGTGATACCCAGTCGTTCCATCCATTGATCTGCTTTCGCGCGCTCCGATGCAGTATGCCCCGAAATGAGCCTGCGCCGGTATGGAAGGCCCGACAGGATGACGTCGCGCACCACGATGGGGAACTTGCTGTCAAAGGCATGCACCTGCGGCAGGTAACCGATCTTGCTTTTTCCCGTGATGTGGGGCAGGAAGTAATTAACCTTACCCTGCGCAGGTTTCACCATGCCGAGGATCAGCCTTACCAGCGTGGTCTTCCCGCCCCCGTTGGGACCAATGACCCCGATGAAGTCATCCTCACGGATCTTCAGCGAAACATCCTCGAGGACGGTCACCCCGTCGTATTTCACGGAGGCATTCTCGATGCTGATCAGCACATCACTCATTATCAAGTGCCGTTTTCAGCGCTGCGACGGTCTTCCTGAACTCCCCGCCCCAGGAAGTGGAGAGCGGATCGATGGTCACCACCGTGGCCCCGATCTCATCAGCAATGATGGTGGCATTGCGCCTGTCGAATTCCTTTTGCACAAAAATTACCTTAATGTCCTTCTCCCGGGCCATGTCGACCATCTTCTTCATGTGTGCCGGCGACGGCTCCTTGCCTTCGTACTCAATGGATTCCTGCACCAGTCCGTAGTCATCCGCCAGGTAACCCAGCGAAGGATGGAAAATAAGGAAAGTTCTGCCCTGGTATGGATTAAGTTCCCTCCTTGCATAAGAACCGGCCTCCTTGATATCGCGCATCAGCCCCTCGTAATTCTGGCGAAGAAAATCCTTGTCGTCAGGAAAATAATACTGAAGTTCGTGGTATACCGTCCTTGCCATGGCCTCCATGTTGGCGGGCGACATCCACACATGCGGATCCACGCCGGTATGGCTGTGACCTTCATGCCGGCTTTCCAGCCCCCTGAGCTTGAGCCCTGCCGAAAGGTCCACCACATGCATGCCGGGGTTGAGCTCCCTGATCTTCGACATCCAGGCACGCTCGAAGCCGATATGCCCGATGCTGAAATATACCGAGGCTCCGGCCAGGGAACTCATCTGCGCCGGCGTGGCTTCATAGGTGGCCGGGCTGGCACCGGGAGGCACCATCACCACGATATCGGCAAGGGTGTCGGCGATCCCCTGTACCAGGTATTGCTGCGGCAGGATGCTTACCCCGATCACCGGTTTACTGCTCTCTTTCTTTTCTTGCACGCTGCATCCCATAAGGGCCAGCAGCAACAGAAATATCAAACTTCTTCGCATAGACTTGTTTTTTGCAAAAATACTTTAAAAGTTTGGAGTAATAAGTGGCTAGGTTGAACTATAGTGACTAAAGTGACTAGAGTGACTAAAGTGACTAGAGTTGTTTTCGACGATCAGACTTTGATCGGGCGCCATATGCCGGATAATACATTAACCGTCCAACCGTCCAACCGTCTAACCATTTAGCCATTTAACCATGTAGCCATTTAGCCCTATTTCATTACCTTTGCCGCTAAATCAGCACCTATGTTCACCCCCGAAACGCGCTATACAAGGGAATACACGATCAACTCCTACGATGTGGATGCCAAAGGGCAGGCCTCCCTGCAGTCGCTTTGCCGCTATATGCAGGAGATGGCCGTGCTGCATGCCGAAAAGCTCAAGCTGGGATTCCACGATATGATGAAAGAGAACCGGGGATGGGTGCTGGCACAGATGCTGGTGGAGGTAAGCCGTTTCCCCGGTCTGCACGAACAGGTCAGTATCACCACCTGGTCGAATGGCCCCGACGGGCGCTTCGCCCTGCGCGACTTCCGGATCAGCGATGCGGAAGGAAACATGATCGGCGCAGCCAGCAGCACCTGGCTGGTGGTGGATGTGACGGAGAAGACCATCTGCAGGCTCGACAACTATTTCAGGGATTACAACTACAACAACATTGAATTCGCAATTGGCAGAAAACCGCAACGGGTTAAGCCGGTCACCGATGGCGGGGACCAGTTCACTTCACAGGTCCGTTTTTCCGACCTCGACATCAACGGGCACATGACCAATGTGCGCTATATCGACCTGGCGCTCGACATGGTACCTCCCGCCTACAGGATGGAACATGATATCACCGAACTGGAGATGAACTTCCTTAAAGAATCAAAGCTGGGGAATAAGCTCACCGGCTTATTGAACAATGCAGAAAAGGACAATGAATTTTACCACTGCCTGCTTAATGACGATCTTGGCAAGCCCTCATTCACGGCCCGCAGCCGCTGGCGCTAATCTTTGATACAGCGTACCGAGAAGGCAGCTTCCTCCCAGTGCAGCTTCCTGTATACACGGTCCTCATCGGCCCCGAACATGCGGATGAACGCGTTGAATCCGCTGTCGCGGGTCGAGCTCCAGAAACCGGCCTGTTCTCCTGAAGCCGTGTAACGGATGCCCGATTCCCAGTAACCTGCCGGAATGACCCTGAAATTATGGATATTGTCGCCATTGCCGCCATCATCCCAGCCCAGCAGCGACTTGAGGTGTTTGCCGGCATCGAACCCCCTGTAAGAAGTATTGTTCCACTCCGGATCGCCCGGACCGTACTGGCTGTCGGCAAAGCCTTCCAGTTCCTTCCACTCGGCATCGGAGGGGACATGCCAGCCGGGAGGGCAGATCCCTTTCGCTCCCTGGAAGGGTGTATAGTTCATCATCTCCTTCCACCGGTAAAGGCCTCCGTATTTTTCACAGTTCTGGGGCTCATCATCATAACAGTATTTTTCGATCACCCCGTCGTTGTCCTGTAATTCGCCGCCGGGGATCATCTGCCCGATATCGAGGTTCTCCCTGAGCCAGCATTGCGCACCCAGTGGTACCGTATGATAGATCTTTCCCCCGTAAGGAACGGTCACGATACCACTGCAGGCGTTCGGCACCGCTGAAGGGGGTACAGGGAGTTTTTTCACCGTGTCGGCAGTCATCCCGTCGGTATCCATCACTTCCAGTTTTACATTATACGTTCCCGGGAAGGCATACTTGTTCGGGAAACTAAGCTGGTGGGTATACTCGGTATCCCAGTCGCCGTCGCCGTCGAAATCCCAGCGGAAAAACAAGTCTTCCAGAGGGTCTTCCTGGTCATAACTGCCAGATGCATCGAAAGTGAAAATGGTATCGGTATTACCGCTCTTCGGGATGATATTGATCACCGGAACGGGAGGCTGCAAGGGGATGATGGTGTCGATGATGATGACGGTGATCTCATCGCTCAGCAGGGTGATGCCATTCCAGGCATCGGCAAGGATCCTGTGCGGGCCGATGTCCCATCCTTCGGTATCCCAGAGAAAATCATAGGGCTGCTCCGATGTTGTTGACACCTGCGCCGTATCGATGCTGAACGAAACGGAAACATCCCCGCCCAGCCCTGCCACCTCGGCCTCTATCCTGAGCTTAAAGCCCAACTGTACCGTAGCACTGTCGGAAGGTGTTACGATACTGCAGGAAGGAACCACGGGGGGGGTGTCGTCGTCCTTGTCTTTCTTACAGGAAAAGAGGACAAGGATCGACATGATCAAAAGTACCGAAATGTTGCTAATATGTTGAATATGTGCAGTTTTCATGGCAGTTTCTGATGTAGATGGAACAATGGATTCCTAAAATTACAAAATCTCCTTATGGACCGGGTTGGATTTAACAATTCCATATCATTTTCGTACCTTAGATAAAAATTCAGATCATGAAAAAGCTGAGCCTCTTAATCTTTGTCATTACCACTTTAACTGCCGCTGCGCAAGTCCCCTTCCCTCCCACCCCTTCGTTCGAAACCAGTCCGCAGGACCACTATGGCACCGGGCTGGGCATTGCCGACATCAACGGCGACGGCTGGAAGGACATCATCGTGGCCAACGGCAACGACATCCAGCGTCAGCGGCTGGTGGTCTATTACAACCGGGGCGACGGCACCTTCCCGCTCCTCCCCGACTGGCAATCGGCCGATGTGGATTACCACGGGCATCTTTCGGCCGGCGACATCGACAATGACGGCGACGTTGACATTGCCGTGTCCGTATACCTCGGGCCGGGCGGGTTTGGCGACAGGGGTAAGGTTAAGGTCTACTATAATTCGGGGACGGCACTGGAAAGCACACCATCTTTCATCGCCCAGGATTTCTATTCATTCAGTTGCGCACTCGGCGATGCCGATGGTGATGGCGACCTTGACCTGGCCGTGGCCTGTGCCGAACCTTACGGGTCGATATACGATCACGGGCGCATATTCTTCAACATCGACGGGGTTTTCAGCCCCACGCCGGGCTGGCAGTCGGATGTGCAGATGGGCGCCATGGACGTTGAATTCGGCGATATCGACCAGAACGGCTTCCTCGACCTGATGTTCGTATGCGAGAACACCGATAATTATGTCTTCCTGGCCGACAATAACGGGTTTATCGATGAAACACACGACTGGCAATCAGACAACACCCAGAATTTCATGAACTCGCTGGCTTTCGGCAAGGTTCACTTTACGGCACCCCCCTGCATGGCCGTTACGGGTAACGACCAGCTTGGAGGCGATGGCAGGGTCAAACAATATACTTTTACTCCCCCCATACCTTCCTCCTCAGGGCCTTCGTGGGAGTCGGGATATGTGGGTTATGGGTCCGGCATACTTATGGCCGAGATCAACAACGACGGGTACAACGACCTGCTTTACGGAAGCTGGTGGGGTCCGCTGGTGATCCTGGAGGGCTGCTGTGACTTCTGGAACACTGCACCGGTCTACACTTCAGATGCCACTTCAGTGGTGGAGGCCATCCTCATGTCGGACCTGGGTAAGTTTAATTACCAGCCGGGGACGCATACCGCAAAGATAATCGCGGAAAGTGGCGTGATCACCCTTGAGCAGCAGGTCATCGAGCGTATCAACAACGTTTATGTGAACGGTGTCCCGCTCAACCGCAGCGACTATGCTTATGCAGAACTGCGAAACTGGGTCAGTTTCAGGGACCACCTCATGCCGGGAGACCTGGTTAGCATTGAATATGATTATATGCTTAACGGCGACATCGTGATCAGCAACTGGGATCCCATCAAAGGCAATTACATCTATTACAACGACAACAACCCCGTGGGGGTTGATGAGCATGGCATCGCTCACGGAATCGGGCTGATCAGGAAGGTTTTCCCTGCGCCGGCCGACGACAGGCTTACTTTGGAGTTTGAACCCGGCACGGGTGATCGTAAAACGGTGACCATCTTCGACCTGTCGGGTAAAGCGCTGATCATCAAAGAATGGCAGGGTTCTGCGGCACTAACCCTCGAAACAGTTACACTGGCACCCGGACTTTACCTCCTTTCGGTGGATGCAGGGGATCAGGCCGATCATGAGAAATTCATGGTTGCACGATAAAGAGTCCACGGGATTAATTGTGCCTGATTTTCACCGGGGAAGCCGAATTTTACCGATATTTGCGGCCCAAATCCGTTGAATTTGTGAAGAAGGAAAAACTGATAGGAGCGCTGGCGATCAGCCTGGCCGCAGCCCTCTGGGGTGTCGACGGGGTGACCCTGACCCCATACCTGTACGGGCTCAACAGTGTGGCGTTCGTGGTGCTGGTGCTGCACCTGCTGGCTTTCCTGGTGATGAACACCTTCCTTTTCCGGGAGTACCGCCACCTGAAACGCTTCAGCCTTTCCGATTATTCGGTCTTTATCATGATCGCCATTTTCGGCGGGGCCATAGGAACCATGTCGATGGTGCATGCCCTGTTCCTGGTCAACTTCGAAAAACTATCGATCGTCATCCTGCTTCAAAAGCTGCAACCCATCTTTGCCATTGCCCTGGCCGTGATCTTCCTGGGCGAGCGCATGAAACAATATTATTACCTCTGGGCCGGACTGGCCATCATCGCCGGCTATTTCCTGACCTTCGGCTTCCACCTGCCCGTGCTGGATACAGGCGACAATACCCTGCAGGCCGCCCTTTTTTCGGTGCTGGCGGCATTCTCCTTCGGGAGTTCCACCGTGCTGAGCAAAAAGATCCTGGACCGCTACAGCTTTTATACGGCCACTTTTTACAGGTATGGCTTTACCAGCCTCATCATGCTGGCCTTCGTCCTGGCTTCAGGGCTGCAATACAAATTCTTTGAAGTTACTGAACTCCAGTGGTACATCTTCGGCATTATCGCCATAACCACCGGGTCGGGTGCCATTTTCCTTTATTACTACGGGCTCAGGAAAGTACGGGCTGCGATCGCAGCCATTTGTGAACTGTTTTTTCCGGTCACGGCCATCATCCTCGATTACCTGCTGCACGGGCAGCGACTCTCATGGGTACAGTGGCTGAGTGCCTTCATCATGCTTTTTGCAATCATCAACCTGAATCTCAGGAATTCACGTCAAAGAAAGACACAGGAACAATAATTCAGCCATTTTTTGTAATTTTAGGACATCCAAACCAACACCAATCCAATCAACATCATGAAGATCATCGTTGACAACGACATCACGCTGAGGAAGGTCAGGGTTAAAAGCGCAGAAAAGATCTATGAATGCATCGACCGGTCAAGGGAGTTCCTCAGGGAATGGCTGCCATGGGTCGACGAAACAAAATCGCCCAAAGACACTGAGAAATACATCAAATCCGTGCAGCATGACAGGGGAGCACTCCGGGACCTTGTTCTCGAAGTGTGGTACCAGGATCAGATCACAGGCCTGCTGGCCATGAAGGACATCGATAAGCTCAACAACAAGGCCGAGATCGGTTACTGGCTGTGTCAGAAAGCGATAGGAAAAGGCATTATGATCCGCTCATGCAGGTCCCTGATCGATCATGCATTTACCGAACTGCACCTGAACAAGATCTGGATACGCTGTGCCGTCGACAACCAGAGTTCGTGCAATATCCCAAAACAACTGGGATTCACTTATGAAGGTATTGAGCGGCAGGGCGAATACCTGCATGGCAGATACATCGACATCAAGATCTACAGCCTGCTCAGGAAAGAGTGGCTGAGGAATAACCACTGATGAAATTCTAAATCCTAAACCCTAAATCCTAAAGAAGTTCAAAGCCCTAAATTCTAAATCCTAAGCAAATTCAAAATCCTAAAGGCTAAATTCTAAAGAAATTCAAAGCTCAAAGCTCAAAGGTCAGAATCACTAAGAATTTAAAACTCAACACTTAAAACTTAACACTCAAAACTCTGGTGTTTATGCTTGATCCGGTAAGGGAAAACTTTGTAAAAGACGGCGTGGTGATGAAGATCTGGCAATTCGATCATGCCTGGATCAGGAACGGTAAGATGGTTTACGAAGTGATGCGCGTGATCGATGGCAGGCCACTTTTCCTTGACGACCACCTGGAAAGGATGATGAACTCTGCATCCATGGCATGGAAAGGCTGCGAAGTTGAAGCCGGCAGGTCACAAAAGGACATCCTGAAGCTGATCGATCACAACCCGAAAGATAACGGCAACATCCTGTTCAGCCTCGTTCCGGGCAACGGCAAGCTGCATCATCTGGCATGGTACGTGCAACATCACTATCCTTCGGAAGAGGATTACCTTAACGGTGTCATGGTCAGGAGTATGAAGGGCACCCGGCGCCAGCCGAATGCCAAGGTCTGGAATGCTCCTTTGCGGTCGAAGGCTTCCCTCCTCCTCGAATCCTCCGGCGCTTACGAGATGCTGCTCGTCGACAGGAACCGGAACATCACGGAATGCAGCAGGTCGAACATTTTCCTGCTGCGGGGCGATAAGATTTTTACTCCTCCCGAAAATGAAGTACTGCAGGGCATCACCCGCAAGAAGGTATTCGACCTTTGCAGGGAATTGCAGATAAGCATCACGGAAAAAACGATCCCCCTGCAGGAACTGCCATTCTATGAGGCGGTCTTCATCACCGGCACTTCACGCGGTGTACTGCCTGTTCAGATGATCGACAGCAACAGGTTCAATGTTTCAAATCCTGTGATCAAAAAGCTAATGGACGGCTACAACCAATTGGTTGAAGAGGATATCCGAAAATAGGAATCACCATTTGGCCTCATAGGGGTTTTTCCACATAAACATTGAATGCCAATCCGTTGATGGCCCTTCTCCCGTAGATGATGAACTTCCATGTACCCGGCTGGTACACGAAATTATCGCCAATGAGGAAATGCTGTTCCATGGCAAAGAACTGCCCGTGGTAATAATACCATGTCTTGATGTTCAGCGGGCTCGTGATGTATATCGAATCCAGGTAAATGTCGTGCGAAGCACAATAGGAATATATGGCATCAGGCTCACCGGCCTTACGGAAGACATCAAAGGTGGGATTGCTGTATTCGTAAAAAGTATTGTCCGTCTTCTTGCATGAGAAAAGCAAGGCCAGGATAAGAAATGCGAAAACGCCGATCTGCAGAACGGTCCTGTTCATGACCAACCAAAGATAGGAAAATATTTAGCCGAAGTATTTTGATGCCGGGATTATATTATTGGGTACTGGGTACTGGGTACCGGGGGCGGGGTACTAGGGGCTTGATAAATTTGAGTTTTGAGTTTTGAATTATGAGTTATAAATTCGCTAATAAAATCAAATCCAATGAAGAAATTCTTCCTGCTTCTCATGAGCATCCCTGTGCTGGCCCAGGCCCAGGAACTGGATGTGAAGGATCCCTGGCTGGTACTTGATGCCACCGGCAATGACCCGCTGTACAATACTTATACCGCAGCCATGGAACGATCGCGCCTGTATGGCGATAAAGGCTACAAGATGGATTACTGGTCGACGGAAAGACCTGTGAGCTACGCTTCCGACCAGGCAGGAAAGATGTACTGCATCTGGAAATGCAGGCAGGTGGTGGTGAACAAAATTCCGGAATACCATACAAAACCCGTCGTGGTGGCTTCCTTCCCCGACATGGCCCTGCTCCGGTACAGCCCGTGGCCCGGGCTGGAAGTGGAAGAATGCTTTTTCGTTTACTCTTCTTCCACCGCCATCGTCGACATGCAGATCACCAACCTGGGCCCGGAAGCCATTGACCTTGAACTGTATCCCGTGATCGAGTTCGGCCAGGATTCACTCCTCCCCTTCATCTTCGATGAAAAAACAAATACATACCTTGCCGTACACCGGGAGAGCCACAAACGACTGATCAGCAACCTTTACCGTGGAGGTGATTACCCTGTAAAATGCTTCAATGAGTTCACGGCCAGCAGGGAGGTATACTCATACGGTGCCTACAAAGGCCCGCCCGAGGACTTCTACAACATCATAAAGACCGATTTCTACGCCGAGAACAGGGACGACCGCCTGAATTCCAGCATGGATTATGCACGCTATATGGCCCTTCATATAAAACTTGAAGTGATGGCAGGTGAAAGTATAAATGTGAGGTACTTACGCACTATTGACCCCATGCCTGATGACAGGGATGCAGTCCCGGACCTTGAGGATGATATCACTGACAACCCGGCCACCGATCTCAACCCTTCCGAAAGGGATAACCTGCTCACGATGGACCTTCAGCCCTATCTCGACGAGAACATTGAATTATTCCGGAGCGTCCCCCGGCCTGAGCGGATGACCCGTGCGGAGAAGATCATGTACATCGGTGCTTTCAACCTGGTGCGCGGGTGCATGCTCCCTCCTTCCGGGCAGACCTCCCATAATTTCTACGTCTTTCCCGGGAGCCCATCTGGGGATGGGGGCACGGGCACCAGGTACTTCATGAGTCGCTCTCCATGCTGGCCTATGCCTACCTCGATGCGGAATCGGCACAGGAGAGCCAGCGCGTGTACATGGAACAACAGCGGGAGGATGGCCTCATCGCCTACCGCCACGGCCCGCGGGGCAGGGGCGAATACCCGCACTACAGCCGCATCCACGGCGACACCATGGCTACCACCTCTTCACCCTTCTTTAACTGGATCAACTATGAAATCTACGAGATAAGCCACAACCGGGAATTCCTGGCGGGAGCCTATGCCTCAGGAAAGAAATACATGGAATGGCTGCTGGCAAACCGCGATGCCGACGGCGACGGCCTGCTGGAATGGGGCCCTTACGGCATCATTGAGAATGTGCGCGACTGGTATAATGCCGTATTCCAGGTGTCGGCCGAGCGGTACCTCGATGTCGACAAGGAAGACATCTCCGATGAGCTTGAATGCCTCGACCTTAGCCTCATGGCCATCAACGAGATGAACTACCTCGCCCTTATGGCCACGGAGCTGAATCTCGAGGAAGAACGCAACTACTGGGAGGAACTCTCGTATGCCATGACCCACCGCCTCAATCATGCCATGTGGTATGAGCCCGACGGCTTCTATTACCATGTGAACCGGGAGGATGGTTCATGGTTCTTCATGGACCGTGACCTGCGCAGGCAGGAGATCATCGGCCTGCTTCCCCTCTGGGCGGGGGCCTGTGATGCAACGCAGGCTGCTCGCCTGGTGGAAACGCTGACCGACACCACGAAATTCTGGCGCAGGTATGGGGTTCCGACCCTGGCCGCCAACGACCCCTGGTACAGCGCGGAAGTCGATTACTGCTGCAAATGGAACGGCCCGGTCTGGCTGCTCTGGGACTATATGGTGTTCCGCGGGCTGATCAACTATGGCTACGATGAACTGGCCATTGAACTGGCCGACAAAATGCTGCTGGCCGCCGAAACTCAGTTGAAGAAAAACCACAACTACTGGGAATCCTACAGCCCCGACAACGAAGTGCTCAACTGCCCGCCCAACTATATCTGGGATGCCATCATCGCACGCCTGCTGATCGATAAATACGGGCTGGGCGGTAGGCGTTAGGCGATGGGCGACAGGCGGTAGGTGATGGGCGATGGGCGATTGGCGATGGGTGTTGGGTAATGAGCAGTTTTGAGTTTTAAATTGCGCTGCAATCGTAACCCATAACTCATCCCTTCCAATCTAAAATAATCAATAATCACCTGGATCTCATCATTCTATGAGATTTCTTTCTGCCGGTGCGAATTCACGAACAGCACATCCCCGATATTGTCGTACCCCATAAAGATATCGTTGCCGTAGTGCTTCAGGTGTTCGGCCCTGAAGCCGATAATGGTGAGGCCTGCATCGGCAGAATTCTGGTTGATGAGCACCTTGCTGCTCACATTCTCATCCTTCTTTATGATCTGTATATTCTTTTCGGTAATGGGGATGCGCCCCGTCTGCACCAGTTCAAGGAGGTTCTCCCTGGTCTTCTCAAGTTCTTCCTCCCTGCAGATGTCGAAGATCCTGATCTTCCCCTTCTGCCAGTCGGGATGGGCGGAGATGATATAACTCAGCAATATCATGAGGTTGGAATTCTGGTAATCGAAACTCCTGATCCACACATGGATGCCATTCCTGAAGTTGACCCTGCGGTGGGAGGAGCCCAGGATACAGACATCATAATCGCCGGCCTTTACCAGCTTGAAGTTGTCGATGATCTGGTCGAGCCCCTCTGCACTCGATTTGTCGTATTCGAACACCATCATGTTGTTATCCATGCCTGATATGCCGGGCAGCTGGATGGTCTGCGCAATGGCCGAGGTATATGAAGGGGAGATCATGGTGTCGACATACACATTGTTCTTCCGCTGGTCCGTCTTCTCGATGAGTTTGTCCAGCTTCTGCCTGGCTTCCTCATGGGTATGCCTGGAATAGTATCCTTCGATAAGGTGGATGTAGGTGCTGAAACCGTATTTATGGGCGATCCATTCCATGAGCAGGAATGCCTCATCGCGCAGGAAGCTGTCCCTTGAGATACAAACAGCCGACGGCCTCCACTCTTCGCTCTTCCTGATCCTTGTCGATTTCTGCAGGTACACCTGCAGCTTCCTGTTAAGCTGGATGATCGCCCCCCTGAAGATCGCCTGCAGCCCTCCCCTGTCCTTGTGCACCCCGGAGATCAGCAGGTAGATCAGTATCATGGCCAGGATGGCGGCGAAGGCATACAGCCAGTTGATCTTGAACATCAGCCACAGGCTCACCAGGAAACCGGTCAGCGACAGATACCAGCGTGACCGGAAGGTAGGCCTGTAGCTCGGATCAGAGCCCCAATGGTTCAGGAATGATATCAGGCACAGGGATCCATAGGTCACCATGAAGAACATGGTGATGATCCCGGCCACCATGTTCACGTTGCCGATGGCCACGAAGATGATGGCAATGATACAGGTAACCAGTGAAGCGTTGAAGGGTTCATTATTGGCAGCTTTCCCCCTGGCCAGGAACCTGTTAAGCGCAGGGATAGGGAAAAGCCTGTCGCCGGAGAGTGCCTGCAACGTCCGGGGTGCCACCATCACGGAACCAATGGCTGATGAGATGGTGGAGGCTGCCAGCCCCATCGGGATGACCCATGCACCGAACAAGGCGATCTCACCCATGATCAGCTGCTCGTTGACCAGATCTTCAGGACTTGCAGAGATCTTCAGCTTCCAGGCGATGAAAACATATAAGACCATACCGATAAGGGTGGCCGTGATGGTGCCGCGCGGGATCGACCTGCGCGGTGAACGCAGGTCGCCGGAGAGGCCTACCCCTGCCGTCATGCCGGTAAAGGCAGGGAACACGATGGCAAACACCAGGAAGAAATCATCGCTGTTGCGGAAATTGCCGCTGAAAAAGCTGCTCCCATGCACTGATTCATATTCCGTGCTTCCGGCAAAAAACAATGTCAGGGATGCTGCCAAAATCAGCACGATCACCACCAGCGCCTTCACACCCAGGTTGGCACCCCTGATGAGTATCAGCGCAGCCAGGATCAGCATGGCTGGCATGCTGATCACCTGCCGCGGCAGGTCGAGGCCATGGGTGGATGCCATCCAGTCGAAGAAGAATTCGAATGCTTCGGTAAACGCGATCACATAGAAAGCCACACTGATGGCCTGCGAAAGGTAGAGGGCCAGGCCGATGGTGGCACCGATATTCAACCCGAACGAGCGGGAGATGATAAAATACTCCCCTCCCCCTTCGACCCTCCGGTTGGTGGCGATCTCGGAGATGGCCAGGGCCGTGGGTATGGTCACCAGGTGCCCCAGCATGATGATCAGGATCACCCCGTAAAATCCCAGTGTACCCAGGGCGAAGCCGAAACGCAGGAAAAGGATGGCCCCCAGGATGGTGGAGATGGCCGTGAAAAACACCGGCGCAGTGCCAAAACCATGTGAACGGCGGTTTTCCATAATCTCAGATTGAGATTCAAATATAGTGCAAAATTCATTCGGAAGTTTTGAGTTTTAAGTTTTGAGTTTTAAGTTTTGAGTTTTGAGTTTTAAGTGTTGAGTTAGTTGTCAGTTATCAATTTTCAGTTATCATTCGTTCTTTTTATCTGGAGTGCAATACATCATGGTTAAAGGGATACCTTGAATAGTTGCTGCTACTGTTAATTTAAAAATAACAATTGGTCATTAACTCAAAACTCAAAACTCAAAACTCAACACTATTTTCATATCTTTGAAATAAAACAACACGCCATGCGTATAACGAAACTGATCATCCTTCAGGCTGCATTGCTGCTGATCTCCACCAATTTTGTCCGCAGCCAGGGACAGGTTCCCGCCGACTATTGCATCACCACGGAGGAATTCCGCCTTTATGAACTTGTGAACGCCCACCGTGTGATCTTCGGCCTGAAGAACATCCCCCTCTCTGCTTCGCTGTCGTATGTGGCGCGTACCCATGTGGTCGACCTTTACACCAACCACCCCGATACCAGCATATGCAACCTCAACAGCTGGTCCGATAAGGGTTCCTGGACCCCATGCTGCCACAACGTTCATGTGCCGCAGGAAGAATGCATCAGGAACAAGCCCCGTGAGATTGCCTCCTACCCCGGCGAAGGCTATGAACTCACCTATGCCGAAGTGTTCGACACCAGCGCGGATACGGTGTTCAGGTTCTGGCAGAAGGTGAAGGAAGCCAATGACTTCCTGCTCAACCGCGGGTCGTGGGAGAAGAAGAACTGGCGAGCCATGGGGGTGGGCATCGACAAGAACGATGCTGTGCTGTGGATGGGCCAGCGCACCGATGCGTTGCCGGCCCCGGAGATCTGCCGTGAAGAAAGGGCAGGCAGAAAAAATATTAATGAAGGTATTTCAATGGCTGCAGGCCCCGAAGTCGTCAGCAGCCCTACCAACAGGTTCTATGTCATCATCGCCAGCTTCCAGTCGGAAGCCGACGCCCGCAAGGAAGCGGAAAGGCATAAGAATACCGAAGGCGCCAGGCTCAGGATCCTGAAAAATGCCCAGGGACAATACCGTGTCAGCATCACGGATTTTGCGAGCCTTGATGAAGCCAAACTGGGAAAGGAGAAATACGGTAAAATGTTCAGCGGGGCGTGGATACTTAACTTTTAAGGAAGATGGAATATGGAAAAGGGAATATGGAAGAGGGGAAAGGATGATAAATAATTAAGAATTAAGCATTCAGAATCATTGCTGTCCGGGATAATTTATTATAAAGCGATATAGTCTTTTATTGGAAGGGCTTTGTTGAGGGTAGACTGTTTAGAGCCTGCTTTGATGTTTTATTGTCGGCAATGCCTCGACTACCGCTCGGCATGACAAGGCA
>JAXGTH010000049.1:0-17996 GCA_040775045.1 Bacteroidales bacterium
CCATTTTCACCGTTATTTCCGACCATTGCATCAAGGCCGCAAACAACCGGAAAAATTTCGCAGGACTGATGGGCAGTAAAGTTTTTCGCCTATTTTTGAAATGCTAATCGTTTCACTTTCGCTTTCGGGATATCATGCAACCTAAAAACCGCTGACGATGCCAAGAAAAATAAGTACTTTACCAAATCTTTCATTTGCCCTTCTCATCCTACTGTTTGCCTGCTCCTGCCAACAATTTGCACAGGAAAACACAACAGTCGTAAAACAGGGGGATGCTGTCCGCAGCAACCCCGCGCAGGATGTCGATCCATGCGTTAATATCCTTACAGATATCGACAGCAATACATACCGGATCGTGAAGATCGGAGAACAA
The DNA here is from genome assembly GCA_040775045.1 of Bacteroidales bacterium. Lineage (GTDB taxonomy): Bacteria > Bacteroidota > Bacteroidia > Bacteroidales > B18-G4 > B18-G4. Next base: position 374 of record JAXGTH010000049.1, read on the forward strand.
TACTGGATGGGCGAAAACCTCAAGGTCTCACATTACAATACTGGAACGCCGATCGGTCGTGATATGGGATCCAGCCGTCTCAGCCCTGCCGAAGAGGGGATGTTTGCCGTTTACGATAACAATGACAGCAACAACATCAATTACGGGAAGCTATATAACCATCATGCCGTTACTGAAGGTAATCTCTGCCCCGAAGGCTGGAGGGTGCCATCGGCCGAAGACTGGCAACAACTGATCGATCATGCCGGTGGAATGGACTCATGTGGCCTGAAACTCCAAAGTGACAGTGCGACCGGATTCTGTGCGCTTATGGGCGGTATGATGTCGCCTTCGGGACTTGAACCATATTCCGGCATGGGACTTCAGGGCCACTGGTGGTCGTCGACCTTAGTGGGCAGAAGAACATTTTCCTCACTGTTGATCAGAAAAGACAGCCTCAGGGTTGAAATCTCAGGCATGAATGAAAACAATTTCTTAAGCATCAGGTGTATTAAAGATCCTATAAAGAATAATAATCCTTAACCCCACCCAACACATGGCCTCTACGCTATCAACCCCTTACAGGAAGCACAGCTACGTATTGAACTTTCCCATTCTCATCTTATTGATCCTGTTTCTGCATAGCCCTGGCATGAGCGCCCAGGAGCAGGATGATGTTTCCGGCATCTACAAGGGTGTTCTCACGCTTAACTTTCTTAACGAAACGATCAGCGGCCCCGCAAGGATAGAAATAGAAAACAAGTTATCTGGAAAACCCACATTCTATTTTGTCAAACTCCATGCCGACTCTCTTTTCAGGGAACCATTCCATATGGAATATCCAGGAGGAGTTCTCAGCGAAAACCTGACTTACCAGAAGTATGTCTTCAATTCTATCGGCGGAAGGGCAAAATTCATTGATGGGGAATGGCAGGTTTCATTCGATCGAATCGAAGGTTCAGTGGTTCAAACCGACGTCGACAAGGAAGGAAGATCGTCCAGCGGGGTTTATGCTTTTAAGGATTACTATGAGCATTACGCGGTCATCAGCGACGGGCAGATCTATACAGATACGAGGAAAATGACATCCCCGGGAATCAGTTTCATTGCAACGAAAGCAGGAACGCCGGAAAAAGAATCCGTTGAAAGCGAATATGCCATCAAAGCCTCAGTCAGCCCTAAAAGCGTGTTGCCCGACGGAAAATCACAAGCACAGGTTTCTGCAATCCTATACTCCTACGACCCGAACAGCAATAAGCCTGGAAGCCCTGTTGAGGGAAAAGTTTTGGAATTTACTATTCCCGAGACGGACGGGGTCAGCAAGGGTTCCCTTTCTTCCGCCACTGCCGTAACCGATGCCAACGGCATGGCAAGCGTAACCTACACTGCACCCAACACCATATTGCTCAGTAAATTACAATTGTGGTCGCGGGATGCAAGCTCCATCATCGTCCGGAGCCCGGACTTCAACACCGAAGATATCGCCATGATCAACTTCAGGTCGGACAGGAGCCGGGTGTTTGCAGAACCGGCTCCGGGAATCGTTTCGGAGCATTGCATCATACCTCCCGACAGGCGATTCCCGGCAAATCTCAGGGTATATGTGGAAGATGACAACCTGCAGTCCCTCCCCTACACGGAAGTTACATTCTCACTTGACGATAATGACACGGTGGGCATGCTGCGCGATGGAGGAGGCAATGAATGCAGGGAACTCAAGGTACTCACCGATGCCGGCGGTTGGACGGGGGTGCAATATTTTTACCATGCAGTTTCCGCCCCGGCCCAACCGCTGACCCACAGCATTGAAATAAAGACTGACCATATGGCTATCCCCATTGAAGCGAGGGTATCTGTTGGCCTGAACATCATCTTCGAATCACTGGAAAATGCATATGAAGGCAAGGGCGTCATCAGTGCGGGTGAGCAGATCCCCTTACGCGTGAAGATAAAGGATGCCTGGCATCCCGATCTTGACCTCAGCGGTATCGTCAATTATTGGGGGCTTGGCGGCAAATATGGTGATGCAAAACTGTACGCAAGGCTGGAGATAGAGCCCATCAGCACCGTTCCCGATTACCTGCTCGACCAATTGAAACTGGAAAAATACCCGGAGAAAGGGTTTTTGGAGAACATGAGCATACGCTCATTCCCCGACAAGGGAGAGATGAACATGCTCTGGATGCCCTCATCCACACTCAAGGATTACCAGGGATATCCCCGCATCACCCCGGCCACCCCGGGTAACCATTACTATAAGGGAAGGGTGATGCTGGTCGATGAAACCGGAATGGAGGTCTTCATGACTGACCACCCTGCCCGCGAATCATATTTCAACCTGCAGACAGACCTGCCCGCCGATGCTTTCCAGATATTCTTCATCAGCAATCCCTTCGGTGGCCACTCCTATGAAGCCAAAATGATGCTGACTGCCCTGGACGTGATGGGCTTTGGAACAGTCTTGTCGGTGGTCAATGCCATGGATGCCATCAACAGGGGCAGCACCGACGAACTTTACGGTATTTTATTCTCAGAAGTCAAAGGCGCCATGCTCGGCAAAGTCAAAGAAGGGTCAGCCTATAAAGAGCTTGCAGTAGACCTGTATACCGGCATGGCCCTGGCCGAGAAGGTCGGACTGGAGATCATGCGCGGTGATACCGGCGTGGTATCTGCATTCGAAGCCACCGTCTTCGACAAGCTTATGGAAACCTTTAACCTGAAGGCAGGACAGCTGGTGGTTGAAACGGGCGACGGCACGCAGCAGCTATATGAAGACAGTCCGGGGACCAGTTCACCGGTAAAGCCGATCCCTGTGGAAGAAAAGTCATTTGTGGAAGACGCCAAGAAGAACATCACATCCCTTAAGAACGGGCCCGTCAGTATATACATCGTTCCGCCCGGCATGAAGGTGAGAACGGACGGCAACAGCCGGATGAAACGCTATTAGGAAGCCTGCATTCCCATTCCTGCTTCTCCTCGCTACCGGCAGCAATAAAGGGCTGCGGCGGTCTTCCGGGCTCCTAACCCCGGAAATCTGCAAGTAGTGAGAAGGTTTTGCGCCGCAGCCCCGGTGCAAAGGTCGTTATTTTTCGTATCTTTGCACCGCCATCAGGCAGCACGTTCTATCGCTCCGCATGTTTTCGTGCGTGGAGGAAAGTCGGGACAGCGCAGGGCGCCATGCTTCCTAACGGGAAGGTCCTCCGGCCCTTCGGGGAAGGGGGAACAGCAAGTGCCACAGAAAATAACCGCCGATGTCGCGGTTCCGGGTGAATTCCCGGTGCCATGGCAGGTAAGGGTGAAAATGTGAGGTAAAGGCTCACGTCGCGGCATGGCAACATGCCGGGAGGGTAAACCTCATGGGCTGCAAGACCAAGTATGTTCCGGACAGGGCGGCCCGTCCTCTCCTCCGGGAACCGGAACGGGTAGGTTGCTACAGGCAACGGGCGACCGTTGTCGCAGATAAATGATAGAAACCCCGCCACGGCGGGGGACAGAATCCCGCTTACAGTGCTGCCTGCGGAATACGGCCCATCCGGCTGAAATGCCGGGGGGCCTTTTTTTTCTGGATGCTGGAGACTGGATACTGGATACTGGATGCCGGATACCAGATGCCGGATGCCGGATGCCTGATGCCTGATGCCTGATGCCTGATGCCCGATGCCTGATGCCCGATACCTGGTGCCTGATGTCCCGGGAACCGGGAATCGGGACCGTATACTTGCTGCTGGTTACTGGCTACTGGCTGCTGGCTGCCGGCTCGTAATACCTAGTACGTAATACCTTGTACCGAAAAAAAAAGTTCAAAGTTCAGAGTTCAAAGTTCAAAGTTCAGATTTCCTCCCCCAAATAATATTCCCCCTCCCCTCCCGTTATTTGTTAAAGCATCCCTGTTGATAACAAAACCAGATTAGCGGGAAACCCGGTACCCAAATTCATATTTTTGTGCCTCATCATTCATTTTTCACCGACATGAACAGAAACCTCCTTGCCGGCCTCATGGCCATAGCGATCATGTTTTCCTCATTCCTTTCAGGGGCCCAGCAGACAGCTGCTTACGACGACCCGGCAGCCACATACAATACCGCCCTGTCGCTTTTCCGGCAGCAGCAGTACGGTGCGGCCGCCGAAGCTTTTGAAAAGGTGGCCGGCGAAGCCGATGATGAACTCATGAAGGTGAGTGCCCGGTACCATGCGGCCGTCTGCGCCCTGGAACTGGAGCACGAAGACGGGGAATACCTCCTCACCGCCTTCATCCGCGAACACCCCGAGAGTACCCTCGCCCGGAGGGCATACTTCCAGCTGGGAAAGTTCCAGTTCGGCAACGGAAAGTACGCCAGGGCACTCGAATCGTTTGAAGAGGTGGAAGTGGCCGAGCTCGACAGGGACGAGCGGGTCGAGTATTATTATAAGAAAGGCTACAGCCAGTATCGCACCGGGCAGCCGGCCCGCGCCAAAGCTTCCTTTTCCAGGGTGCTCAACACCGAATCCGAATATTCACCCTACGCCACCTACTATTATGCCGTGATCGCCTTCGAGGAGGGCGACGATGCCACCGCCAGGGAGAACTTCGAGAAGGTGGCTTCGGACCGCAGCTTCAGGAAGTCGGTCGACATATACCTGATCCACCTCTACCACCGTGCCGGAGAATATGAAAGGCTTCCCTCGCTCGCCGAACCTGCCTTCGACGACGCTTCCGGCAAGGAGAAACCCGCCATTGCCATGATGATCGGCGATGCCTATTACCAGACGGAAGACTATGCAGCCGCCCTCCCCTGGTTCGAATTCTACGAGCGCAGCTCGCGCCGCGAGATGAGCCGCGAAACAGCCTACGAGATCGGGTACACGTATTTCATGAATGAAGACTACAGGGCGGCCATCCCCAACTTCCAGCAGGCCATCGGCGATGATGATGCCCTCTCGCAGAATGCCTGGTACCACCTGGCCTACTGCTACCTCAAGACCGACCAGAAGAAATATGCTTCCAACGCTTTTGCCTCGGCACTGAAGCTGGACTTCGACAGCGAAATCGCCGAAGACGCCCTCTTCAACTACGCCAAGCTCAGCATGGAGGTGAGCAGCGACCCTTACAATACGGCCATCGGGGCACTGGAAGACTTCATCAGCAGATACCCCGACTCACCGAGAGTGGAAGAGGCCTATACCTACCTGGCCAACCTGTACCTCTCCACGCGCAACTACAGGGAAGCGCTCAGCTCCGTGGAAAAGATCAAAAGCAAAAGCCCTGCCCTTCAGGAAGCTTACCAGAAGATCTGCTTCTACCGGGGCATCGAGCTGTTCAATGCCGGCGACCTCGACGCAGCCATCCCGCTGCTGAAAAAGGCCGTGGTGGAAGCGTACGACCGTGCCATCGCCACAGAAGCCAGGCTATGGCTGGGTGAGGCATTCTACCGCCAGGGCAACGAGTGGGCTGCCATAAAATATTACAAGGAATTCCTTGAAACGCCGGGGGCCGAAAGTATTGAAGGCTTCAGCACGGCCTATTACAACCTGGGATACACCTATTTCAACAGGAAAGATTATGCCGGCGCCATCATGTGGTTCGGTAGGTTCGTTGACTACCGCGGGGACAAGGACCCGCAGCTGCTCGGCGACGCACTGCTCCGGCTCGGCGACTGTTATTTCATCAGGAAAGATTACGGCAGGGCCATCAGCCACTACAACACCGCCCTCAGGACCGGTGGCGGAAGCAAGGACTACGCCCTGTACCAGAAAGCCATCACGCAGGGAGCCTCCGGCCTCTTCAACGACAAGGTGGCTACGCTCAATGAGCTCATCAGCGGGCAGCAGGGATCGGCCTATGCCGATGATGCCAAGTACGAGCTGGCCGTGACCTACCTCCTGCTGAACAGGAACGGCGATGCCCTCACCTGGTTCAACAGGCTGGTGAAGGACCATCCCGGCAGTCCATACGCCATCAGGTCGATGCAGAAGAGCGGCCTGATCTATTACAACGAAAACCAGTACGACAAGGCCATTGCCGTACTGAAGCAGGTGGTGGAAAAATATCCCGGCACACCCGAATCCAGGGAAGCCCTCAACAGCATCCGCAACATCTATATCGACCAGAACAGGGTGGATGAATATTACGCCTATGCCGAAACGCTGCCTTTTGCCGAGGTCAGCGTGTCGGAGCAGGACTCCATCACCTATATTGCTGCCGAGAACCTTTACATGGAGAGCAAATGCCAGGAAGCCATCAGCGCTTTTGCGGCCTATCTGAAGCGCTTCCCCTACGGCACCTTCGCCACCAATGCCAGCTATTACAAGGCGGATTGCGAGCTGAGGGCCGGCCTGAAGGAGGAAGCACTGGCCAGCTTCGACTTCGTGATCAGGCAGCCGGCCTCAGGTTTTACCGGTAAGAGCCTGCAACAGGCCGCACGCCTCGGCATGGAACTGGAAAAATGGGAAAGCGCCCTGGAATACTACGGGATGCTGGCCGAACATGCCGGCTCGGGCGAAGAGAAGCTGGAAGCGGTGGAGGGCATGACCGACTGCAATTTCACGCTCGGCCACTGGGCAGATGCGATCACCACGGCTACCATGATGCTGGCCAATGAAAAGGTCGACGACCGGCGGATCATCAAGGCCCATTACATCATCGCGAAATCATACATGGCCATGAACAACCTTGAAAATGCCCGACTGGAATTCGGCATCACGACAGGCCTTTCAGAAGGTGAGCAGGGTGCGGAATCCAAGTATATGATCGCATATATCGACTTCGTCAAGGGTAAATATACCGAAGCGGAGAATACCATCTTCGAGCTCAGCGAAAACTACGCCTCCCACGACCTGTGGGTGGCCAAAGGGTTTTTGCTGCTGTCGGACGTTTACCTGGCCACGGGCAATGAATTCCAGGCCCGCGAGACCCTGAAAAGCATCATTGAGAATTACCGCGGGCCGGAACTCGGCGAGATCGCAGCGCAGAAACTCAAAGAGCTTGAAAAAGTCAACACCCCGGTGAATCCCGGCGACAGCCTGTAATGTATCCATCCACACAAATAAAAACCATGAACCTGCATATGTCTGAAAACATCATTAAACACCTGCACCCGGCACGCATCATGGCTTTGCTGGCGGCCGTCGGACTGCTCTGGCCTGTCGCGGCCGGCGCACAGGAAAAGAACGAAGAGGTGACCATCATCGCACCCTACAAGCCCAGTATCGGCAGTTCGCAGAAGATCAACCGCAACCCCCGCATCAGCATAGTGGAAACGGAGGAGTTTCCCGCGCTTGAGTACGACCTGCGTTCGGAACGGGCCGGAACCACCGTAAGTCCGGAAAATCCGCAACCTGCAAGGGCTCCGGGCGACCCCCAAAAAGACCTTTACAGGAGTCACCTGCGGGCAGGCTTCGGCAACTACCTCACCCCCTATTTCGAACTCTGGGTGAACAGCCTGCAGTCGGACGAGTTTGATGCCGGCGCACATATCGGGCATATCTCCTCCTTCGGGCAAATAAAGGACCATGCCAAAAGTACATACAGCAACACCCTGCTGGAAGCCCATGCCACGAAATTCTTCCGCGGGGCATCCCTGGGTGCCAAAGCCTCCTACAAGAGGAACATGGTGCACCGCTATGGCTTCATGCCCGATGATTTCCCAGGGCTCGACATTCCCGACGATGACATCAGGCAGGTATACCAAACCATTGGCTTCGATGCAGGAGTGGAGAGCAATAATGCCGCCGACGATGCCTTCAACTACTATGTCAGGCTCGACGGATACTACCTCGCCGACCGATTCGAAGGCAACGAGACCCGCATCTCCGTCATCCCGGGCTTCTCCAAAGGCCTCGACCTCTTCGGCAACCGCAGGATGCAGGTGCTGGGCCTGGATGTGCGCTACGACCATTACATCAATAACGACAGCCTCGACAGCTATGGCGGTGGCATCCTTTCCATGCAACCCTATTTCGACATGGACCTCCACCCTTACCGTATCTATGCGGGGCTGAAGGCCGACTACCGTATCGACACCGCCTCCCGCCTGCACCTGTACCCTGTGGTGAAGGCCGAAGCCAGTCTGCTGGACGATATGATCGTCGTATATGCGGGGCTGGAAGGGGGCCTATCACGCACTACCTTCGAAGGGCTCAGCAGCGAGAATCCCTTTATCAACAGTGTGCTGCCACTCGAATATACGAACAGGAAGATCGCGGTGGAAGGCGGTGTGAAAGGCAGGGCCGGCGAGATCGCCGACTTCAACCTCCGGGTGAGCCATGCCTCCGTCGACAACCTGCCCCTGTTTGTCACCGATACCGCCAACCAGCTGGACAATACCTTCAGCGTGATCTACGACAATGCCTCCGTGCTTGGTTTTCACGGTGAGCTGGGTTTCAGGAGCCGGACTGATTTCGGCCTGCTGCTGAAGGCCTCTTACATTCACTACGGCATGGACGATGAAGCGGAAGCCTGGCAGCGGCCATCCCTCTTCCTCGGCCTCGAGACCCATTATACCATCAGGCAGAAGCTCACGCTCAGCGCCAGTGTCACCGGCAGGGGGAGCATGTATGCCCGCACCTTCAGCAATGGTGAAGTGGTGGCCGAACAGGTCGACGGCTGGATCGACCTCGGCCTGGGGGGCGAATACCGCATCAGCAGGCAGTTTTCAGCTTTCCTGAAGCTCAATAACCTCCTCAGCCAGGGCTATTTCAGGTGGTATCATTACCCGGTTCAGAAGTTCAACCTCCTGGCCGGCGTCGGAATATCCTTCTAAATAGCTGATTTTCCATATATTACAGCACATTCCCGGCCCTTTATCGCAGGTCTTGTGCAGGGGTAAAAATTTTTAAGGAATTTTAACATCAAAATGTTAATAAAATGCTTGTTTTTCAGGCCTTTTTGAGCATTTTGTATTGTAATTTTCGGTACCTTTGCATCGTTACATTTCAATACCTAAATATACACCATGACGAACGAACAGAAAATGCTTGAAGGAAAGCAGAATTACACTGCAGAGAATATTCAGGTACTTGAAGGACTGGAGGCGGTACGCAAGCGTCCGGCTATGTATATCGGCGATGTGAGCACCAAGGGTTTGCACCACCTGGTATACGAGGTTGTTGATAACTCCATCGACGAAGCCCTGGCGGGCTATTGCGACGAGATAGACGTGGTGATCCATACCGACAATTCCATCACGGTGACCGATAACGGCCGTGGCATCCCCACGGGCATGCATGAAAAGGAAAACCGTTCCGCCCTCGAGGTGGTGATGACCGTGCTGCATGCAGGCGGCAAGTTCGACAAGGGGTCGTACAAGGTTTCCGGCGGACTGCACGGGGTCGGGGTTTCCTGCGTCAACGCGCTCTCTTCTCACCTGAAGGCCGTCGTGCACAGGGAAGGCAAGATCTTCGAACAGGAATACAAATACGGCAAGCCGCAATATCCCGTGAGGGAGATCGGCGATTCTGACAAGACCGGCACCATCGTGACCTTCATGCCCGACAACGGCATATTCAATGTCACAACCTACGACTACAGCATCCTTGCCGCACGCCTGCGCGAGCTGGCCTTCCTGAACAAGGGCATCCGGCTCAACCTCAGGGACGAGCGCCCGGTGAACGGCAACGGCGAATACCAGTCCGACTCATTCTATTCCGATGAAGGCCTGAACGACTTTCTCAAATACCTCGATGCCACCCGCGAAGCCCTCATGCCCGATCCCATCAACATGGAGGGAGAGAAGAACGGTTTCCCCATCGAGATATCCATGCAGTACAACACCTCCTTCTCGGAGAACATCCACTCCTACGTGAACAACATCAACACCCACGAAGGGGGTACACACCTTTCGGGCTTCCGGCGCGGGCTCACGCGCACGCTCAAGAACTACGCCGAGAAATCGGGGATGCTGGCCAAGCTGAAATTCGACATCAACGGCGACGACTTCCGCGAGGGGCTCACGGCCATCATCTCAGTGAAGGTTGCCGAACCGCAATTCGAAGGGCAGACCAAGACCAAACTCGGTAATTCGGAGGCCATGGGCGCCGTCGACATGATGGTGAGCGAACACCTGTCGCACTTCCTGGAAGAACATCCGAAGGAAGCCCGCACCATCGTCAACAAGGTGATCCTTGCCGCCACCGCCAGGCATGCCGCCCGCAAGGCACGCGAACTGGTGCAGCGCAAGAACGTACTGTCGGGAACAGGGCTGCCGGGCAAGCTGGCCGACTGCGAACAGAAAGACCCCAGCCTGTCGGAGATCTACCTCGTGGAGGGTGATTCTGCAGGTGGCACGGCAAAGCAGGGCCGCGACCGTAAGTTCCAGGCCATACTTCCGCTGCGCGGAAAGATCCTCAACGTGGAAAAGGCCATGCAACACAAGATCTTTGAAAACGAAGAGATCAAGAACATCTTCACGGCACTGGGCATCTCCATCGGCACCGAGGACGACAGCAAGGCGCTGAACATGGAAAAATTGCGCTACCACAAGGTCATCATCATGACCGATGCCGACGTGGACGGCAGCCATATCGCCACCCTCATCCTCACCTTCTTCTTCCGCTATATGCGCGACCTTATCGAGAACGGATTCGTTTACGTGGCCACGCCACCCCTGTACCTCATCCGCAAAGGCAAGGATGAGCGGTATTGCTGGTCTGAAGATGAACGAAACGCAGTGGTAAGGGAACTCAGCCCCGACGGGGAAAAGGGATTACATATCCAGCGCTATAAAGGGCTTGGCGAGATGAACGCCGAACAGCTATGGAATACTACCATGGACCCTGCCACCCGAACACTGCGCCAGGTGACCATCGACAATGCCACCGAAGCCGACCGTGTGTTCAGCATGCTCATGGGCGATGAGGTACCCCCTCGCAGGGAATTTATCGAGAAAAACGCCCGATACGCGAATATTGATGCGTAGGCTGGATACTGGATCCTGGATGTCTGATGCCTGATGCCGGATGCCGGAAGCCTGATGTCTCGAAAAACCAGAAATCTTCGATTTTATTGTTTTTCGTGGATCCTCGATCCCGGGAACCGGGAATCGGGACCTGACGCCTGGTGCCTGGCGCCCGAAACCTGGTACGTAATACCTTGTACGACTTTCCATTTTCCTTTTTCCATTTTCCATTTTCCATAAAAAAAGCCCCGCCTCTGACGGAGCTTTTTAAACGAACAACTTATTAACCCAAAATTTATGGAAACGTTCCTGAAAGTACCGTATGAAAAAAGCAATTTGTCTGATTACGGAACTAAACCTGGATTATGAAATCAAAACCACTTTCAGGAACGTTTGCCTCATGAGAAATTAATTAACCAAATTAATTCTGAAACAAATGTAACAGGCTTACCAATGCATGTAAAGCGGCAATCAGTTAACGGCCATTGTTAATCAGTTAACGGATCGATTTTTCAGTCACCGGAAAGGGCCCGGTTGATGAAACGGTTGAACGGCAGTAACACCCCGAAAACATCCAGCACCCGGTCAGTGAAATTACCGGAGGATACGACATCGTCGTCGAAAAAATGGCCCACGGCATAGCTTTTATACTGCAGCCACCCGATGCCGGGGAAATCGGCCGGGAAATCCCTGGGCGGGCGCTTCAGCCGCTCACCCATAAACTCCGTGAAAGTCCGGGCAAAATCCCTGCCTTCGACAATCGCCCTGAATTCGTCCAGGTTATAATAGATCTCCTCGCGCATGGCCTTCAATGCGGGAGGCTGCGGCATCCATATCCCGCCGCCGGCAAAGGAATTGCCGGGTTCGATGTGGATATAATAGGAGGCATAGGGGCTTTTCCTGCCTCCCCTGCCCATGGCGGCGCCCATGTTGGTCTTGTAGGGTGATTTATCCGGTGAAAAGCGCACATCGCGATGGATCCTGAAGATACACTGTTTGGGATCCAGCCCTGTCAGTTCAGGATCGATCTCCGCCAGGCGGGGGATAAGTGCGGCAACGAAGGATTCGAACTCTTTCCGCGCCACGGAGTAGCGCCCCTTGTTGTCGTGGAACCATTCGCGCGAATTATTTTTCGATAATTCTTCTAAAAAAGGGATGACATTTTTCATTTTCCGGTATTAATCATTAGGGGGTGCAACAAAGTTAAACCTGTTTTTCGACATGACAGCCGGAAAAGTGATCACCGGCGGCTGCCTGCTGCTTGCCGCCATCAGCCTGTACCCCCAGGCAGGCAATTATCCCCTCGGGGCCAGGGCCATGGGTACAGGGCATTGCAGCCTTGTGCACCGCGACCTATGGGGCGTGTTCAACAACCAGGCGACCGTGGTTTACTCCGGAGGGCCTGCTATCGGCGTTTTCGCAGAGAACCGCTTCCTGCTGAAGGAGATGAACCGCATTGCGGTGGGCGGCCTGCTGAAGGCGGGAAAGGGGAAACTGCTGGCCGGCCTCGACCACTTTGGCGGCTTCGCCTTCTCCGAAATGAAAGCCGGCATCGGTTATGCGATGCCTTTCGGGAAAAACTTTGCGGCAGGGCTGCAGATCGACTACCTGCGGATAGCCGTGGGCGAAGGTTATCCTGCCCGGCATGCCCTCACCTTCGAAGGGGGCATTTACGCCCGTATCACGGAGAAGCTGGAACTTGGCATGCACATCTTCAACCCCCTGCGCGTCAAATGGATCGCAACCCCCGAACACCTTCCGTTGGTCTTCCGGGGCGGGATGGGCTTCCGGCCCGACGCCTCGCTGTCGATGTTCGCGGAGATCCATAAGGCAAGCGATCACCAGGCCGTGTTTGCAGCAGGCTGCGAATATATTTACCATGAGAAATTCCATGTCAGGGCCGGGATCACCACGGGAGAGGCCAGGTACACCTTCGGGATCGGCATCAGGATAAAGCAAATGTGGCTCGACTTGGCATCCTCCATGCATACCTACCTGGGTTATTCACCGCAGCTTTCCTTCACCTATCGCCCCGCGAAATGAAAGCCACCCTGCCACCGGTCATCATGCTCACCTGCCTTGTCATGCAACTGAGCGCCCAGCGGCCCGACAGCCTGCAGGAGGCTGGTCGGGCCATGATACGGCAGCAATATGAATTTATAGAGGCGGATATGGATGAACCTTATACGCTCGATGAACTGACCGCCGACCTGGAGTACTACCTCGAGCAGCCCCTGAACCTCAACGCGGCAGAAAGGGAGGAGCTCCGGCAGCTTGTGTTCCTCAACGATGTGCAGATCAGGAACCTGCTCGACTACCGAAGAAAATACGGGCAGTTTTACACCATCTATGAGCTGAAGGAGATCGAAGGTTTCGGCAGGAATACGATCGAAAAGATCGCCCCTTTCGTCATGCTTGCACCTTATCAGAGATCGCGGATCACGGCATCCTCACTATTGCATGGCAGACACGAGCTTGTCCTTAGGTACCGCCGGAGGCTGACCTCCGCTGCCGGTTACCGCATACCGGATGATTCGCTGCAGCTTGCCGGCAATACGGGTTCATTCTACCTGGGCGACCCCAACAGCTACTACCTGCGGTACGCTTACAAGGTACGCAATAAATTGAGCCTGGGATTCCTTGCCGGGAAAGATCCCGGCGAACCATTCTTCGGTATGGCACGGGGTGTTAGCCCTACGCTTGCCGGGCATGTGGAGATGCCTGCGGGCTTCGACCACTATTCGTTCCATGCATGCCTGGAAAACACGGGCATCATCAGGACACTGGTGGCAGGCGATTTCAGGGCACAGTTCGGGCAGGGGCTTACCTTGTGGACGGGCATGTCGTATTCGGGGGGAAGCGACCCCTCTGCGCTGAAGCGCTATGCACCGGGGATCAGGCCGGGAACATCATCATCCGAAGGCAATACCCTGAGGGGTGCCGCCGCGACGCTGCAATGGAGGCGCATTGACATCAGTGCCTTCTACTCGAGGAACATGATCGACGCGAATATCAGCTGTGGCGATGGTACAGGCATGGGTGCCGTGGTCACTTCCATGCCGGAAGGCGGTTACCACAGGACCATCAGCGAGTTGTCGAAACGTAAGGTGTTGCTCCGCGAGGTCTACGGTGCCAACCTCCTGCTGAACCTCGACAGGTTCAGGACAGGGATCACCCTGGCATGCAACACTTTCGGCTTGCCGGTATATGGCGGTGATGAACCAGCCAATGTGTACGCCTTCAGTGGCGACAGGACTCTGGCTGCCGGCATCAGCTACGACCTGCTGCTGAAGAAGACCAACCTTTTTGGCGAGTTCTCGATGAGCCGGAACGGCGGCTGGGCCCTGCTGAATGGCATCACCCATACCACGGCCTCAGGCAGCGTGTTCGGCATGCTGGTACGGGAATACAGGCCCGCATACCAGAACCCTATGGCCGGTGCTGCCGGCCGTCGCGACAACAACGCCAACGATAGGGGCGTGAAGATGATGGCCGAAGTGCCGCTTCCAAATAAGATATCACTGCAATGGTCAACGGAATTATACAGCCATCCATGGCTTACCTACCGGATGGTGAACGCCGGCCGCGGGAGCGAACACATCCTGAAGCTCCTGTACAGGCCCGGCGCTGCCGGGGAGCTGTCGCTGAGATACAGGTTCCGCAGCGATCAGCAAAAGAGCAGCAGCAACCGCTCATGGATCGACAGCCTGCTTACGGGGAGCAGGCACGAACTCAAGGGAGCAGCGAGGTTCCCTGTTTCTGCAAGCCTCTCACTCGGCTGCCAGGCTGCCTGGAACCTGCAAAAGTCAGATAAAAAGAAAAACAGTGGCAGCCTGCTGCACATTGATATGCATTACCATCCGCTGAGCATACCCCTGAAATGGACCTTCCGCTACGCGCTCTTCCACACAACAGATTACAACAACAGGATCTATGCCTATGAAAACGACCTGCTGTACGCTTCATCCATGCCGGCATATTACGGAAAGGGCACGAGGGTATATGCCATGGTATGGTATGGCCTCTCGCAGCATTTTGATATCTGGCTGAAATTCTCCCTCACCTGCTATACCGACCGAGATGTTACAGGCAGCGGAACGGAAGAAGCCCCGGGCAATATGGTGCCGGAGGCGAAAGTACAATTGAGGTTCAAACGCTGAATACAGCTCGGGCAAAAACCAGGTTTACATCATGACCACCTTTCCCGATGCAAGCCTGTAACCGGCAGCATCGAGCAGGTAATAAGCATAGACCCCTGCAGGGAGCGATCCCCTGTCGAAAGCCTGCCTCCCATGCCGCAGGCCTTCGATACGCCTGAGTTCACGTCCGCCGAGGTCACATAACACCAGCACGGCATGCTCCCTGCCGGCAAGCTCGAGTTCCATGGTAGCTGTTCCCCTTACCGGGTTGGGGTAGAATACCACATGTGCCTCCACGGTACCGGCAGCGTTTTCATTTATCCCGACAGGAATTTCGGGGTGGTAATAGGCCTTGCGCAGGATCTTCTTTTCGGGATCGACCGAGATCATGGCCACCTCGTCACCAACAGGCAGGGTAAACACTTGGTAAGCCTCATCATTCCATACCCTTACCAGTGTGTCGCCTCCCCCGGCAAATTCGATCCTGACCTCCACGGGCATCTCGAACACGGGCCGCCAGCCCTGCTCGCCCTGAACCTGGTAAAGGAGAAAAGCCACCTCACCCTCATGATTTTCGAAATTGAAATAGTATATGGGATAATAAGCATCATAAACCCACTGGTCGAAGAAATACCCCAGCTCTTCGCCCGAAACCTCCTCGCAAATATCCATAAGATCCTCCGTGACCGCCTGTGCATACATCAGATCAGGGTCGGAAGCATAGGCACTGATACAATCGAAGAAAGACGTATCGCCGAGAACACCACGGAGCATGTGGAGCACATAAGCCCCTTTCTTATAAATGATATTCTGAAAAATATTGAAGGTGTCGCCGGCATTCTGAAGGTAAAGGGTACCCCCGTTCCAGTATTCGTTGGTCTGCATGTTCTGCTGGTAAGCCTCGTAGCCATATACCGCTTCATCATAAAGGGCTTCCGAATAGGTGGCGAAGCCTTCGTTAAGCCAGCCGTGATGCCAGTCCCTGCAGGTGATCATATCACCGAACCACATATGGGCGAGCTCATGCACCGAAACCTCGAACCACGAAGGCGACATATTGTTGGTGATGGTGTTGGTCTGGTTCTCGATGGCTCCGTAAAAGCCCAGCTGCGTCATGCCATATTTTTCATTTGCAAAGGGGTAAATGCCGAACTTTTCAGAGAAGATATCGAGTGCCAGCGGCATATCGGCAGTGCCTGCCTGCGAGGTGGAGAGGTCCTGCTGGAACACATAATAATCGAGCGGGTATTCCTCCCCGTAAATGCCCGAATATTCATCGCTGAACATCACGTAGTTGGAGATGGCCACCATCACATAATAAGTGACGATGGGGTATCGGTGCCGCCACTGGTAGGTCTTGTGGCTGCCATTATCGACCACCTGCTCAAGCACGCCATTCGATACGGCGATAACCTCCAGCCCGTTGACCTCCTTAACCGGTATGGTAATGTCGACATATACGGAGTCGGGTTTGTCGGAAGGTCCGTCCTTGCAAGGGTACCAGTAATGGGCCAGGTATGGGGTAGAGAGGGTGGCGATGACGGGCTCGCTGCCATGATGTGTCTCGTAGCGGAGTCCCTTGTATCCCCCTGCCATCACGGGCACGCCATGGTAGCTGATCTGCAGGCTCAGAAGGTCGCCGGGACCATAGCTCCCATCGAGGCTGATCAGGATCGAATCGCCGGTCTGCAGGAATGAAGATACATTTCCGGTGACATCATCTACAGTGAGGGCGCTGTTGAGGCTCAGCACGACCTCCTCAAGCGACGCTTCCACAGGGAAAAAGTCGCACCTTACCGTTCCGGCGATATAAGGCGAATCGATGGCGATCGAAAGATCGAGGTGATAGAAGGTGACATCAATGCCCGTGTCGGGAACGTAGCTTTCGGAACGGGCCACAAAGGATTTGAAGGTCTTCCACTCATCATCGTACAGGGCTTCAAGCACCGGGCTCTTTTGTGCCAGCAGCAATGAATAAGAAAACAGTAATGCGATAATGAGAATGTATCTTTTTATCATTTCCTGATCAGTATAGTTTTTCCCTTTTCAGCAGGTAAGGGTGGAGCACCTGCCGGAATCCCTGGTTGATATCGGCAGGGACAAAATCGACCATATACCTGCCGCAGCGGAGTTTCAGCTCATTCACGAAACTTTCGGTGCGTGCGGTATACTCTTTGCGCAGCTCGGAGGGGGTCAGCTTCAGCTCATCGCCGGTTTCCAGGTCGATAAACCTGTAGGGGCGGTTCTCAAAATTAAAGTCGATCTCCCGCCCTTTGTCCACCACATGGAAGAGGATCACCTCGTGCTTGTTATACCGCAGGTGCTGAAGGGCGGAGAAGAGTTCGTCGGTGTCGGCATGGCTTTCAAGCATATCGCTGAAGATCACCACCAGCGAACGCTTGTGGATTATGTCGGCGATGCGGTGAAGGGCATCTGCGGCCATGGTGCGTTTCTTTAAGTTCGGGCTTATGGGCTTCAGCAACTTTTCCATCTCCGAATAGAGGTACTTCATATGCACCGAGGTGGAACGGGTGCGGGTATTCAGTTCCACATCATCGGAAAAAAGGCTCAGGCCCACAGCATCGCGCTGGCGGTGCAGCAGGTTTACCAGCGCTGCCGCAGCATATACCGAAA
>JAXGTH010000050.1:0-17863 GCA_040775045.1 Bacteroidales bacterium
ACCCTGGATCTTGCCGCCACAAGGGTCGATAAGAAGGAAGAGGAAAATGAAACGCTGGTCAAGCTGCAAAAGCACGACGTTGCTGCCGAAGTGGGCGTGGGGATCGAGTTTTATAATGCCTGGTTCAAATTCGGGATAGAAGCCAAGATGTCCTATGGATTGTTCAACCTGCTGCGCGATGAAGATAACATCTATACCGGCGGCATTGAAAAACTCAATTCGAAGGTCTGGCAGCTTTCATTCACTTTCGAATAAAAAAAAGGCCGGCCACCTGTGGTGCCGGCCCTTCATAGTCCTCACGTCGATTAATTATCAAAGTCTTTGAGGCTTTCCATGAGCTTCTTCCTGGTAAAGAAGATCCTGCTCTTCACCGTGCCTATCGAAATTTCGAGTTCCTCGGCGATCTCCTTGTATTTGAAGCCCTGGGTATGCATCTCGAATGGAATACGGTGGTCGTCCGACAGGGATTCGATTTCCCTGATGATCTCCTTTTCCGAGATCTCCGACTCCGGGGAGATCGATACGTACGAATCGGAATTATTGATATGGTAAAGGTTGTCTGTCGTGTCAATAATGGTCCTTGCGCGGACGTTGCGACGGTAATTGTTGATGAAGATGTTCTTCATTATGGTGAACAACCAGGCTTTCAGGTTGGTGGCATCAACGAATTTATCCCTGAATGTTAAGGCCTTGAGAAAAGTTTCCTGGAGGAGGTCTTTTGCATCGTCCTCGTTATTGGTCAGCTTTTTGGCGAAATATTCCAGGTGCTTCTGCATCCCGGTCAGCTTGTAGTTGAATTCAATTGCAGTCATATTTTTCGGTATTTGTTTAATTTCATGACAGCAAAGTTAAACAATTATATCATACGAAGTCAAGTTTTTTGGCAATTATTTTATAATAAATCTAAATAAAAATTATAAAATATTGAAAAACAGTAATATAAAATAGAGGTAAAAATGTACCAGAATGTTAAAAAATGTGAACGACAATTGCATTTTACCGTTCAGGGCAGGATGCAAGTTGCTCAGATCCTGCTGAGGACCTTATCGCGGAATTCGATCACGGTAGCTACCTTTTTCACATCCTTCGGAAGGCCGCCAGAAATGTCACTCATTTGCAAACCTGAAGTAAAGATCGGTTTGCCGTCGAAATGCTGGGATAATTCGCGGAGGTAGTTTATGATATCATCCTTTTCTGTTGGTGAAGAAAACGTGGTGATGATCGCGTCGGGATTCGCTTGTTTAACAATGGATACGACATCCTCAAGCGGGATGCCCTGGCCAAGGAAGATCGCCTTGTGCCCGTTCTTCCTGATCAGATAGTTATACACCAGCAGCCCGATATCGTGAAGTTCCCACTGGGGAAGGGCCAGCAGGAAAGTCTTGCTCCCGGGCTTGCGCTCGGCCACAAGGTTGTCGATGGCCGCAAAGAGCTTCTGCCGGATCAGGTTGGTCATGAAGTGTTCGTGTGAAGGTGTGATCGTACCGATCTGCCACAGCACCCCGATCTTGCTCAACAGCGGATATATGACCCTGAACAGGGTATCCTCGAAGCCGATACTGATGATGGACTTATTCAACACCTGCTCGAACTTCACTTCATCCAGGTCGATCATGGCCACAACAAGGCTTTCGATCTGCCCGCCCTGCCCGGGCGAATGGATGCTGTTCAGCTCAAGGATTTTTTTATTGATCTCGTGATCGCTCAGCTTCGCTATCCTGGATATCTTCAATCCACTGTTGATCAAAACCGATATGTTGAGAATACGCTTGAGGTCGCTGTCGCAATAGAAACGTATATTGGATTCGGTGCGCTCGGGTTCAACGATGTTGTAGCGTTTTTCCCATATCCTGATGGTATGTGCCTTGATCCCACTGATGCGCTCAAGGTCTTTTATGGAGTATTGTGTGGTCATAGTTTTATTGATAGCGCAAATATAACAAACATGGGGTCGAAATGTTTAATGAATATTAATGATATATTGAACATTTTAATAAGTTAGCCCGACTGTTTCCCCGGAGGCATTTGTGGTGCGTTCCCCGGAATAAATTCGTAAATTCGCCTCCTGTTTCAGTCCATGCAAAATATCCACAACATAGTGATCATTGGCGCCGGCAATGTCGGTTCACACCTCGCAAGGGCGCTTAAGGATGCCGGTTATAGGATCGCGCAGGTGGCCGGCAGGCGGGAAACCAACGTTTCCCGGCTTGCATCGGAGGTGAACGCACCATCGCATACGCTCGATTTTGCGAAGGTCCTTAAGGGACAGGATCTGTACATCATTGCGTTACCTGATCAGGCCATGACGGAGGTGCTCCCACTGCTTGGCCTGAGTAACGAACTTGTGGTACATACCAGCGGCTCGGCGTCCATGGAGGTGCTCAGGCCTTTCAGCGAGAATACAGGTGTGATCTATCCACTGCAAACCTTTACCGGTAAACTGATGCTCGACCTGCGCGAAGTGCCCTTCCTCATCGAGGCCAACACCAGGGGTGCCGAGAAACGGCTCCTGGCACTCGCCGGAAAACTGAGTAACAGGGTCAGCACGGTGGATTCGGTGCAGCGCCAGATCCTTCATATCGCGGCGGTTTTTGCCTGCAATTTCAGCAACCATATGTATTATATCGCTGAACATGTACTCGAGGAACACGGTCTTGACTTCAGCCTGCTCAAGCCTCTCATCCTGGAAACAGCCCGCAAGGCCGTTGAAATCGGCCCGATCCGGTCGCAGACAGGACCGGCCGTGCGGAATGATATGAAGATCATCCGCGAGCACCTCGAGATGCTGAAGGACCATGAGGCTGCCAGGGACCTGTACATGATGATCACCCGTGATATTATTGACCATTCGAAAAACGAGAAATGACGAATTATAAGGAACTGCTGAAGCATATCACCACTTTCGTGTTCGATTACGACGGTGTACTTACCCAGGGTATTGCGATATTAACGGAAAACGGTGAACCTCTGCGGACAGCCAATGTGAGGGATGGTTATGCCCTGCAGCTCGCGGTAAAAAAAGGGTACAACGTTGCCGTGATCAGCGGGGGGAAATCCCCCTCCATGCAGCGGCGGCTCTTTTCACTTGGTGTTACCGACGTATTCCTTGGCGTTGAACACAAACTGGAGGTTTTTGAACAATACATTAAGACGAAGAACGTCGGGCGTGAAGAAGTGGTATATATGGGCGACGACATTCCCGACTATCACGTGATGCTGCAGGTGGCGGTGCCGGCCTGCCCTGCCGATGCGGCAGAAGAGATCAGGGCAATATCCAAATATATTTCCCATTACGAGGGAGGAAAAGGATGTGTGAGGGATATCATTGAACAGGTACTTAAACTGCAAAAAAACTGGATGTGCGATGATGCGTTCAAATGGTAAAGGCAATAAGCTGAAAAACTGGATAACCATGCTCCGGATCCCAAACCTGGGGATCATTGTACTTACGCAGTACCTCCTGGGCTACGGGATCATCAGGCCGCTGATGGCCTCACAGGGTGTGACACCCCTCCTGGGGCACCTGAACTTCCTCGTGCTTGTGCTGGTTACCGTGTTGATCGCTGCCGGCGGATATATCATCAACGATCATTTCGATGTGAATACCGACAGGAAGAACAAACCGGGCAGGAACATGCTCGAAAACCGGATATCAGTCAGGAAGGCCCTGCGCGCATATTATGTCATCAATGCCATTGCTGTCGTGGCCGGCTTTTACCTGGCATGGGTTGCAGGCTCTTTTCAGCTCGGACTGATCTTTCCGGCCATTGCCGGATTGCTGTGGTTCTATTCATCACGTTACCAGCGCATGCCTTTCTGGGGGAATTTCATCATATCTGTGCTCTCCGCTATGGTGCTGCTCATCATATGGCTGTTCGAATATTATCTGCTGCTCGGAAACAGCGGTGATTTCGTCAGGGTGATACAACAGGTCCCTGTCATCAGCACATTCGTCTGGGCATACGCCCTCTTTGCTTTCCTTCTGACCATGATCAGGGAGATGATCAAGGATATTGAAGATCTTGAAGGGGACCTTTCGTCGGCATACCGCACCATTCCTGCATTATATGGTGCCGGACTGGCACGTACCATCATCTCGGCGCTTATCATTGCAACCATTGGCCTGCTGGCCCTGGCACAATATTATCTGTGGCATAAGGGTTATGTCCTGGCCTTCTGGTACCTTCTGATCGCCGTGCAACCCCTGCTGGTTTACCTGCTGGTAAACATGATCCGGAACCGGGATAAGTCGGTTTACGGATTTGCAGGAAATACGGCCAAAATTGCGATGCTGGCAGGCGTCCTCTCCATGGAGTTGATCTATTTGAACATGGCATGATGATGCTTTCCAACCTGGATAAATATGATATCGTCCTGGCTTCCGCGTCTCCGCGGAGACAGGAACTGCTGCGTCAGCTGGGTATCGGTTTCAGCGTTGTGGTCAGGCCTGTGGATGAGGATCCCCCGGGGGAACAGAAAGCCGAAGCAGTCGCCTGCATGCTGAGCGAGCGCAAGGCGGATGCTTTTGAACCGGGTTTTTTTACGGATCGCACCCTGCTGATCACCGCCGATACCGTGGTATGCCTGGGCGATACCCTGCTGGGAAAACCGGGCAGCAGGGAGGAAGCCATCGACATCCTTCTGAGCCTTTCGGGAAGAAAACACAGGGTGATCACCGGGGTGAGCATACGCAGCAGGGATAAACGAGTGAACTTTGCCGTTGGTACGGATGTTTATTTTAAACAACTGCGCAGGGAAGAGATCAACCATTACGTTGATCAATACCAACCCTATGATAAAGCCGGGGCTTACGGTATACAGGAGTGGATCGGCTATATCGGTATTGAAAGGATCGAAGGCTCCTTTTATAACGTGATGGGCTTGCCCGTGTTGAAGCTTTATGAAGAATTGCGCAACTTTTAGTAATTTTATGCATCAATAAACCGGATGAAGAGACCGCACATACTTGTTACCAACGATGATGGAGTCGATGCCCCCGGCATCAGGAAGCTGACTACCCTGATGCAGGAACTGGGCGATGTAACCGTGGTTGCACCCGAAGAACCCATGTCGGGTACCGGGCACGCCATCACCGTGAGGAATCCGCTGAGGCTGCAGAAGCGTTTCCAGGAAAATGGCCTCGCAATATGGTCATGCAAGGGAACACCTGTCGACTGTGTCAAGCTTGGTGAACAGATCGTACTCGGCAGGAAGCCCGACCTTCTGGTTTCGGGCATCAACCACGGATCTAATGCCTCCGTGAATATCGTGTATTCGGGCACCATGGCAGCCGTGCTGGAAAGCACCATCAGCGGGATACCGTCCGTCGGTTTTTCCCTCTGCGATTACAGCCATTCGGCCGATCTGAGCCATGTCGACAAATATATCCTGAAGATCGCCCGGCAGGTGCTTGAACGCGGCTTGCCCGACTATACCTGCCTTAATGTTAATATCCCGGCTTTCAATGGGGACCCGATCCGGGGCATCAGGGTTTGCCAGCAAGCGCATGCAAGGTGGGTGGAAGAATATGACGTGCGAAGGGATCCGGCCGACAGGGAGTATTACTGGCTTAAAGGGAATTTCGAGATCTCCGACAACCGGGAGGATACCGATCTGCATGCACTCAGCCAGAATTATGTTTCGTTGGTGCCCGTCCATTACGACCTCACAGCACATCATGCTTTTGAGCATATTAAAAACTTTGATCTGGATGTTCAATAAGGATTCAGTCTGGACAGGAATTCTGATCGGCTTGCTGATGCCGGTGGCACTCTACGGACTGTTATACGGTGGCCTGTTATTGTACAGGTATTTTGCGGGGAACCCGCATGCCTTCAATGCGAGCCTGCTGCTCCTGGTGAGCCCGGTGGTAAACCTGTTCTTTATCCGGTATTATTTCGTGAACAGGAAGTTTGACGATACAGGCAGGGGCCTCCTGCTGGTCACCTTCATCTATGTCATTGCTTACTTTGTGATTTATTAGTTGCTACTCCATCAATCATGAAATACTATATCATTGCCGGTGAAGCTTCGGGCGACCTGCACGCTTCCAACCTCATGAAAGCGCTGAAAGAGCAGGATGGCAAAGCCATTTTCAGATGCTGGGGTGGCGACCTGATGGAGGCGCAGGGCGGAGAGCTGGTGAAACATTACCGCGATCTTGCCTTCATGGGTTTCCTGGAAGTCCTGCTCAACATCAGGACCATCATGAGGAACCTGAAGTTCTGCAGGGAGGATATCATGTCGTGGCAACCCGACGTGCTCATCCTGATCGATTACCCGGGATTTAACCTTAGGATGGCTGAATTTGCCTCAAAACATGGCATAAGGGTGTTCTACTATATCTCCCCGCAGGTGTGGGCCTGGAAAAAGTCGCGGGTACATAAGATCAAAAAGCATGTGGAACGCATGTTCGTGATCCTGCCTTTCGAGAAAGATTTCTATGCCGGTTACGATTATGAGGTTGATTTCGTGGGGCACCCCCTGCTCGATGCCATCAATGCTCCCGCTGCTGATATTGATTTCCCCATCCCGGGCATACCTTCCGACGGCAGGCCGGTAATCGCAGTCCTGCCGGGCAGCCGGAAGCAGGAGATACGGAAAATGCTTCCGGTCATGCTGGGAATGACGAAATTTTTTCCCGCTTATCGCTTCGTGGTCGCGGCAGCTCCTTCGGCACCGCCCCGGGTGTATGATATGGCCAGGGATCATGCACAGGTGGAGATCGTTACCGGCAAGATGCATGAATTGCTTGGCATTGCCCGTGCCGCCATGGTCACATCCGGCACTGCCACGCTCGAAACGGCCCTGTTCCGTGTGCCTGAAGTGGTATGCTACCGGGGAGGATGGATATCATATTTCATTGCCCGCCGCCTGATCCGTGGTATCAGGTTTATTTCCCTGGTCAACCTGATCATGGACCGGGAGGTGGTGAAGGAACTCATCCAGGGTGATTTCAATACCACGAAGCTGAAAACCGAACTTGCCCGTCTTCTCAACGATGAGGATTACCGTGGGCACATGCTCTCCGCACTGGATGAACTCAGGGAAAGGCTGGGTGGTCCGGGTGCTTCAGAAACAACTGCTGCACTCATGTATAACCGGCTTATAGACAAGCCCGGGAGCAGAAATCCCTAATCACGGGTATGAAACCAAAAGTCCAGGGAACCCGGAAAAGACATATTCCGTGCTAAAACTCCGGGGTATCATACCCTTCGACTTCGCCGGGATGGGTTGACATGCAGATTTCCGTTCGTTTTACTCCTAAAATCTTTGTCTCATGAATAAAAATTTCCCGATCAGGGTGTGACATTTCCGGATTTCGGGTATTAATAGATAGAGAAACTGTTGATCATCTATCTATGCCAGAAAATGTGGAGCCGGGTACCCCTTTTGCGGTTGATCATCCCCTTTATCGCTGGGATATTGACATCGGTGAACCTTCCTGGCTGCTATGTGCCTGCTGGGAACCTTTCGCTTTTGTCTTTATCAGCGTTTGTGGTGCTGTCGACCTTGATGTTTGCCTTCTTGTACAATTACCGTAGCAGGTGGATGCACGGTCTCCTGATCATCATGCTGATGTTCGCCTGTGGGTTTGACCTCACCGACAGGAAAAAGCTTTTACGGACTGAAACCATTGCCTCGCTGCCCGAGGGCGACCATATATACCTTGCCATCGTAAAGGACCATTTCACCATGCGTCCCCGTTCGTGCAAAGGCGTGGTGGAACTGCAGGCTTACCGCGATTCCGCCGGTTGGAAGACCTGCAGGGTGGTGCTGGTTGTTTACTCCCGTCCCGACAGTGCTTTGCTCTCGGCGGAACGGGGTGCGGTGATGCTCTTTTACACCGATCCTGAACCTGTCGACCCCCCGGCCAATCCAGGCTCATTCGATTACAGGGAATACCTGGCCAGGCAGGGCATCTATCATGATGTTTTCCTGGGCGAAGGGGAGTGGATGATAACGGGCCATGCTGCATCGCGGGACCTGATGGACCATGCTGCGGAAATCCGCGACGGTTTGCTTGGAAAGCTGGCAGGAAGCGGGATCGGCATAGCTGAAACAGGTGTTGCAGCTGCCATGCTGCTGGGCGATAACACATACCTGGGCGGTGATGTCAGGGATGTTTACGCCAGGGCAGGGGCCATGCACATCCTTTGTGTTTCGGGCCTGCATGTAGGCGTTGTATTCCTGGTGCTGAGTACGATGCTCGGCTTCCTGAGAAAACTCCCGGGCGGGCGGCTGCTGTATTCATTCATCCTTGTCGTCGCCATATGGTCTTATGCCTTGCTTACCGGACTGGCAGCCCCCGTTGCAAGGGCGGCTTCCATGCTGAGTTTTATCATTGTCGGACAGGCCTTCAGAAGGAACACCAATGTATTTAACAGCCTGGCCGCCGCTGCCATGATTAGCCTTATGGCAGATCCCTTTGCCATCCTGGGTGCAGGTTTCCAGCTTTCCTATGCGGCAGTGCTTGGCATCGTATGCCTGCAGCGCCCCATCTATAACCTTTTTTATTTCGGCTACAGGGTCCCCGACCGGATATGGGCCATCACGGCGGTCAGCATCGCTGCGCAGTTGGGGACCTTGCCGCTATCATTGTATTATTTCCATCAGTACCCGCTTTACAGCCTGCTTACGAACCTGATCGTCATTCCCCTTTCCTCGCTGGTGATCTATGCCGGATTGCTATTCTTCATCTTCCCGGCCCAGACACTGGCCTCATCTGCGGCAACATGGATACTCGGCAAATTGCTGATGCTTCTCGACAAAGGCGTTACGATGGTAGAATCCCTGCCGGGGTCAGCCATCCGCGAAATCCATTTCGACGGACCCATGGCCTTGCTGCTGGCATGCACCATCATCTTCATGGGTGTGTTTTTTCTCAGGAAAGGATCCTGGGCACTTATACCCGGACTGCTGACGATCCTTGCCCTCTCGGGCTACAGGATGCTCACCCATTACGATTCCCTTCAACAGCAGGTCCTGGTCATTTATTCGGTCAACGGACATACTGCTGCAGACATCATCAATGGGAGGGACCATATTTTCATAGCCGATTCCGCCCTGCTGGGATCGCCGGAAAAGACGGCATACAGCATTTCTCCCTACTGGTTGAAAGAACGTTTAAAGGATTGCGATACCATGGCCCTGGGACTTGAGGACAGGATGTTGCATAAAGCACAAATCATAACCATAAACGATCGCAGTTTGCGGCTGGGATTCTGGCAGGGAGCCTTCCCGCGGTGCAGGCCACCGGATCAAAAACTCAAACTTGATGTGCTGGTGCTGCGCGGAGAATGCCCTTTTGGTATGGATGACCTTTTCAAATGGTTCAACCCCGGGCATGTTATCATTGATTCGTCCGTACCCCCATGGGTTGATGTACCCGAGGGCGATGACAGGTTCTGGAGGGTGAGGACGCAGGGTGCTTTTGTGATGGAACAGGCGGCCGGCTATTAATCCATGAAAACGACCTTTTTATGCAGGACCTGATTTCCTGCCTGCAGGCTGAGCAGGAAGATACCTTTCCTTTCACCTGCATCCCAGGAGATGTTATAAGCGCCTTTTTCAAACATGCCGTTGACAGGTATAGCCAACAACTGACCTGAAATATCGATGATGGACAGTTGAACATGGGATCCTGCCGGCAAGTCAAATCTGATATGGACGATGCCTGTTGAAGGATTTGGATAAGGCGGGTGAAGGATCACATATGGTGCCGAAGCTTCATTTGGTCCTTCCCGGATGTCGACAACACCTCCTTCCCGGTATGCGATCAACCCGGTGTCGGCCGTGCCGATCCAGAGGTTCCCGGTCATGTCAGCGGCCAGTGATATGATGTGCTCGGAGCGCAGCCCGGAATTATCAGGTCCGTATGTATCCCATTCACTGCCGTCGAAACGGATCAGCCCTTTCGAATGGGCGATCCAGGTATTGCCATTGCCGTCGAACGTAAAGTCGAAAACAAAACCTGTTGCCGTATCGGCAATCCCGGTCACCGTTTCGTCGCATACAGTCCATGTTCCGGCATAGTAATGGCAGAACAAGCCTTCACTTCCGACCCATACCCTGTTTTCGGGATCAATGCCGATGGCGGAAGTGAAATAAAATCCTGCCGGGAGCGGTATTTCGTTCCAGGAATCCGTAAACCTGAACAATTTGCCCGTGCTGCCTCCTGTCCAGACCGTATTGTCGGGCCCGGCAGCAACAGCGCTGAGATAATCGGACAGGAAGGAGTTACCTGAATGGTAATGGGCCCAGGAAGTCCCGTCGAACATGAAGAGCCCCTTACCTTCGGTGCTGGCCCATATATGGCCATAGAGATCATGGGCAAGGGCGGTAACCGGAACATTGTCCTTGGTAGGGAAGGGGTGGCTTTGCCAGCTGGTACCGTCGAATGAGGATACTTCTCCGTGCCCGGTACCGGCCCAGACCACACCGCTGCCATCGATATCCACGGCTCCAACGAAGTTGGAATTCAGGCTGCTGTTCAGGGAATCATAAACGATCCAGTCGGTTCCGTCGAATACGGCAAGACCACCGTCGGTGCATATGCCTCCGCCGCATACGGGTTCAGTGCCCAGCCATTTCCGGCCGTTCGCCTCGATGGCTATGTCGGTGATGATCCGCGAGGGAATGGGTGAATTCCAGGGATCCCAGTACATCCAGTCGGGATTCTGCGAAAAGCTCCCGCTCAGGTTTAAAATCATCAAAACCGTCAGTAAGCCCCTGCCAAGTGTGGAATTGATCATTATGCAAAGGTACGAAAATGATATATACAGATCATTATATATAATAAAAAAGGGATGCCGTCCAGATACAGCATCCCGATATAGCCTGGCTGATTGATTAAGTTAACGTTGATAAAAAGGCTATATGTTTAACCCGTCTTTTTTAATATACTTTCAAACCCTATCCTGGCCAGGGTATTGATGGTATTGTTCTCCATGAAGTCGGCAGGGTGTATTTCAATGCCGAATATTTCCCTTGCCTCCCGTTCAAGTTCCACGGCGCCCAGCGAGTCGAGCCCGTACGACAGGATCGGCTCTTCGGGGTCGATGTCTTCAGCGATGATCTTCACTTTATCGCTGAGCCAGTTGATGAGCCACTGCCTGATATTTTCCGGTGTGGGGTCCCCGGGATCGGTCAATATCTCATGCAGGCCGAAGGGGTCATGCTCCTCCTTCCATGCATACACGCTTTTCATCGATCCCTCTTCCCACATCTCCCTGCATTTTCCCCGCTGGATCTTTCCGCTCGGGGTTTTGCATATCCTGCCCGGGCTGAGCAGGTTTATGGCATGTACCTGTATCTCATGTTCGCTGGCCAGTGCCATCCGTATCGATCCTACCACTTCTTCAGGATCGAGGGTCGGTAAGGCAGTCCTTCTCACTTCCTGGACCACCACCAGCTTTTCATTGTTGCCGCTTGTTACCGGAAATGCCGCGCATGTATGGGGTTGCAAAGCCGGATGAGCATGCTCTACGGTATCTTCAATATCAGTGCTGAAATAGTTCGTTCCGCGAATGATGATCATATCCTTGATCCGCCCGGCAACGTATATATGCCCTTCATGAACGAATCCCAGGTCGCCGGTGCGGAGGAAGGGGCCGTTATCCGTATCTGAAAGCCTGGCCTGAAAGACCTCCCTGCTCTTCCTGCCCTGTTTCCAGTATCCCAGGGCATTGGCTTTGCTGCGGATCCAGATTTCCCCTACTTTTCCTTCTTCGAGCCGGGTATGCCTGCCCGGGTCGACGATCAGCACCTTGTCGTCGAGCCAGGTATGGCCGCAACTGACGAAACTCATGCCGTCGACCTCGTCGGTGACCTCCAGGATCTTTTCTTTTTCCAGTTTTTCCCTGTCGGCCCTGATATAGACAGGATGGTCGTTCTGGCCGATCCCGCATACCATGAGGGTGTTCTCGGCCAGCCCGTAGCAGGGCAGGAACATCTCCTCCCTGAAACCGCAATCCCTGAAATGGCGGCTGAAACGTTTCACTGAGGCGGTCCGTACCGGTTCCGACCCGCAAAAGAACACTTTCAGGGAGCCCAGGTCGATTGATCTTCTCCTGTCGGCATTCACCCTTTCGACAAGGAGGTCGAGGGCGAAATTCGGACAACCGGCAGTGGTTCCCCGGTACTTAGTGATCGCTTCGAGCCAGATGAACGGTTCCCGGAGGAAGTCGTAGGGGTCGATGATCACATTGCGTCCACCGGTAAAAAGGGGCTGGAGCAGGGTGCCGATCAATCCCATATCGTGGTACGGTGGCAGCCAGGTAACGACCACCAGGTCTTCGTCATGATTGAACGACTGCCTGATGACCTCTGAATTATGCAGGATGCCCCCATGGCTGATCATGGTCCCGTTGGGCTTGCCTGTAGTCCCGGAAGTATACTGCAGCAGGGCAATATCATTAAGGTCCAGTTCAGGGAGTATTACGTTACCCCCGGCCTGTATATCCCTGTTAATGATTATGCGGGGCAGGTCATGTAGATCCTTAAAACCCTCATGATCCTCTTCAATGATATCGTCAATATCCTTGCTGAGCAGGATGAAGGCCGGGTTGGCATCAGCTGCCACGGAATGCAGCCGTTCATTCTTTCTTTTTTTCCGGGGAGGCTGCACCGGTACAGCGATCGTGCCTGAAAAGAAGCATGCCAGGAGTGCGATGGCAAAATCCACTCCCGGGGGGCACAGGATCAGGCATGTATCTCCTTTTTCAAAATTTCCGGCCATGGCAGATGCCAGGTTTCTGGCCATGGCGGTCAACTCCCGGTATGTGACGTTTTCAAATGCGTTGCCGTCCCTGTCGAGTTGTGTTATGGCAATTTTATCAGGATAAAGCAATGCATTTCGCTCGAGAACTGCATTGAAGTTGGGGAATCCGAACGTGAACGCCTTATGGTTATCTTTTGCTGCCATACCTAAACAAATTTACTGGCATGACAAAACGGTATTTTTAAAATGAAAGTGAAGTGCCTTATTAGGGGGATGAAGCTGAGAAAAGTACTGTTGAGTTGTTTTTTACCCCGGATTGAGGGATGGGGCTATCCCACTATCCATCCCTTGAATTCCGATGCCCTGGCCTTGCTGATGATCAATGGTTCTTTTGTGGGCGGGGAGAGCCTGATGATGAGCCTTTCATTGAAATAGGGGCTGATTTCCCTGACCGAATTCCTGGCAACGATGTATTGCCTGTTGGCACGAAAGAACCGCTCAGGGTCAAGCTGTTTTTCAAATTCTTCGAGTTTGCCCCCGCTGAAATATTTTTTGCCGTCGGATGTCATGCAGTATACCATGCCGCTCTCAATAAAAAAACAGGCGATATCATTTACGGCTACCGGGATCAGCTTGTCTTTCAGGTTCAGTAATATGGATTTCCTGTAAGCCTTCTGCCTATGGTCTTCCATCTGCGCCATGAGTTGTTTTATCAGTCTTTCATTGCTGGCTAAGGCATTTCCAGTCAATTGCTTGTATTTTTTCAGGGCAAACCTGACTGCCCTGCTGCTGACAGGCTTAAGGATATAATCGATGCTGTTTACCTTGAAAGCCCTGAGGGCATACTGGTTATATGCCGTTACAAATACGACCGGGAATTTTATCTCGGTTTTTCTGAATAGTTCAAAAATGATCGTGTCAGAAAGTTTAATGTCGAAAAACCCGATATCAGGTGCGGGATGTGTGGCTATCCATTCGGCAGTTTCTTCCACACTTTCCAACACGGCAAGGATATTGCAATCCGGTTCGACTTCCTTCAATATTGCCACCAGGTTTTTTCTTGCGGCCGCTTCGTCTTCTGCGATCAGGAAATTCATGACCTTATAAGTGGCAGTGAAACAACGAAATGATCTTCTTTTTGCCTGATAATGACTTCCTTGTCGGCGACGAGCCTGTAGCGCTGTACCAGGTTTGGCAAACCCATGCCCAGTCCGTCGTTCTGCTCCGACCTTGGCTGCAGGTTATTGCTAATGTGAATGTACCCATGGTCATTGGCCATCCTTACTTTCAGCGGCGAACCTTGCGAGATGCGGTTATGCTTAATGGCATTTTCGATCAGGACTTGGAAAACCATGGGAGGGACCTTTGTCCTAAGTATGTCATCTGAAATTTCAATGATGATTTCCAGCCCTTTTCCAAAGCGCTTTTCCAGCATTGAGACATATGAATGCATGAATTCCAATTCGCTGCTTACGCTGACCAGGTCTTCATTGCCACTCTCGAGGGTGTACCTGTATACGTTCGAAAGGTCTTCGATAAATTGCAGGCTTTCGCTTTTCTTACTCCTCCTGACCAGTGAACTCAATGTGTTCAGAGTATTGAACAGGAAGTGAGGATTGACCTGGTCCTGCAAGCTTTTAAGCTGGCTGTTCAGGCCCTCCTGCCTGAGTTTATAATTCTCGATCTCGATGATCTTTGCCCTGGTGACAAGTCTCAGCATAAAGGCGAAGAGTGCGCCCAGCGGAAGGATCAGGATGTATTTCCAGAGGTACCAGTAGATTGCCCCTTTGATCCCGAAGGGATTGCCGATGGTATATTCCGCAATAAGTATTGTGGCCCAGAGGAGCCCTGTAGCAAGGATGAGGTCATACATGATAAAGAGAATGACCCTGATTATTTTTTTCGCTCGCTTCGGTGTTATATGTGATGCCCAGCTGTAATTGAAATAAATGAAGATGAGCAGGGAAATGAAACTGTGTCCGAAGTACCAGGCAGATCTCTTCAGGATAAAACCGGTGTTCTGAAAGGGATTGGTCGCATCGGGCGTGGCATTGAAAACAGATGTGAGGAATGGCAAGGTATACAGGAGGGCGATGACCGCAGAGGCCAGGACGATAAAGCTGTGCTCGTACTTTTTAAGATTAGTGATCGCCATATATGTTAAGATTCCTGCAATATTCCTTCTGTCGGCCGTGATTTTTACCGCTTAAGGTCATTCCACGGGCATTTTCCTGAAGTCCAGTATCCTGCCCCTGCTCCTGCGCTTTTCGGGATAGCGGAGGGCGTAGAATAGTCTTACATAATAAGACAAAAGGTCCTTGAGTTCCCTTCTTTTCACCAGGTGCTGGATCTTTTCCGTTTCATAGAGTTTATTGGTTGTGATAATGTCGCGGTCGACGCTGAACCCGCCGCCCATGACCACCCTGGGTCCGGCAAATTCCACCAGTGCCCCTTCTTCACCAATGATGATGTCGCCCTGTGTAACATAGCTCGCATAAGCCCCGCCGGTGGTAGGCCCGGTGATCACCGAGAGGTAGAGGATCCCCTGGTTTTTAAGGTCGAGCAGGGCCATGTTCATCTTGGCCATCTGGGCCAGCGACATCGGTCCTTCGTTCATCCTGGCCCCGCCTGAGGAACAAACCGAAATGAAAGGTTGTTTATTCTCTACTGCATAGTCGACGGCCCGTTTGAATTTCTCCCCGAAGACTGCCCCGAAGGAACCCCCGAAAAAGCGGAGGTCGGAGATCACCAGGACAATATCCTTGCCGTTGATCCTTGCGGTTCCGGTTACCAGTCCTTCATTGCTGAACGATTTCTCCTTGGTCTTTTCCAGGGTGTCCTTATAGTTGCCGAAATTATAGAAATCGCCATTGAGCATCTTTTTGAATGACAGGTCGCCTTCCATCTCCTTGAAGGTGTTCTTATCGCAGATTTTCTCGATGTGTTCTTCCACGCTGAGGTATTCACCCTTTCCGCATTTCGGGCAGGCATAGAAGTTGTCGATATAATCCTGTTTAGAGATGAAGCCGCAGCCGCCGGCCACTTTGAACAGGTTTTTTTCAGGGTCCCATTCCTTTTCGCAGTTCACCAGTTCGGTATCCGCAATGCCTTCCTTTTCGAGGTGGGCCTTGATAAGGTGCATGATCTCGAAACTTTCCTGCTCAACATCGATGGTCTTTACCTTTTCAGGGAATTTTCGTCTGGTACGCCGTTTGGCCAGCTTGTCGAGGTCGTCGATGAATTCGCCGTAGTGCAGCACCTTTTCGCGGCGTTTTTCCTTCAGCTTTCTGATGGTGGAAGGTTTCAGTGTCTTTTCACCTTTCTTTCCTTTCGACATCCAGTCGTTGAGGGTCTTAACCAGCGATTTCCTGATGATGTTGCAGGTGGATTCATAGTCGCTGTGTGCCCCCTGTTCAGGTTCAGGGAGGATCTCGTCGATCATCCCGATCTGTCTCAGGTGTTCCACCCCCGGCCTCAGGATATTGAGGGCATCGGGAAGAACCTCTTCTATGTCTTCGCCTGAAGCGAGCCTCCGGTGGAAGATGATCCGGCAGCAACTTTCAGGGGCGATCACGGAGTAGATGGCATTCTCGAGCATGAACGACCTGTCGGCAACCTGCATGGCAAGTGCGCCGCCGCTGCCACCTTCCCCGATCACATAGCTGACCGTTGCGGTGTTGGCATCGCAGAAACGGCTGATCGAGTCTGATATGAGGAACGACTGCCCACCCATCTCGGAATCCATGCTGGGGTCTCCACCGAAAGTGTCGATGAAAGACACTACAGGTATCCGTTTTTTTTCAGCCTGTTCGAGCATTTCTATCCCGAAGCCGAAACCTTCGGGTTTCACCATCCCGGTGGCTTTGCTTTTCTTTCCCTTCCTGGGCTTTTCCTGTCCCAGGATGATGCATTCGATGCCGTTCACCATGCCGGTGGCAGCGATGAGCGATGGGTCGGGTGATCCGTAATAGATGATGTTTTCGAATACCCCCTCGATCACATCCGAACTGCGTATGCGGCGCGGGTGCCTGACGAGGTCGTATCTTTCTTTGTAGCTTTTGAGTGAAGGGCGGTCATCATTTTTCACCATGAGCAATCATTTAGGTTTTCAGATTGACAAAATTAAGGACATAAAGGTAGAAAACTTTAGATATGATCGAAAATTTAATGGGAAGATATGCCATGGATCGGATGAGGGTTTGTCATTCCTGTTATCTGATGCCGGATACCGGATGGGAAGATATTCGACCACTCCGGGGTCGCGATCGGGAGGGAAAAACGTATAAGCTAATGATATGCGATGCCTCCGGCATCAACGGTTTTTAATGGAAATCCGCTTGCAGTAGTGATCCCGCAGGGATCACATCTTATTGGCAGACGGGCCGGAAAATATGGTTACGATCCCGCAGGGATCACATCTTATTGGCAGACGGGCCGGAAAATATGGTTACGACCCCGGAGGGGTCGCATCTTATTGGCAGAGGGGCCGGGAAATATGGTTACGACCCCGGAGGGGTCGCATCTTATTGGCAGAGGGGCCGGGAAATATGGTTACGACCCCGGAGGGGTCGCATGTCTGAATTGAAATGGCCGGATAACAAAAAAGCCCATGCATGTGGCGTGGGCTTTGGCGGACCGGACCCCGAGTTCTCGGGGCAGGCGGGACTTGAACCCGTCCCGAGTACTCGGGATGACAGGCCGGCATGTCATTGTTCTGTAATGAGTTTCTGATAGAACTCCCTGTTCTTTTGTTTTTTGAGGAACCGTTCTCTTATTAATGCTTCAGTTTTGGATTTAAAACTTTCGGTGTACACCAGTTTCCATGGGATTTTCCATTTCGTATACCTTGACCTTCCGCTATTGTGATCCACTAACCTATTTTCAGGGTTTTGCGAATAACCGATGTAGAAGCTATCATCGATCTCACTGATGAGGATATAAACGTAATGGGCCATAATAAAAAAAGCCCATGCATGTGGCGTGGGCTTTGGCGGACTGGACCCCGAGTTCTCGGGGCAGGCGGGACTTGAACCCGTCCCGAGTACTCGGGATGACAGGCCGGCATGTCATTTTTCTGCAATGAGTTTCTGATAGAACTCCCTGTTCTTTTGTTTTTTGAGGAACCGCTCTCTTATTAATGCT
>JAXGTH010000051.1:0-16939 GCA_040775045.1 Bacteroidales bacterium
AATCCACAGAAGGGATCCGCGATGACGTCAGTCCTCATACTCACTTATTACTGGCCTCCGGCAGGAGGGCCCGGGGTGCAGCGCTGGCTCACGTTTGTAAAATATTTCGAGAAGCAGGGATGGAAGGCTTTTGTGATCACAGTGCAGGATGGCACATATTCGGCCTCCGACCCTGAGTTGGAGAAGGATATCCCTGCCGGAATAACGGTTTTCAAGACCAGGAGCCGTGACCCGTTCCGTTTCTATAACCTGCTCAAGGGGAAAAAGGACGGCTCGGTTTCAGTGGCCCTGATCAATATCGACAGCAGAAAATCGTTCGTTGACCGACTGGCCTTGTACATTCGTTCCAATTTCTTCATCCCCGACGGGCGAAAAGGATGGGTGCCCTATGCTTACCGACAGGCCGTGGATGTCATCAGGGAGCACGGGATCGATCTGCTTGTCACCACGGGTCCGCCACACAGCACACACCTGGCAGGATTGCGCCTGAAAAAGGAAACAGGCATCAGGTGGATTGCCGATATGCGTGACCCCTGGACCACGGTATATTATAACGACATGCTCCCGAGGACGGCCAGGACGAAGCGGATCGACAGGGGCTATGAAGACAGTGTGCTCAACAATGCCGATGCGGTCACCGTGGTAAGCCCCGGCATGCAGCAGGAATTTTCGTTGCGAAGCGAAAATGTTCATGTGGTGATGAACGGGTTCGATTTTGATGATATGAAGGATGAGGGAAATGCGGTTTTACCGGATGGCAGGTTCAGGCTCACCTATACGGGCAACTTTAAGCCAAACCAGCATGTACCGCAGATATGGGATGCCATATGTGAACTTTCAGGGCAGAACCCGGAATTCAGGGAAGCCTTCAGGCTTTGTTTCGTTGGCAATGTCGATGCCTCGGTAATTGAATATTTCAGGGCCAAGGGGCTGGAGGATAAGCTGGAGCTGACAGGTTACGTTTCGCATGCTGATGCTGTCGGCATGATGAAAAGCTCGGACCTTTTGCTTTTTGTGGTTCCGCAATCGCGCAACAACAGGCTTATCATCACCGGCAAGCTTTTCGAATACCTGGCCTCCGCAACGCCGATACTTTCCGTCGGGCCTGCAGACGGCGATGCCGCTGCCATACTTGCGGCAAGCGGCAGGGACAGGATGATGGATTATGCAGCGGGTGATATGTTCATGCAAAAGCTCAGCGACTATTATGCCCAATGGAAATCCGGTGGGCAGAGGCTGGTGAAGCTTGACACCGGCATGCTTGAAAAATATTCCAGGAGGGCATCCGCCCTCAAAATGACTGAAATCATGGAGGAGACCGTAAAATGAAAACAGATCTTTCATCATTCAGAAGAAGCAGCACTTTTTATGCCCCCAAGGCCTTCCTTGTCAGCGTTAAGAGTTTCAACCTGAAGGAGATCAGGACACGTTACCTGAAGTCGAAGCAGCGTGCCGACGGCAGGGTAGGGAGCGTTGAACGCAGGGCCCTCGCGCAGGGCGGACTCGTATATGTTGAGTTGGAAAAGGGCTTGATCAGCAAGTACGAGATCATCAGTTTCCTTACCGAACCAAGGGGTATCGATGCCGCCAAGGATATGATCGCGGTATCGTCGGAGAATACCATCCATGTGATCAGCAGCAACGGCATCGACCGCATCGACGATCCCTGGTTCAGCTATATCCACACCGTTCATTTCAACCACAGGCATGATGCTGACCGCCTGCTGGTCTCTTCTTCGGGATTCGACTGTATCTTTGAATATAATCTCACGGATTTTTCACGTTCCTGGGAATGGTTTGCCTGGGAACATGGATTCCAGAAGGGATTCAACCCCCAGACCGGAAAGGAGATCCTGCTTACACGCAATGTAAGGGAAGCGGGCAGCTTTCGCAAGAAAGGCATGGATTACCTGTTCATCAGCGATCCCGAGAAACAGGCATTGCCCACCGCGCAGCGTGCGGCATTCATTAATTCGGTCCTTTACGACCATACCAGGAAAAATACCCTGCTGGCAACATTTTTCCATGAGGGTTCGGTTTACCGTATCAACATGGCCGACGGGAGTGCGGAAAAGATCCTTGACGGATTGAAAAGCCCACATGGAGGCAGGAACTACCGCGATCATTACATGGCGACGAGCACAAGCGCCGGGGAACTCTGTTTCAGCAACGGCGACAGTATTTCTTTTGCAGGCCTTCCCGGAAAACCGCCCGAGCTGGCCGGGATGGAATGGCTGCAGAATTCAGCCCCTTTCGAGGACTGTATCATCAGCATTGATGCTAACCGGAATTCCTTTGTGTTGCTCGATCCCTTGAAAAGGAAGTACGACATGATCAGCTACGACCCCAACTGGGCCATACAGGATATTGCCAGCGTTGGTGATCCTGAAACCAGGGCATTGGTTGGCGGGATCAAGGAGATCATAGGATCCACCTGATCATCTCGAATGCTTCGGCAAATTCAGTTCCTGCCTGCAGCCCCCTGACACGGGCCAGCCCGGTAAAAAATTCCTCCGACTTGTATGCCCTGATCTCTTGCGACCTGTAAGCAGAGATAGCCTGCCATTTTACATCAAGATCTTCTTTGCTGACGGTCACATGAAAATTGGAGGTAAAGCTGAGGTTATTCCAGGGAAGTTCATAGCCCAGCAGGCTGCAATGCTTGAAAGCCCTGAGGCCTTCCTCAGAGATCACTTTATGGTCCTGGTGAAAATCATCCGGATTGGGCATGACCACCAGGTCGGGACCGATCTTTTTCCTGAGCCTGACCATATCCTCGAGGATGTCCTGACGCCTTTCGGGGAACCTTCTCACCGGGTAATCATACGTGATGATGTTCCTGGCGGGAATGCCAAGGATAGCCGCAGAAGCTTCCAGTTCCTCATAGAGCGTGTTTTCGTGAAACCCCTCGGGAAGGGATATCTTGCAAGGCGAAAACGCTGCATAGAAAATTTCATTTTCGCCGCTCCACCTGGCGATGCTGGCACCGCAGGCATATTCAGGATCGTCGGGGTGCGGTGCGAGCAGCAGTATCTTTTTCCCTTGTATCATAAAGCAGGAGTTTTATGCAAATATAATGATGTATGCTGATATTCACATTTTCTGGTCTTACCGGGCAAGGTTCAGGATGTTGGTGACAAAGGAAGAAATGTCGTAATGGTTCAGGAAAACCTTGTTCAACTCGAAGATCAGCGGGAAATCATTATGATCTTTCCTGCTCAGGATCTCCTGGCAGAAAGTGTTCACCGCCAGCTTGCCTTCGAGGACCACCTTGTCGGAAATATCCCTGGTAAAAAAACCCTTGCCGATAAGTAATCCCAGCGTACGATTTCGGCTGAGGTCGTTGAGCGCCGTAAGGCTGAAATCACCATAGCCGCAGTAATGGAACATCGACCCTTCCTTTCCCCCCATGCGAAGCATGATCCGGCGCATCTCGTCGAACGCCCGGGTGAGGATGAGGAAACGCAGGTTGGGTGAATCGAAATTAGCATCCACGATGCCCAGGATGATGGCATAGATGTTCTTGAGGATGCTGAGCACCTCAACCCCTTCCAGGTCGTTGGTGTAGTCGAGCAGGATGTTGGTATCCCTGAACAATTCCCTGGCCACCGCAAAATGCTGTTCATCCGATGATGCGAAGGTCATGGCCGTCGGTGCGTTGTTCATGATCTCCCTGGCGAAGGTGGGCCCTTTCATGGTACATACCGGGTTTTTGACCATCTTATTTAAACATGCGGTGATGGTGAGTTTCCCGCATCCAAAGCCCTTGGCCAGGTTGACCAGGACCGCTTCGTCGCGTATATATTTCTTATGCTGCAGCACAAAGTCTACAGTGATGATGGAAGGGATGGCCAGGAAGATGATATCGGCCTGTTTCAGGTCTTTTGCTTCCGTTGTGGCGGCCAGGTTCCCGCTCAGGGGGGCATTGGGAAAATAGTCGGGATTGACATGATGCTCGTTGATGGATGCTGCCACCTGCTCTTCAATGGTAAATAGTGTAACACTCCGGCCGGCCCTGGCCAGGATATTGCCGATGGCCGTTCCGATGGATCCCGCCCCGCCAAAAACGATATTGGGTTGCTTTTCTTCCAAAAAATACTGGCTTTTAATCAATATTTGAATGCAAATATATG
This sequence comes from Bacteroidales bacterium, assembly GCA_040775045.1. GTDB lineage: Bacteria > Bacteroidota > Bacteroidia > Bacteroidales > B18-G4 > B18-G4. Next base: position 4,134 of record JAXGTH010000051.1, read on the forward strand.
GAAAAAGGTTCTGAACCGATGCACGTTTGAAGTATGGTGCTACGGTCGAAAGGCATGCAGTGGCTGGCTGGATATATCATAAACAGGGCAAATATGCTATGTCCGTAAAGAAAGAAATGCGATATTTGTTCAATAAAGCGGTACAGCTATGAGTACAGGAATCATCGTGCAGGCCCGCATCGGATCATCGAGGCTCCCTGCCAAAGTTATCCTGCCCTTCTATAAAAACAGGTCGATCCTTGAGATCCTTCTCGCTGACCTCAAGGTAAACAGGCACGGGGTCCCTGTTGTGCTTGCTACCAGCACTGCGGCGGGCGACGAGGTGCTTTGCAATCATGCAGGTTTATTAGGAATCGACTGCTACAGGGGGCCTGAACAGGACGTGCTCGGGAGGTTCATCATGGCTGCCGAAAAATACGGTTTCAGTCGCATCGTGCGCATTTGTGCGGATAATCCATTCCTGGATGTGGAGGGGACCATGGACCTGCTCGACCGTGATGAAGAGTTACCTTATGACTATATCGCATATCGCACTGTCGGTGATATCCCTTCCATCAGGAGCCACCTGGGCCTCTGGGGCGAGGTGGTACAGCTCGATGCCCTCAAAAAGGTGAGGGCCCTTACATCCGAGGGCATTTACCATGAGCATGTGACCAATTATATTTACGGTCATCCGGATGAATTCCGGATCAAATGGGTGGGGGCCCCCATCAGTGTTTACGGCAGGAAGGATATCAGGCTCACCATCGATGATGAAAAGGATTTTGATATGGCAAAAGAACTTATGGTGGAAATGGGATCAGGGATAGTTGCAAAAGACCCTGAAAGGATCGCAGCCTTTCTGGATGAACATCCGCATTTCCTGGCGGTGATGAGAAGGCAGATAGAGAAATATACCAAATAGCCATTATCTTTGCCTTTATGGAATCAACTTATATCATAGGGGAGATCGGACAGAACCACAACGGGTCGGTAGAGATTGCTAAAAAACTCATCGATGCTGTTGCAGAACCTGTCGAGGACAGGCTTTTCGGCGAATACCTCAAGCCCATGGATGCGGTGAAGTTCACCAGGCGCGACCTGGCCGAGGAATTGTCCGGGAGTGAGATGAAAAGGCCCTATACCGGGCCCAACTCCTTTGGTAAAACCTATGGCGAGCACCGAGCTTTTTTGGAGCTCAGCGATGAGCAGCATCACGAACTCTACAATTACGCCAAGGGCAAGGGCCTTGAATTCGTGGAGACCCTTTGCGCCAGGGGATGCCTTTCGATGCTTCGCTATTTCGAGCCCGACAGGCTGAAGGTGGCCTCGCGCGACCTTACCAACCTTCCGCTACTCGCGGCTATGGCCGAAACGAAGATCCCCATGATCCTGTCAACAGGCATGGGGGGCAAGCCGGAGCTCGACGGAGCGCTGGAGACCATCACCAGGTACCACAGCAATGTTTCCATCCTGCATTGCCTGTCGCAGTATCCTGCAGAATACAAGAACATCAACCTGAAAACCATATCATACCTGATCAGGGAATATCCGGGATATCCCATCGGGTATTCCGACCACAGCATCGGGATCATGGTACCTGTAGCTGCCGTGGCCCTGGGTGCCCGCATCATTGAAAAGCATATCACCCTCGACCGCAGCATGAAAGGGACCGACCACCAGGGGTCGCTGGGTGTTGAGGGGCTATGGAGGATGGTAAGGGATATCAGGAACCTGGAAAGGGCCATGGGAGAGGAGAAGATGTTCATCTCCGAAGCGGTGGCATCAACCAGGGACAAGCTTGAACGTTCGGTGGCCAGCAACAGGAAGATCCTGAAAGGGGAGGTGATCGGTGAAGATGACCTGCACCTGCTCAGTCCTGGAGACGGGTTCCGTTGGGATCAGCGCAGCCTTGTCGTTGGCAGGAAGGCCACCACCGATATCCCGAAGGATGAGATCATTTACAAAACCATGATACAATGAAAGATATCAGGATATTCCTCAGTGACCTTGACGGGGTGTGGACCGATGGCGGGATGTATTACGACAATGAAGGCAACGAGCTGAAACGTTTCAATACCGCCGACAGCGCGGGTGTGCTGTTCCTCCGAATGCTGGATATCCCGGCAGGTATCGTTACTGGGGAGGATACGGAGATCGTGGCCAGGAGGGCCCGGAAACTGGGCATCACCATCCTGCACATGGGTGTCCGGGATAAACTGTCTGTGGTCAGGGAGATTTGCGGTGAACTCGAATGCGGGCTCGACGAGGTAGCCTACCTGGGCGATGATATCATCGATATCCCGGTACTCGAAAAAGTCGGATTGAGTGCCGCACCCGCCAATGCCCCGGCATATGTGAAGGACAAGGTGAGGTGGGTGCTGGATAAAAAAGGCGGCGAAGGGGTGTTCAGGGAATTCGTGGAAAAATACCTTTCGGAAAAAGGCCTGCTCGAAAAAGCCATCAACCTCTACCTGTCAGGGATTAAATAAGTGAACTGCAGTTTTAGCTTAACACTGACCTGGAATATAGCAGACGAACAGGAATTTACACTGATTTTACAGAAGTGATTGAATGCTGATTGTTTAACACCCCTCAACCCCTGACCCCTTCTCCCCGGGGAGAAGGGGAATAATAAGAACCTCACCCCCTGACCCCCTATCCTCAGGAGCCTGTCCCGAATGTAAGAGAGAGAAGAGGTGCATTTAAAATATATAATGATTCCATTTTCCATCTCCCTTATCTTTTCCCCTTTTCCTTATTCCATTTTCCATTTTCCATCTCCCTTATCCATCTCCCTTTTCCTTATTCCATTTTCCATCTTCCTTTTTCCATGATAAACCCGATGGCCCGCTCCGAGGATTTCCCATCGATGGCAAAGGCATATTTGGTGATAAATCTTTCGTAAGCCTGCCGGTCGATGGTTTTTTCACCGTTGAGAATATCGCGGATATGTCCTTCGAGTGATTCAGAGCCCGTGGCCTGGAAGGCAACGCCATCACCATGATAATGCTGGATGTCCTGCCTGAGGTGGTCGAGCACGATGAGCGGCTTGCCGAAATACACGGTTTCCGTACCCACGGTAGAAAAGCATGTGATGAGGATATCGCAAACGGAGATCAGCAGGTACAGGTCGACCGACAGGGTGATCCGGTAACGCCGAATGCCGGTCTTCATGGCCAGCTTTTCATAATACCCGGCATCATCCTTTTCGTTGGGATGGAGCTTGATCAGCAGGAAGGTGCCCGGGATGGACCTGGCCGCCGTCATCACATCCAGTGCTGCCCTTTCCCTGAGCCCCGGATCGCGTTGCGGCTGGGAAGCAAAGATGATGAGCCGCTCATCATCCCTTATTCCCGGAACGACGGAAGATTTTGCAATAGTGGACATTTTCAGTCGTGGGATAATATCGGTCCGCACCTGTCCGCCGACCGTCATCGACCCGGCAGGGTAATTCCCTTTTTCGGCCAGGAAATCCTTCCAGTAAGGCCCCCAGACGATGGTTGAATCAGGGAAGGCCCTTCTCTTGCTGTCGGCAGCCGTATACCGGTATGCCGGGTGAAGGTCGTGGAGGTTGCCGTGCTGCATGCCGATGGTATGGATACCGGAAGCCCTGGCAGCATCGAGGATACTCCTGATGGCCGGGCTGTTCTCGTCGACGGAGGTGATGGTGCTGAAGCGGTGACGGCTGAAAAACCTTTTGTAGGCGAGGTACTTGATCAGGTAATAACCGGTAGCACCGCCAAACGACCTGTATATATCCAGCAGCAGTTTTTCATCCGTGCTGCAGTGCGGCTTCATGGCTTCAAAACCCCTGTTGATGACATTAAGCAGTGATTTCTTCTGTTTGCGGAGTTTTGCCGAGAGGAAATAATTGAGGAGAATGGGTTCCCCGAAATACCTTCTTTTCAGCGGACCTTTGCCGAAGAGGCTGTCGTGCCCCGGCCTGATCCGTGCGCCCCCGCTCATTTTCGGCTGTACGGCCTCATCGATGATCAGGAAGTCGCTGCCTGCCTGTTCCAGCATATACCCGATCACGTAATTGCCCTTCCTGGTTTTCAGCGTCTGCATATCAAGAAATGCCTGCCTCTTGGTCACATCCATGATGATGTGCGCCGGTTTCCGGAGTTTCCGGCAGGAAAAGAGGTTGATGATCCACCTGGCCTTCAGGATAAGCAGGTAGCTTAGGATCGATGCCGGATCCTTTCTTCTTTTGTTTTTCCCTGAAGGCCCCAAAATCCTTACATTTGAGGGGAACCCTACATTGCACAGCAAACTGTCGGCAGTATAAACGACCAGTTGTTCGCTCCCCTCCGCCAGTTTCCTGATCTCTGCGATCTCGTACCTGAGGTTACGCAGCCTGAAATATGCCCTGAACTTATGGTAGTACCAGAGGCTGCTGTCTTCGAACGCCATCCACTCCGTGACCGCCCTGCCGTCGATCACTTTGTCGCCAAAGGCCAGGACCATATCCATGGTCGAGTAATTGATGCTTTTTTTCTCCTCTTCCGGGATCCCGTTCCCGTTCCTGCTGAACGCTTGAAGGGATGGCGGCAGGTCGACATATGATACCACCTTACAGCCGCCTTCCCTTGCCAGGACAACAATTTCAGCTGTTTCAGCTTCGGTAAGCGGGCGTTTGACGAGGATGGCTTTCATCGCAGGTATTTCTTTGTTATTTGACGGATCTCGGCCCTGTAGAGCAGGAAGAGGCTGCCAAAGATCACTACGACAACCAGGGAGGAAGTGATGTACGGGTTGATCCCGGTCTGCACCTTGACAAGCTCCAGCAGGCCTGTAAGAACGACGATCCCCGATGGATAGTAGAGCAGCTTTCTTTTGTTCCAGCGGATGCCGGTCAGTTTCTGGCTGATGAAATAGAATGCGACGGATTGAAGGAACAGGGATGCATAGGCCGCGATGATCACGCCGTAATAGCTCATGTACGGTACCAGCACCCAGTTCAGGCCCAGGTTGAGCAGCAATGCCCCTGAGTTTACATAGAGGAAATAGATGGTCTTTTTCTTGAAATATACCCCATAAGAGAAGATCAGGAATTGGGTCCGGGGGATGAACTTCAGGAAGATGATGGCGATAAGCCCGAATGCCAGCCTCACGTCGGTGGTGTAGAAGAGGGTTAGGTACAGCATGGCCGGAATGATAGCCAGGGCGACGATCACCTGTGTCTGGGCCAGCAGGAGGTTGCTGAGTTTTTTCACATCATCGAGGTGCCCTTCCGTACCCCCGTCCATCAGCCTGTAGATCTCGGGCTGGGTCGCACTCTGTATCCCGATCAGGATCTTTTCCAGTCCCAGCGCAAGGCCGAAGGCGACCACATATATGCCAAGGTCAGCAGCCTTGCCTTCCATGAATAGCCGCTCCGAATAGTTGATGGCCCAAAGGAGGATGGCAAACTGGAAAAGGGGGTAAGCAAAGCGGTTGAGTTCCTTCAGCAGGCTGCGGTCGTACCTGAAACCGCATGACCGCCAGGTGTAGATAAGTACCCCGAGGCTGGCCAGGCTGCTGCCAATGGCTCCGCCCCAGAGGAAGCCGATGAACGACATGTCGTAATAGAACACGCCGATCACCTGGAATACTGCCCTCAGCACCCCGAGCGACACGTTCAGTACCACGAAGCGCATCACCTTTTTCTCGTTGCGGTAAAGCGAAGCGGCAGCCATGTTAATGGCCCTGTTTATACCGATGATGATGGCCAGGTAGCCGTAACTCTCGAAATCCTGAAGGGCAGGCTGGGTGAAAAGGCGTCCCAGGTAGTCCCTGAAGATCCATGCCAGCCCCAGTACGATCAAGCCCCTGAACAGGATGGAATTGAGTACCGTGGAAACCAGCTTATGGTATCCGTGCTCCCGGTCCTTGTGGTCGTAATAGAACCTGGCAATGGCGTTGCCCATGGAGAACAGGGTGATGGTGAACACCAGGCTGGTGATGATCTCGCTCACGCCGAGCTGCGAGAAGTCGACAGGGCCAAGCCGGTCGGGCCCTTCAATGATGGGCTGGATGATGAGCTGAAGGCCTGGGGGCAATGCAGCGATCACGATATAGATCGCCGAAAGCTTGTAATACTCCTTCAGGTTGAGTTTCATACCTGTCGATTATGGGGCAAAAATAGGGAATTTAAGATTGTCCCCCCATTGAACGCATTACAGTTAATTTTATTGGCAGCATCTACCGCAGCAAGGTGACGCTCCCGGTCACGGTTCTGTTCCCCGGCTTGCTTCCTTCCGTGAACTCCGCCAGGAAAAAATAAACACCCTCGGGACATTCCCTGCCCTTGTACCGGCCGTTCCAGCCTTCTTCGACATGGACCGATTCATGGATCAGCTGTCCCCAGCGGTTGAAGACATATAATTTATAATTGCTGATGTTTTCGTACACGGGCATGAACAGGTCGTTGACCCCGTCATCGTTGGGTGTAAAGCAGTTGGGGAACCAGATATCCGACGGGCAGTCGTTGGTGATGATGAGGGTGTCGCCTGCCGTGCATCCTTCCATCAGACAATTAACCCAGTACAGGCCGGGCATGCCCGCCAGGAGGTTATCTCCGTCCGAGCCATCCTGCCAGAGGTAACTGTCGAAGCCTTCCCCGGCTTCGAGCAGGAGGGCGAAGTTGCCGCAGATGTTGGTATCGTTGCCCAGGAATATATCTGGAACGTCGATCATGTTAAGGATCAGGGTGTCGGATGCCCTGCAACCATTGCTATCGGAAACCTCAACAAAATAGGGTCCGCCGGTCTCAGCCAGGTACTGTTGTCCCGTGCTCCCGTCCTGCCAGCGGTAGCCTGCATAGCCGGCCCCGGCATCTAACAGGTACGGGGCTATCCCGCAAAGGCTGGTATCGGGGCCCAGATCCGGCGGAGAAACATGGGAAACTTCCACCCATATCGAATCCAGGGCACCGTTAACGCATCCCCCCTGGGAATAAACATAAATGTTCCCGTATTCCTGACCGAAGACCACCGAGATGGCCGTATCGCCCTGTGTACCCGTGATGGTTGCCCCCGGGGGCACTGTCCACTGGAAATGCATGTTCGGACCAGGGATTATGTTGTAACTGCCGGTATCGCTACCGGAGCACAAGTACTGGTCGCCCACTAGTTTCAGTGGTTCATAACAGATGAGTTCCGTAATGGGAGACTGATCCTGCTTAACCACGTTGCGGTGGTACGACTGCATACCGCTTCCCATATTCAGGTTAAGGGGTGATGCCACGATGCCGGCGGCTTTACCAGTGATGGGAGCAGCCGTGCCGCAACACGACTGGCCATTGCTGCCGGTCTTGACGACCCACATGTCGAGATCGCCATAACCATAGCTGTACGTACCCCCGGAAAGGAGGAAACCCCCGTCGCCTGATGGTTCGATGAAAGGCTGGTATTCTTCCTGTACCCCACCATAGGTGAAACACCCGATAACATTTCCGCCCTCATCGATATTGAGCAGGAGGGCGTCGGTTGAACCCTGCCCATAGCTGTCAGTTGTTCCGGAGATCATGTATTCACCGGGTATGCTGCTGCGGATGGCGTAAGCCGATTCGTCGCCCGGGCCGCCATAGGTTTTGGCCCAGAGGATATCCCCCCCCGGGCTGATCTTGAACACGAGGATGTCGATACCATCGGCGCCAAATCCATCCGTCATGCCGGCAACGATGAAATTGCCATCGGGGGCAATGATCACCGATCGTCCATCATCATAGGCAGGTCCGTCGATCTTCTTTGACCATTCCGGTGTCCCGTCAGGATCAAGGAAAAGTAGCGTGATAGCCTGATCAGCCGAGCCCACATCTAAATGGTTTCCGACCAGGAAATAATTCCCGTCAGCTGTTTCTGTGATGCTCCGTGAATGCTCACCCTTCCCTGAGTCAAAAGTTCTGCTCCATTGTACATTGAATTCATGGTCTGTCTTTACGATCCAGAGGTCGGAATAATTCATGCCAAAGGACCAGCTTCCACCCGAGAAGATATATCCTCCATCACTGGTAAGGCAGAAATTGTGCACTTCATCATCATGGTCTCCGCCGAAAAACCGCTCAGCAAAAATGTTGCCATCCAGATCGAACCTGAAGATATACCAGTCGTCGTAACTGGAAGTGTAATCGGTGTTATTCACCCAGCAGATGGCAATATATCCATTGTCGTGATCATGTTTCAATGAATAACAAACGTCTCTGTATGGCGTACCCAATGTTTTGCTCCAGACAAGATACCCCAGCGAATCGGTCCTGCACAGGATGATGTCTGAGTCACCCATGCCGTAGCTATATGTGCGGCCCAGGATCATCAAACCCTTATCGGGTGTGCTGATGGCAGTCTTGGCATAGTCCCCCGCATTTCCGCCCATGACGAGCTGATAGCGTGATTGGGCACTAAGGACCGGGTGAAGCAAAAGCAAGACTGCAATAAGCAGGGCGTAAATCAATCCTGGATATGGTTTTGATAAATCTGTTCCGGTGATTCCGTTCGGCTGTTTCAAAAAGGCTTTTGTTTAACAGTTTTGTATAGGCAGATTAAAGATAGAAAAATTTATGGGAATACCACCATTATTCCTTCAACTTCTCCTTCCTTGCATCATAAATGCTGGCGTTCAGCTCAAAGCCGATCAGCAGCGCGATGGCGTTGATGTTGATATACAGCATGAGGATGATGATGGCCGCAATAGAGCCGTACAGCTTGTTGTATTGCGAGAAATTGTCGATGTACAGGTTAAAGAGGGCCGTGAAGGCCAGCGCCAGCAGTGTGGCCATGGTCGAGCCGGGGGAGATGAACCTGAAGATCCTCTTTCCGGCAGGGGCGAGGTAATACAGGAAAGAGATGCTCAGAAATACCAGCAGGCCCAGGATGAGCCATTTGGCGGTCTGGATGAGGTAAAGGGTAAAACTGTCGGTGACGATGCTCCTAGCCGACAGGTAATTCATGATGACAGGCGTAAGGATGAGCAGGGCTGCCGCGATGACGATAAACACGACAAGGATGAGCTGTATCCCCAGCGACATCATCTGCATCTGCAGCCAGGAGCGTGTTTCGATGGTATGCGCCGAACGGTTGAAGGCCTTCATGATGCCGATCACGGCACTGTTCGAAAAATAGAAAGCGAAGAAGAAGCCCAGCGACAGCCATCCCCCGTTGTGCTTGCTCACGATCTCGGTGATGGTGCCCTCGAGGAAGGCATAGAGCTGGTCGGGCATGACGTTTTGCAGGGCACTGAAAATGGATTCCTGCAAACCGTCGACCGGAATATAGGGGATGAGGGTAAAAAGGAAAAGGATCCCGGGAAAGATCGCCAGGGTGAATGTAAATGAAAGGGAGTTGGCCCTCGACATCAGGGAACTCCTCCTGATCCCGTTGAAAAAGAATACCACCACATCGTAAATGGGGATCTTCCTGAACCCCGGTAGTGTGACCTTCCGGGCAAGGATATGCAGTTTCCTGTAAAGGGGTGTGCTGGTCAGCCGGCGAAAAGGCGAACGGGTCTTTTTGGGTTTATCTGGCAAGGCTATAAGGCTTTAAGGCTCAGGTCAAGGCTTTTTACCTGGTGGGTCAGGGCCCCGACGGAAATAAAATCGACTCCTGTTTCGGCCACCTGCCTGATCGTCCCTTCGGTGATGCCGCCCGACGCTTCAGTCTCGTACATGCCTTCCACCATCTCCACGGCCGTCCTGAGGTCGGTAAGGCTGAAATTGTCGAACATGATCCTGTCTACACCCTTGGCCTCCAGCACCTCCCTGAGCTCCTTCAGGTTCCTCACCTCGATCTCGATCTTCAGGCTTTTATTATGTTGGTCGAGGTATGCCTGGGCCGACCTGATGGCATTGGTGATCCCCCCGGCAAAGTCGACATGGTTGTCCTTGATCATGATCATGTCGTACAGGCCCATCCTGTGGTTGACCCCGCCACCGATCCGCACGGCCTCTTTTTCGAAATACCTGAAATTTGGTGTGGTCTTCCGGGTGTCGAGCAGCCTGGTATGAAGCCCTTCGAGCAGAGAGGTCAGATAATGGGTATAGGTGGCGATCCCGCTCATGCGCTGCATGAAGTTCAGCGCCAGCCTTTCGGCCGAAAGGATCGAGACGGACCTTCCGCTGACCCTGAATGCGATGTCGCCAATCCTGATGGCCTCCCCGTCAGGGATCATGATGTCGACCTCCGTTTCGGGGTCCACGGCCCTGAAAACCTTATCGGCAACCTCCACACCGGCCAGGATGCCCTGCTGCTTCACCAGCAGCGCAGCGGAACCCCGCTTGTCACGAGGGATGGTGGCCAGGGAGGTATGGTCTCCGTCGCCCAGGTCTTCCTGCAGGGCATGCCTTATGAAATCGTCAACATTCATATCCAACGGCTTAAGTTACTCCTGCTCGAACTGTAACTGCACGATGAGGTAATTCCCGTCGATCTCTTTCAGCAGCATATAGGTCTTGAAGGATTTGGTCCCGCTTTTATAGGTGCCTATGGTGTATTTGGTCGCTTCCCGTGAGGAGCCGGTATGGTTCACGGTAAACGACCTGGGCGGGTTATCCCTGAAAAAGTCCTTCATCACCTGCGTGGCGTGCGATTTGCTCATCGACTGGTCGATATCGGGCAGAATGATGTCAATGCTCGAATTGAAATAGTCGCTGAGCTTACCGGCATCACCGTTCCTGATGGCCTGGTTGGCCATGTCGCTGACCTCCTGCCCCTGTAGGAAGCCGGGAGTGGCAGTCAGCATGATGGCCGGGAAAATGATCATATAAAGCAATACCTTCATAATCATATTGTTGGTTAAGGTTCTCCTGCAAACAATGCGCCAAACCTACCTCAAAGTTAAGGATTCTTGCCAAGAAATACCGAAAAAACCTTCGCGACATGCACAATTTGACGTGCAGGGGGATTTGTGTTACCTTAGCAACCTAAAAATATCACCATGAATATCATTATCACGGGCGCAAGCCGGGGCATCGGGAAGGAACTTGCCCTGGAACTTGCGGCAAGAGGCGGGCACAGGATCCTGGTCCTGGCGAGGGACAAGGACCGCCTGGAAGACATTCGCAGGGAAGCGTCCGGCACTTCGGAGGTGATCCCTTTTCCCTTCGACCTTGAATTTGGCGATTTCGATTCCCTTTCGAAACAGGTTCGGGGCCATATCTCGGAGATCCATGTTCTTGTAAACAATGCCGGCGCGCTGGTGAACAAGAAGTTTTCGCAGCTGAGCCCTACGGATTTCGACCACCTGATGAATGTCAATGTGAAGGCCCCTTTCCTGATCTCCCGTGAACTTATCCCGCTCTTCGAAGACAATGCCCATATCGTGAACATCAGTAGCATGGGCGGCTACCAGGGCAGTGCCAAATTTCCGGGGCTTTCGCTCTACAGCGCCAGCAAGGGTGCCCTGGCCATTCTGAGTGAGTGCATGGCCGAGGAATTGAAGGATTATGGCATCTCGGTCAACTGCCTGGCCCTTGGTGCAGCGCAGACAGAAATGCTCTCGCAGGCATTTCCCGGATACAAGGCCCCGCTTACGGCAAGGGAAATGGCCAGGTTCATTGCCGACTTTGCCCTGGAAGGCCATCGCTATTTCAACGGCAAGATCCTGCCGCTCAGCCTCAGCACGCCGTAAACAAAACGGCTCCTGACTTGTTAATATCTAAAATTGATATATTTGCGCGGTTCAAATGAGCGCCAGAGAGGATATAACCCATCCGGGGATCGTTGAGAATGTGACCGAAAGCACTGTATTTGTGAAAATACTCGCCATGTCGGCCTGCTCCAGTTGCCATGCCAAGGGCATGTGTAACCTGGCCGAGATGGAGGAGAAAGTGGTGGAGGTCAGGAAGGAATCCGGACGGGAATTCAGGGGAGGTGATAAAGTGACAGTGACCATGAGAAGGTCGCAGGGCAGCAAAGCTGTCATGCTGGGATACGTTGTTCCGTTCCTTGTGATGATGGGGATGCTTGTACTGGTCCTTGTTCTCACCGGTAATGAAGGCCTTGCAGGCTTGTCGGCCATCCTTGTGCTGGTACCTTACTACTGGGTGCTTTATGTTTACCGTAACAAACTGAAAAGGAGTTTCAGCTTCAGGATCGAATAGGATCCGCAGCAATAGCGGGTCTTTGGGAATTTGTTGACTGCTTCTTTGTTTGCACGCAAATGACAAGTGAATGTATTTATCAACAAACTATTAAAATCATGCAAAAGAAGTTATTGACGTTCCTGCTTGCAGCCATGATCCTTTCGGTAGGGTTCGCACAGGACAATCCGGGACCGGCCCTGGTCGTCGAAGCGGATTATTATGACCTTTCGCCTGCCCTGCGCGACATGCCCGCAGTGCTGACTGCCGAGAAAGACCGCTCCTGGAAGAACGGCGTTGTGGAGAACAAGTCGATGAAGCAGGAGATCAGGGACAGGATCAACCAGAACACGGCCGGGAAGGCCGACGGTGCACCGCAGCTTATCTATCCTAACCGTGGGAGCAAGGGTCCGCTGGTGGGCATCGAGGGTGTTGGGAATGTGAATGGTGTATTCCCTCCCGACACCGACGGTGATGTCGGACCAAACCATTACTTCCAGATGATCAACCTCTCTTTCGCCATCTGGGACAAGCAGGGGAACAAGCTTTATGGCCCGGTCAACAACAGCACGCTCTGGCAGGGTTTCATCGGGCCCTGGACGGGCACCAACGACGGTGACCCCATCATCCTTTATGACGAGGTAGCCGATCGCTGGCTTGCCTCGCAGTTTGCCGTTAACACCAACAATGGCATCAATTACCAGTTGCTGGCAGTATCGGCTACGCCCGACCCGCTGGGCGAATGGCACCGCTATGCCTTCGCCATGGT
>JAXGTH010000052.1:0-16491 GCA_040775045.1 Bacteroidales bacterium
CATGCTTTGATCATTGTTCAATCCCTCCGGGATTGTGCCGTGTGCGCCGCCGCATTTCCACAGGCTATCGCCTGGGGTTATTGATGTTCATCCCTACGGGATGTCCGTGCCCACGGCCCCTGGTTCGCACACCGGCAGACCGTTCCACCGGCATAAGCCCGTATTCACATGCCTTGATCATTGTTCAATCCCTCCGGGATTTTGCCGTGCGCGCTACCGCAATGCAAAAGGCTATCGCCTGTGGTTATTGATGTTCATCCCTTCGGGATGTCCGGCCTCACGGCCCCTGGTTCACACACCGGCAGACCGTTCCACCGGCATGATCCAGTGTTCACATGCCTTGATCATTGTTCAATCCCTCTGGGATTGTGCCGGGTGCGCCGCCGCATTTTCACAGGCTATCGCCTGTGGTTATTGATGTTCATCCCTTCGGGATGTCCGTTCCCGCGGCCCCCGGTTCATACACCGGCAGTCCGTTCCACCGGCACGCCCCCGTGTTCACATGCCTTGATCATTGTTCAATCCCTCCGGGATTGCATAAATAAGACGGCGCACCGAAGTTGAACTGCGGAGCAGTTCAACCATAATAACCACAGGTGAAACCTGTGGCAGGAATGTCACCAAAGCCGGACAACTCCGGAGGAGTTGAATATCCCCTTAACTATTAATACCAAAATCAAGAAAATGTCCCCTTTTCGATAAGGACAAATTACTAACACCATCAGTACTTATTGCAATCAGGACTTCCAGGCGGGAACAGCGTCCGATACCTCAGGAACGTATTTTCCTTGACATCGGCAGACAGGAAACTGCGAAGCAGTTCAACAACAATAACCCCAGATGCAACCTGTGGTAAACGATAGAGTAAAGCCTTGCAACCCCTAGGGGTTGAATGATCATCTAAAACTCAATCCTGTTAAAGGTAAATCAATCCCTGATCATCAAAAATACTCCGATTCGATCTGTCCCCTCAGCTTCTCACTGGCCCCGATCTTTCCTTCGAGGAATTGCTTCTTCAGGGCTTCCATGGGGATGGCACCCGATTGGCGGATGAATTCGAACATGGCCATAACCATGGCATTGCGACCGCCAACATGTTCACGGAAGTGATGGCGTACGATTTTTGCCTTCGTTTTTATTTCCGGCAGGGAGCTGTCGATGATCAGCAGGGTTTCTTCTCCTGCATTGTCGATAAGTTTCCCGGCAAAGTTCATTCCGTCGTCGGATGTTACAACGATAACATCCGGCCTCGGAGCGCCGGTATACAGGATAGGCTCTGGTGAGAGTATAATGTTGGAAGCCGAAAAGCCTACACCCACCGTAACGGGGTAGCTGCCTTTCTTTGTGCCTTGCAGTCCGCAGCGCATGCCGGCGCGGACCATCATCTCTGCGGCCGACTGAACACCCTCCCCGGCAGTTCCGCTGAGGAAAAGCCTTACGGGCCGTTCAAGCTTATGCTCATATTCCTGCTCAATGACGAGTTTCGGGTCCAGCAGGCCGGGAAGTCCCTCGCGTTCCTCGGTAACATAGGCTTCTGGCTCCCTGTCGGCATAAACCTTGATCTCGATGCCTGCTTCTTCTATCAGGCTTTTCAGTTTCATGCCGGGGTTGCTTTTTACCCCGTATGACGGACAGATCTCCATCACTTCAACCAGGGAGAAGCCTTTCCTGGAAAAGGCTTCGGCAAGCTGGCCGGAAATGTCACCTATTCCTGTTATACGGCTTACATAGCTGGCGCCGGCAGCCGCAACAAGGGCACAAATATCATAGCCCTTGTGCGACGCACCCTGAGGCAGGGTGGGGGTCTTGAACCCCTGCGGGGTGAACTCGCTGGGCTGCCCGCCCGTCATGCCATAGAGCATGTTATTGTGGATCACTACGGTCATGTTGTATCCGTTGTGCGCAGCATCAAGCAGGTGCTGCATCCCAATGGTGGCGCCGCCGTCACCAATATACACGATCACTTTTTTATCTGGATCATTTATGCCTGCCGAAACACCTGAAGCCAGGGCCACGGACCTGCCATGGAGGCCGTGAACCGTATGCGTATCAAAAGCCTTATCGATGATGCCATGACAGCCGATATCCGTTACCAGGATCACGTCGAGGAGCCTGAGTCCGATCTTCTGAAGGGCCTTTTCGGTATTCTGGCTGATGGTGCTGTGCCCGCATCCCTTGCAGAATGGCAGTGTGTCGGTATTGATAAATCTAGTTTCCATGTTTCTTCACCTCCTCAATGATTTCGTCAGGGCTGATCATGCGGCCGATAGCATTTACAGGATAAACGTTTTCGGGCATGCGGGCCCCAAACAACAACCTGCTGTATAGCCCGTGGTAATTCTCTTCGGCGATCACAATATGACGGTATGTCTTTATGATATCCGGGTACAGGGCAGGAACCGGTAACAGGGTCTTCGGTATGAGCAGGGATACTTCATTCCCTTCATCCCTCAATACTTGTGCAGCTTCCCTCGCAGCGTTTGCTGTAATACCGTAAGAGATCACGATCGTACTGGCATTGCCAGCCCTGTTGTATTCATAGTGCAGATAAGATTCAATGTTCTTTTCTATCTTTTCGTGGATCTCGATCGTGTTTTTTAATGCCCCCGGCGTAATCCCTTCAAGGATGCCATATTCATTATGGGTGGATGCCGTATATCTCACCTGGTGCCTGTCGTTGCTCACCGGCAGGAATTCCGGTACACCCCTGTTATCCCTCCTGTAAGGGATGAATTTTTCATTGTTTTCGTAGTATTTCCTTTTTACCGGTTCGATCTCTTCCAAGCTTTCAAGGTCGAAACTGAATTGTGTCATCACTTCTTCCTTTGAAGTGAGCAGGATGACCGGGGTGCGCAGATCAACGGCTGTTTTTATCGCACGGTCGGCCATCTCCCAGCAGTCGTTGGGCTCGGAAGTACTGATCACCGGGATGGAATATCCTCCCGACAGCATGCCGTTGAGCAGCGATATATCGCCCTGGGCGCCGCAGGTGGCTGTACCCGTTGCAGGCCCGAGCCTTTGCACCAGCACGATGACCATGGGAAGTTCCATCATGTAGGCCATATTGATCGATTCGATCATCAGCGCGAAGCCCGGGAATGAAGTAGCCGTTACAGGCAGTTTCCCGGCTGCTGAAAATCCGCTCATCCATTGCAGGGTGGTGATTTCGTCAGGTGCGGCAAAGAAGGTCCTGAAACGCCTTCCGGAGAATAAATAAAGGTTATTGGCCGGGGTGATGGGATAGCCGATAAAAACATCGGCCCCCGCCCTGACCAATGCTTCCGTCATCAACCTCGATCCGTCAATCAGTGCTTGCATACATCTATCTTTAAATCATTCAATTGTGCTGGTTCTTAACTTCCGGCCTTTGATAACCGTTGCCTTTTGCCGGGTTCCCGGTTCCAGGCGACAAAGGTAGGAAATCACAAATTATGAGGCAGTTTTTGTCAACTATTTTAAGTGAAACTAAATAGTTATTTTATAGTTAATTTATTGTGAAATTAATAACAATATCTATAATTTTGCCGGGCAATCAAGTCATTTACTTAATCCATATACAATGTCAGCAACTGTCCAATTCACAATGCCCGACCATTACCTTGTTGATGAACTTTATACCGATGAGCACAAGATCATCCGTGATGCGGCAAGGGATTGGGTGAACCGTTCGGTAAAACCCATCATTGAAGAATATTTTGAGAAATCGGAATTCCCCAGGCACCTGGTAAAGGAGATGGGTGAGCTGGGCATGTTTGGCCCGTTCATCCCTGAGGAATATGGCGGCCCCGGTCTCGACTTCACCTCTTACGGGCTGATCATGCAGGAGCTTGAGCGTGGTGATTCGGGAATCCGGTCCATGGCTTCCGTCCAGACCTCGCTGGTTTGCTACCCGATATGGAAATTTGGCACTGAAGAACAGAAGCAAAAATGGCTGCCTCGCCTGGTCAGTGGAGAGATCATCGGCTGTTTCGGGCTCACCGAGCCAAACCATGGTTCTGACCCGGGAAGCATGGTCACCCATTTTGAAGACAAGGGCGATCATGTCATCCTCAACGGGGCCAAGATGTGGATCACGAACTCGACCATTGCCGATATCGCCGTGGTCTGGGCCAAGGATGAAGAAGGGGTTATTCGCGGGATGGTTGTTGAAGCCGGCTCCGAAGGCTATTCTGCCCCGCTTACTCATGGCAAGTACTCGCTTCGCGCCTCCGTTACCGGTGAACTGGTATTTGATAATGTCAGGGTCCCGAAGGAAAACCTCTTTCCCGAGGTGAAAGGCCTCAGGGGGCCGTTAAGCTGCCTGAACTCTGCCCGTTACGGCATCGCATGGGGAGCTGTGGGTGCAGCCATGGATTGCTATGATGCAGCCCTGAGATATTCGCTCGAGCGGAAGCAGTTTGGCAGGCCCATCGCGGGCTTCCAGCTGCAACAGAAAAAACTGGCCGAAGCGCTCACCGAGATCACGAAAGCACAGCTGCTGTTATGGCGCCTTGGCAACCTTCGTAACGATGGCAAGGCCACGGCAGCGCAAATCTCCATGGCCAAGCGGAACAATGTGCACATGGCCCTTGTCATAGCCCGTGAAACGCGCCAGATCCTGGGCGCCATGGGGATCACAAACGACTTCCCCATGATGCGCCATATGATGAACCTCGAATCGGTGATCACCTATGAGGGCACGCATGACATTCACCTGCTCATCACGGGTGCGGAAGCCACGGGGATACCTGCCTTTAAGTAGTCGGGAATAACGTAATCCGGATCTTCGATCTCGGGCAGGATACTTTATCCGCTTAAGACCATCTGATGGATCATTGCATTTCAGAAAAATAAAAAAAGCCCGGCGAATGCCGGGCTTTTTGTTTTATGTATTGGCAGGTTAGTTCATCACTTTGATCTTCCTGATCACCTGCTCGTTGCCAGCCTGGATCTTCAGGAGGTACATGCCATCCGACAATCCTGACAGGTTGAGTTGCTCGGTGTAGGTTCCGGCAGCCTGGAAAGCCTGGCCGTATTCCAGCACCCTGTTCCCAAGCAGGTTGTAAACCTCGAAGCTTACCCTTTCATCTTTCGTGATCGTATAGTTCACGTTGACATAAGCACGCGCGGGGTTGGGATAAACGTTGAGGGCGCTTTCGCTGATGGTCTCTTCTTCCTCAACGGAAACCGCAATGGAGAGCGGGATCAGTTCCCCGCCGGCAGCCAGCGATACCCAGAGTCCGAAGGCAGGTCCATTGCTGTTGGCTGCGGGATTAAGGAATCCTGATGCCAGCACTGAGATAGACTGTCCCTCGAGTCCGAGCGAAGCCAGCGGTGCAAGGTAGGCAGCTACTACTGCCGATCCGGTCTCATCCCTGATCTCCAGCACATAGTCGTTGGTGCCAAGCTCGAGGTAATCCTCGAACTCACCATACATAAGATCGTCGATGATGGGGCCGCCAACAAAGGCAGTTTCCCAAATGTCGACGGTCGGTGCATCGGTTGAGCCATGGAAAACGAGCACGTCGGTGTTCATGTCGTCGCTGGCAATTTCCCTGCCTGCCGGATACACATAGATGTCGAAAGGCTGCAGTGGGTCATATCCTGTCGGGCTGACAATGCCATTGGCAATGAGCACATATTTGGCTCCGCCTTCCAGGGTATAGTTCTGCGACCACAGCGGATCTTCAGGTCCGGTACTCGCAGGGGGCTGGATGGCGATGGTGAATTCTTCGCCAGCCGGTGCATCGATGAATGGGGTGGCAGTCCTGAATGCGAAATTGTCGATCAGGAGCACGTCGTTAAGCCATACATCCACTTCAGCGGCAGCCAGGTCGGCAGAGTTGTGGATCACCTGCACACGGGCCGTGGAGATTGCTTCAGCCGGCAGCTCGATAAGATCGCCACCGGAAGCAAGGGCTACCCAGAGGCCGAAAGCTTCACCATTGCTGTTGGCTTCGGGATTAAGGAACCCGGATGCCAGCACGCTGATGGCGGCTCCGTCGAGGCCAAGCGTAGCAAGCGGGGCAGCATATTGTGCCACGACATCGGTACCGGCTTCATTACGGATCTGCAGTGAATAGTCCGCTGCAGGCAGTTCCAGATATCCGGCAAAATCACCGTATGCCAGGTCGTCGATGATCGTTCCTGCTCCCTGGGCAACTTCAACCACATCAACGACGGGTGCATCGGTCGAACCATGGAAAACGAGCACATCGGTGTTCATGGCATCCGTGCCGATCTGCCTTGCCTGGGGATATACATAGATGTCAAAAGGTTGTGTGGGTTCGTAACCGCTGGCGGATACAATACCATTTGCCACGAGGATGTAGTTCATGCCACCCTCAAGGGTATAGGTCTGCGACCACAAGGGGTTGAGCGCATTAACGCTGTTGGCTGGCTTTACGGAGATGGTGAACGGTTCTCCCGCCGGGGCGTCAATGAAGGGGGTAGCTGTCCTGAATTCGAAATCGTCGATCAGGAGTGAGTTGTCGAGCCAGATGTCTACAGTGCCTGCTGCTGTGTCGGCAGCGTTGTGGATCACCTGAACGCGAGCACTAGTGGGGACTTCAGGGGGTAGTTCGAAAAACTGTCCGCCTGAGGCAAAAGCCATCCATAAACCAAAGTTCTCCCCATTGCTGTTTTCGCCGGGGTTCAGGAAACCGGAAGCCAGTATAGTGGCGGCTTCGCCCTGCATGCCAAGGGCAAACAGCGGGGCACGGTACTGGGCGATGATCTCGTTGCCTGTTTCATCCCTGAGCTGGAGTGCATAGTTTTGAGTTGCAAGTTCCAGGTAACCTTCAAACTCGCCATACATCAGGTCATCGATGATCTGTCCATCAACGAAACGGGTTTCATAGATGTCGACGGTCGGGGCGTCGGTAGATCCGTGGAAGACAAGCAGGTCGGTCTTGTTGACGTCACTGCCGGCTTCGCGACCGAGGTCGTATACAAAAATGTCGAAAGGTACGTTGGGGGTATACCCGCTGGCACTTACAATACCATTGGCTACAAGGATGTATTTCCCGTTGCCGGCAAGGGTATACTCTTGCGACCAGAGTGGGTTGCCTGCGCTTGTGCTGTTGGCCGGCTGAATGGCGATGGTGAATTCAACACCTGCCGGTGCATCGATGAAGGGCGTGGCGGTCCTGAATTCGAAATCGTCGATCAGGAGCATGTCGTCGAGCCACACATCCACGAAGCGGGCAGCCGTGTCGGCCGAGTTGTGAAGAACCTGTACGCGGGCCGTTGAGATGTCTTCGAGCGGGAGTTCGATAAGATCACCGCCGGAAGCCAGGGCTACCCAGAGTCCGAAAGCATCACCGCCATTGTTCATCGACGGATTAAGAAAACCTGATGCCATGATGCTGAGTGATGCGCCATCGAGGCCGAGGGTAGAGAGCGGGGCGGCATACTGTGCCACGACATCCGTTCCTGCAGCATTCCTCACCTGCAGGGAGTAGTCTGCTGTGGGCAGTTCAAGATAGCCTGCAAATTCGCCATAAGCGAAATCGTCAATGATGGTGCCTGCACCCTGACCGACTTCTACGATATCAACAACCGGGGCATCGGTAGAGCCGTGGAATACGAGCACATCGGTATTCATCATGCCGGATGCAACTTCCCTTCCCATGTCATAGACATAGATATCGAATGGTTCAACCGGGTTGTAACCGTTGGGGATCACGATGCCGTTGGCCACGAGTACGTACCTGTTGCCACCCGTCAGGGTGTAGCTCTGTGACCACAGCGGGTTGCTGGGGCTGGTGCTGTTGGAGGGCTGCACGGCAATGGTGAAAGGTACACCCTGGGGAGCATCGATGAAGGGTGATGCCGTCCTGAACTCAAAGTCATCCAGGATGAGGGTATTGTCAAGCCATACATCCACGAAGCGGGCGGCAGTGTCTGCCGAATTGTGGATCACCTGCACTTTTGCCGGGGATATGGCCTCTGCAGGAAGCTCCACCAGTGCACCACCGGTCGGCAGCGCAACCCACAATCCGAAGATATTACCTGTTCCCCAATAGGAGGGGTTCAGGAACCCTGAGGCGACAACACTGATCGCTCCTCCATCAAGGCTGAGGCTCGACAGCGGGGCAGCATACTGTGCCACCACCACTGATCCGGTTTCATCCCTGATCTGCAGCGAGTAGTCGGCCGTGGGCAGTTCAAGATAGCCTGCGAAATCGCCAAAGGCGAAGTCATCTGCCAGGGTTGTGACGGTATTGGTCACTTCCACCACATCAACGACCGGGGCATCGGTCGAGCCATGGAATACAAGCACATCGGTGTTCATGGCATCACCTGCTATTTCCCTTGCCATCGGATATACAAAGATATCGAAGGGGTTTTCAGGGGGGAAGGCAGCAGCATTTACATTACCACCTGCTATAAGGATGTATTTTTCGCCACCTGTCAGGGTATAGTTCTGCGACCACAGCGGATTGTTGGGATTGGTGCTGTTGTCGGGCTGAATGGCGATGGTGAATTCTACACCGGCAGGAGCGTCGATGAACGGCGTAGCGGTCCTGAATGCGAAATTGTCGATCAGGAGCGTGTTATCCAGCCAAACATCTACTGATGCAGCGGCAGGATCAGCCGAGTTGTGGATCACCTGGACGCGTGCCGTACTGATGGCTTCCGAAGGAAGCGCCACCAGGTCACCACCCGAAGCAAGGGCTACCCAGAGGCCGAAAGCCGGACCATTGCTGTTGGCGGCAGGATTCAGGAACCCGGAAGCCAGCACGGTGATGGCAGCTCCGTCAAGTCCAAGGGTCGAGAGCGGGGCGGCATACTGGGCAACCACATCTGTGCCTGCCTCATTCCTTATCTGAATGGAATAATCAGCAGTGGGAAGTTCAAGGTAACCGGCATAGTCGCCATAAGCGAGGTCATCGATGATCGTACCTGCTCCCTGTCCAACTTCTACCACATCCACCACAGGCGCATCTGTCGACCCGTGGAAGACCAGCACGTCGGAATTGCTCCCAATG
Source organism: Bacteroidales bacterium (assembly GCA_040775045.1). Classification (GTDB taxonomy): domain Bacteria; phylum Bacteroidota; class Bacteroidia; order Bacteroidales; family B18-G4; genus B18-G4. The sequence continues at coordinate 8,973 of JAXGTH010000052.1, forward strand.
GTAGCATTTTCCCTGCCCATGGCATATACATATATATCAAAAGGTTGCACCGGCTCATAACCTTCCGGGCTCACGATACCATTGGCTACCAGGATATAGGTTTCGCCGTTGGTGAGCGTGTAGTTCTGTGACCAGAGCGGGTTTTCAGGTCCTGTACTGGTCGGCGGCTGGATGGAGATGGTAAATTCCACCCCGGCCGGGGCATCGATAAAGGGAGATGCGGTCCTGAATTCGAAGTTATCGATCAGGAGGACATCGTCCAACCAAACGTCAACTACTTCGGCGGCAAGATCGGCAGCGTTGTGGATAACCTGCACCCGTGCCTGGCCGAAGCCTGAAGCGGAAAAGCCAAAAACGGCCACCGCAAGAATGAGTAAAGATTTTTTCAGCGTTTTCATGTTTTTAAGTGTTTAAGTTCGAAATTTTGTTCAACGTACTTTAAACACCGGGACCCCCATATTGTTTAACAAAAAGAGTAAATAATTAAACAAAATGAGATTCATTGTATTTCAAAAAGCTGAATAACAGCAATTTATTGATTTGTTAATAAAAAGTTAAATACAGGAATGTAGTAAGGAAAAGTATTGCAGGCATTTGAATTTTCGACGGAGTTCAGGTCCTCATGTCAGTTCATCTGGCATGAAATTGTAGATATATATGGTATGATCGTAGGTTATGGGTTCCGTTTATTAACCCGAATGAGGAATTGGTCAACTGTGTCATTATCCTTTGATGTTTATTTGTTATTTTGACATCCTAATAACAACAATATGACTTTCAGTCAATTATTTCTGGCCATTCTGGGATGTTATCTTTTATTTTGGCTGGATCCTGCTTTATCAGCCCAGGAAACCATCAGGGATTACGATGGAAATGTTTACATGACAGTCAGGATCGGTGAACAGTTATGGATGGCCGAAAACCTCCGCAGCGTTCATGATGCCAATGGTAAATTGATTGACAGGATATGCTACGGGAGAAAGGAGGAAAATTGTAAGAAATTCGGAGGGATGTATTCATGGGATGCCCTTGGGATTGTTGCAGGAAATATGCAGGGTATCTGCCCGCATGGCTGGCATATTCCTGCCGATGATGAGTGGTCGCTGATGATAGAGACCATCGGGGGTGCCGATGATGCAGCTTACCGGCTCAGGACAGACACCACATTGGGTTTCAATGTCCAATTTGGTGGCAATTACCACAACCGTCTCGAAAATTTCAATTACCTCGACAAGATCGCCTATTACTGGACGGCTGATAATTACAGCCCGACTGCTGCCTGGATGAGGATGATAGGAAAAAAGAACCGGAACACTAACCGTTCAACGGTTCCCAGGGTATACTGCCTGAGTGTGCGTTGCGTAAAAGATTAGATTCCCTATCTTTAAAAAAAACTTCTATGAAAAAGACCAGCCTGCTAATCCTCCTGGGGTTTCTCCTGGCATTCCTCAATAATTCATGCAACAAGAAGGGAGATACGGACATCAAGCCCGTTTATTCAGATGTGGATCTGCCCCGTCACGAATTGAGACATGGTGATTATTTCAGTATTCCTTACCATGAGCGTTCGATAGAGCTCAGCTTTGCCAAGGCCCTGGATAGTATGAATGTGGCAAGTCATGTTGTATTCAGCGATGCTGGCGGCACGCTAAATCATATGATCGAGATCGTGCCGGCTTCCGGTCGCCTGATACTTGCACTCCGACCAGGCCATTCATTGAAACAGGGATGGAAATATATGATATCGTTCACCGATAAGTTGAAATATGCCGATGGTACCCCTGTAAACCTTAAAGAGGATATTGAATGCCGTACGACGATTGGGAACAGCATCATGACCCCGGCTGAGGGAAACCGGAACAGCATAGCCATAATCTCGGATGTTCACATGGGTGACCCGAGGGCATACAGTAATAACTATTGCTGGTTCGGGAAAAACAGGGAGGCCCTTGAGTCATTCCTTACCTGGATACACGATAGCAGCCGGGTAAAGGAGCTGGTGATCCTCGGGGATCTTTTCGATGAATGGCTGGTTCCCTACACCATTTCCCCTTTCGATACGGCTGTGAATATAAGCAGTACTCACGACTTTTTCATGGCCGTGGCAGGGGCAGCAACCAATAAAAACATCTTCGATCTGCTCAACGAGATTGCAAATCATGACAGTATCGACCTGGTATATGTGCCGGGGAATCATGATATGCTTGGGACCGAAGAGATCCTGCATGCCATCATACCGAATGCAAGGTGGATGGGAGGGCCTGATGGACTTGGAAAATATTCCCCTTTCCCGGAGATGGTGTTTGAGCACGGGCATCGTTATGATTTCTTTAACTGTCCGCAGCCCAAGGTCAACCCCGGGCACAAACTTCCCCCGGGCTACTTTGTTTCCAGGTTATATGCCAAAGGAATGATGAATGCCTCAGCGACTGATATCCCGGATAAGTCGGCTACTGGCTCATTCGAGTTCAGGGCTGCCTGGGATGTGGCCTTCTTATATACCATTGCACATTTCGGGATGCCGATGCCTGATATAAACGCTCAGAACATTATTATGAGTGGTATCGATGGATATTCTTCCCCCATGTCGTTCAATGGCGCTGAAGAAATGTATGCCGCAAGCATTGAGGATTACTGGCCGTCGACCCAGGCACAGAACCAGGTCCCCGTGCCGACGCCATGCTGTTTCCACGCCATCTGGAACGGACATAGCGACCTTTTTTCAGCGGCAGAGGAGCAATATATGCTGCAACCCCCTGCCCCGGATCATTATGAAGTAATTGCTTTCGGGCATACCCATGAACCTATGCTGAAATACTATGCCGGAAATGGTGGAAGGAGCAGTATATATGCGAACTCGGGATCCTGGATCGATGCTGACCAATCGGATTACAAAGTCAGGACCTTTGTACTTGTTACACCACAATCCTGGACAGGATCTGAAATTGATGTGGTTGGCCTGTACCAGTATAACCTCGGCCAGGAGGGAGGTTATCGGGCAGAACTGCTATCGGAAGAAAACATAGATTGATCATAAAGTCAAACTTCTTTATGATATATGCTTAATACTTGATATACTTCTCCTAGCGAAGCTTATTGCTCAACCCGTCTTTCTTACAGATCGGGCATTCAGTATTCTTCCTGGTGGAGATGTAACCGCAACGGTCACATTTAAAATACCTGAAATACTGTGTCCTCCTTGATGTCTGGGGGATCTTGAGTCCTAGTTTCATTTTCTTGTGTTCTTTTGGGTTTGACATAATATAGTTAGCAAGGAGTATGCCAGTATTTCTAATACATTGCAAAACAGCATATTAACACTTGAAGTCTTGAGCAGGTGAACTTAAATGATCCGAAAGTGTAGAAGAAACCGTGATGAATATATCCGGTTCCGGAGGGTCAGTTCCACGTTTTTCAATTGGAAGGCATTATCAGTACCGATTTGGATCGGGTGTTGCTTTCGCCGGTGTATGTATCAGTGGCTTTAAGGGTAACCAGATAGGTTTTTTCTTCCCCGGTGTTATTATAATAGGTGAAAGTAGGTTCGAATTCGCTTGAAGTTGCGCCATTGTGAAAAGTCCATTCCCACTGGTCGCTGTATTGCGAAGTATTGTGAAAGGTTACGGTAACCGGTGCAGGCCCTTCATTCCCCGTAAAATAAAAGCTTGCGATGGGTAAAGTCAGCGTGCCGACATTTTTCTGGTCTTCCTCGTCGGCCTTGGTACAACCCGACAGGAGGACAACTGACAACAGGGTGCTATAGATCAACAATTGCTTCATAAGCTGCTTATTATTTAACAAAATTAGTCAAATAATCTGCATTTACCAAGCCTGATGAGGTGGTGGAAATGATAATGATATTTATCGGCGCTAAACTTCACGGAAAATCGTTTCTTTGTGTTTGCGTTTTTATCAATACTATTTCCAACGAAATAGCGTTTATGGTTAAATTACCATCGGTTGCATGAAACAAACGTTTTCACTCATCGCCATTTTTGCATTTGCCCTAGGTGTTCATGCCCAGGCGCCGAAATACAGCAATGAGTTTCTTGCCATCGGGGTAGGGGCCCGCTCTTTGGGCATGGCCAATGCCCAGACTGCCGTTGCCAATGATGTTACTGCTGCATACTGGAATCCGGCCGGACTTTCCTTACAAACATCCGATATGCAACTCGGACTCATGCATAACGAATATTTCGCAGGGATCGCCAAGTATGATTATGCAGGATTTTCCTTCAGGCTTGATACTGCTTCCGTGGTTGGATTTTCGGTAATAAGGATGGGTATCGACGACATCCCCAATACCATCAACCTATACGATAACCAGGGAAACATCAATTACAACAGGATCACAAAATTCTCTGCAGCCGACTATGCGGCCATGTTCACATATTCAAGAAAAAGCAGGATCAGGGGGCTCAGCTATGGTGGAAATGTGAAGCTGATCTACCGGCAGATCGGGAGTTTTGCCAAGGCTTATGGCTTCGGGCTTGATATCGCCATACAATATACCACAGGACAATGGTTCCTCGGGGCCATGGCCCGCGATATCACCAATACCTTCAATGCCTGGACTTTCGAAGTCAGCGATGAAATGCGCGATGTTTTCCTGGCCACAGGCAACGAGATCCCTGAAAATTCGCTCGAACTAACCCTGCCCAGGCTTAACCTGGGGGCCGGAAGGGCCATAAGGATATCCGAGAAGTTCTCCTCGCTCATTGCCCTCGACATGGATGTCACCTTCGATGGCAAAAGAAACACCATACTGGGCTTCGATCCCGTGAGCATTGATCCGAAACTGGGGGTGGAATTTGGTTTCAGGGATATTGTGTATGTTAGGGGTGGTGTCAGGAATATTCAGGAGCAGACGGATTTCGGCAACAAGAAAAGTCTTACACTTGAACCCAATTTCGGTGTGGGTGTCAGGATCAGGAAGATGGTATCGATCGATTATGCCCTGACCAACATCGGCGATTCCTATTTCTACTCAAACGTTTTCTCCCTGCGTGTAGACCTGAACCGCAAATAGTCCAATTGACTATCTTTGCATAATACAAAATCTACGATCCATGATCGATTTCCAGCCTTATCCTTATTCAGAGGATGAGATCAGGGCAAGGGTTGCCGGCATACTGTTGAATCAATCTGCAAAAATTAACCGGCCGAAGGACCTGTCCTTTATCCTCAGCATCATTGACCTGACCACCCTTGAAGCTACGGATACCGATGAACGCGTTACCGGGCTCTGTCAACAGGCGATGGGTTTTTCCAGCCGTAAAAAGGATCTGCCCAATGTAGCTGCAGTATGCGTGTATCCCTCTTTTGCTCCCCTGGCTAAAAAAGAGTTGCATGGAAGCGATGTGAAGCTGGCCTGTGTAGCCACGGCATTTCCATCGGGCCAGACCTCACTTGCCGTGAAACTCATGGAAGTTTCCTATGTGGTGCTGGAAGGTGCCGATGAAGTGGATATGGTGATCAGCCGTGGCAAATTCCTTGAAGGGAAATACGGGGAAGTGGCCGAGGAGATCAGGGCGGTAAAAGCCGCCTGCGGAGCAGTACACCTTAAAGTGATCCTCGAAACCGGCGAGCTGCAATCGGTTCAAAACATCCGGAAAGCATCCGAGATCGCACTGGCCGCCGGGGCTGATTTCTTAAAGACCTCCACGGGAAAGATACAGCCTGCGGCCACGCCTGATGCATTCCTGGTGATGCTTGATACGATAAGTGAATTTCACAGGATCACAGGTAAAAAAGTTGGCATTAAAGCGGCAGGGGGGATTGCCGACCCCGATACGGCTTTACAGTATCTTGCACTCGTGAAGGATGTGCTGGGAAAAGAATGGCTTTGCAAGGACCTTTTCAGGATCGGAGCCAGCCGTCTTGCCGAGAGTGTCTTCAGTGAACTGTAGGCCATACCCGTTCTTTCAGCCAATCTTGCCTCCCTCATCCCCGGAGCTACCTGCTAAAGTTCATGATCGACGTGCACCCCGCATTTTTCAGCAGGCTCATCATGAACAGTTGATGTTTTATTTCATTTTTGCTTTAATTTTACAGTATGAAAAAGACAATAACCCTCAAGGTTTCAGGCACCCTTCTGCTTGATGCCATCGCTATCGTTTTCATCATATTCCTTGGTGATCTTTCGAGGATCGTCGGATATCCGTTGCATACTCTTGATCCCATGCGGATGATGATCATCCTTGCTTTTGCATTTACTCCAAGGTGGAACGGCTGGGTGCTCGCGATCGCACTCCCGGCAGCTGCCTTTTTCCTGGGTGCCCATCCGCCCATGGCGAAAGCCATCCTGATGGGCCTCGAATTGTTACTCAATGTTTGGCTTTTCTGGTATCTCTACGATAAAACCAAGTCGTCCATACTGTCGATACTCATCAGTATTGTTTTCAGCAAAGTATTTTATTATATACTCAAATACCTGTGCATCAACCAGGGATGGCTGACCGGGAACATCATGGATACCGGCCTTGAAATACAATTGATCACCACCCTTGTTTTTACGTTGTTCATTTTCATCGTATTCCAGTTTGGCGGACAATCCAAAAAATAATAGCTATGACAGGCATTCACAGAATGATATTTTATTTTTTAATACTCTCGCTCTTCATGCTCGGGGCATGTGAGGAGACCGACGACAACAATCCTTCGCCGGTGCCCGATGCCCGCGACAAGTTCACCGGTAGCTGGAGTGTGAACAATGAAAGTTGCGGTAAGAGCAAATATCTTGTTGCGATCAGCAAGGATCCCTCGAACTCGGCACAGGTGCTCCTCGGAAATTTTGCCTTTGCGAGCCCTGCACAACCCGATACGGCGATCATTGCCGGGAATTCGATCGTGTTATACAGCCAGCGGAACAGTGAAGGCTGGCTGATCAGCGGAAGCGGACAGTACAAGACCGACGGAACCATCCAATGGGGCTATTCGCTCCTGATTTCCGGAACGCAGGAGTACTGCACTGCCACATATGTAAAAAACTGATCGGCGGCTAATATCTTGCAAGGCAGCTTATTCTGCCTGGATCTTACTTTCCATCAGGCTTAAGCGGGTGATCACATCTTCATAGATCTTGTTCATGACTGCCATATCCTGCTTGTAATAGGCCAGGCTGCTGTCGAATTGTCCGCGGGTGACCTGATGTTTCCTGAAAACCGACTGGTAATATTGCTCCTCCAGGTCGGTGATCTCATGCCCCATGTTCTGTTTCTGCCTGAGTGCCGATTCAGTCACTTCAACATCTGCAAGGATAACCACCATGCTGTCAATATTGATCAAATTTTCGGGCTTTTCGACTTCAGCTTCCTCATATACGTCATAACATGAAGGCATGAACAGCCATGCAGTTATCATAAACAGGAGCAGCAGGGGTTTGCGGTAATTATCAATTGCCCACATCAGATAGGAATTTTATGCGCATGAGCCTGATCTCTTCCTCCGAAAATTCATCCTCACCCAGTTCCTTGAGTGCATCTTCCACCGAATCGGATTCAGCCTCATGGAAATAATC
>JAXGTH010000053.1:0-15990 GCA_040775045.1 Bacteroidales bacterium
CATGGTTTCACGGCTCACACTCACGCTCATACATAAGCATGAAACCACCGAGTTCTCGGGGCAGGCACTGAAGCACTGAAACCATCAGGCTTTCGGGATCGTTCGACCCGGCCTTTTCATTTCGCTGCGCTCATAAAAAGGCAGTCTCACTAACTCTAGTCACTCTAGTTCACTCTAGTCACTATAGCTCACTTCAGTCCAGGTCCCGAACAAACCACCAAATGAAAAAGGTTCCATGAAAAATGCCGCATTCACAATGGGCAATACCAAAAAAGCTCCGGCGAAAATCACCGGAGCCTTTAAAAGAGCATGATATATTGAAGCGGATCAATCTCCGCCTGATCCTTCATCAGGAGCACAGTCCTTCTTGCCGGAAAAAGCCTTTAGAACTTCATTCATCCCGATATCCTCCATTGTAATCTCTCCCTTCACATAGATCATCATCAGGCCCGAGTCCTCTTTCACCATGAGTACGAACTCTTCTACCAGACCATTCTCAAGCTGCATGGAATATAAAGCCACATCTTCGCCATCATCCGAGTTTACCTTCATGAGCTCCGAATAAGCTTCGTCCTGCAAGGCCTTCGATGCTTTTCCATAGAATTTGTCAAACGATGCAGAGCCCTTTTCACAGTTGATGATCTTCAGCACTTCCAGCTGTGCCAGGGCAGCTTCTATCTCCTCGCCCTCAACCTTGAACTGGCTGGTAAACTCCTCCGATTTCAGGTCGATCTCCTGTACGGATATCCCCTCTTTACCGGAGTATTTGTCGATGACCTTACCAAGGGGTGATCGCTGTGCAAAGGCAGTGATGGTAAAGACTGCCAGCAAGATGCTGATAAATACCTTCATGATTCAGGATTTTGGATTATTTCTCATCTTTATCCTTCTTGGGGCCGCCAAACTTGCCCATCTCCTGTATGCCCATGCTCTGCGACACCTTGGAGATCGTTTCCATGTCCATATCGCCGAAGATGCTGATAAAACCGGCTTCCTTGGGCGAGTCGATCAGGACCAGGAATTCCTTGAAGACATTTCCGTCCTGGCGGGCCACGAAGCGGACCTTTTCATCGTTGTCGTCGACGACCATGAGTTCCGAGAACCCTTCCAGGTTAAAGGAATCGAGGTCTTTTTTGAAGGCCTTGAGGTCGGCATTGTCCTTCTCCCCGTCCTCGAACATCACGATCCTGATGAACTGGAGCTTCGACATGGCATCCTTCATCTCGTTCATCTCTTCGGCATCCTCGCCTTCGAAGTTCATCTGGGCGATCATGCTGAAAAGTTCCTTTGTAATATGGACCGTGGTGAATCCTTCCTTACCGCTGTATTTCGAATACAGTTTTTCCGTCACGCTCTCCTGCGACATGGCAAATGGCAGGAAGAACACGATCGTGAGCAGTGTGATCATTAACTTTTTCATTGTTTTAAGCTATTAGGCACCTTTTCGGGTGCGGGATTTGTAATTAATTTAGTTATCTGGTTGAATTTTGAGACCGGTGCGGCTTTCTCCACACCTTCCTCAAATCTCTTTACGTTCTTAAGATCTTCGATACCTTCATCGAAGCGTGCAACTTTTCCGAGTGATTTTGCCCCGGTGTTGAATTTGTCCGATACGAAGTAGAGTATTCTGCTGGCTTCGGCGAAGGCGGTTTCGGCTTCGCGCTGGTTGAAATCGGCTTCGCGTGTAAACGGATCGAAGCGGAAGAAGAGGGTGACCATAATCAGCACGGTGGCTGCCACCCCGCTGATATATAATATATAGGTACGCCGTGTCGACCTGGAACTGCGCTCAAGCCTGTCGATCTCATCGAAGAGGTCGTCCTCGAATGAAGCGGGGAGTTCCTCCCGGGCTTCCCTTTCGAGGAACATGAACTGATCCCTGAGTTCTGCCAGGTGGCGGGGCAGCTCTTCCTTGCTGAAGAAATCCCTGAGCGCCTGTTCCTCGGCCAGGGAAGTTTCCCCCTGGAAGTACCTTTCCAGCAATTTTTCAATTTTTTGAGAACTCATAGCTGTGTATTTTTATCAGGGTATCCCTGATCTTTTTTCTTGCCCTCGAAAGGATCACCCTGATGTTGTTCAAACTGAGCCCCGTGATCTCAGCAATTTCATCGAAATCGCTTCCCTCGACATCCCTCAGATGAATGACCAGTCTTTGTTGCTCCGGTAGTTCATCCATCGCCGCCCTGACGATCCTCATGCTGTCGCTGAGCTCAGTCCTGTCATACGGTGTCCTGTTGTCGGGCATTTCATTCTTTTCATTGTACGTTTCGCCTCGTGCTGCCGGCGATTTCAACTTGTCGAGACACAGGTTCCTGGTCATAGTAACCGCGTAAGCTTCCAGGTTCCTGTATTCCCCAAGTTCATCCTTTTTCATCCACAACCTGAGAAAGATCTCCTGCACGATGTCCATGGCGTCCTCCTGATCCCCCAGCAGCCTGAGGGCAAGGCGGTAAAGTTTGTTCTTTACCGGGAGCACATCCTGTTTGAACTCTTCTCTGGTCATGACACTGTTAAGACGAGGCTGACAAGAAAATATTACACAGCACCACCGAAATTACATTTTTTTGTTGAAATGGCCTGAAACAGGGGCCGGAGATGGAGACGGGGCGAAGGGGATTTTGCCCCCTGAACGGTGTATGACACATCCCTGAACCCGCGCTTCGAATTCTCCTTGCATAACATTAATTTTTAATTATTTTTGTGCTTTGTTCATGAAAATTCAGATGTAGAAATTCACATATAAACCATTACTAACCAAAAACTAAAACTATGTTAAAAGGACATCCGAAAGGGCTACTGGTAGCCTTCTTTGCGAACATGGGCGAAAGGTTCGGCTTTTATACCATGATGGCCTGCCTGGTCTTCTATCTGCAGGCCAAATACAACATGAACGCAACCGATGCGGGAGAAGTCTACAGCTGGTTCTATTTCGGGATTTACGGTGCGGCCCTGATCGGGGGGCTCATTGCCGACGGTACCCGCAACTACAAGGGTACGATCTTTTTCGGCATCCTGACCATGCTTGGCGGTTACATCATCATGACCGTACCCGGACTGCCCATGCTCTACACCATTGCAGGCCTTTCGGTCATCGCCCTGGGTAATGGCCTTTTCAAGGGGAACCTGCAGGCCATCGTCGGGCAGATGTACGATCACCCGAAGTACGAGAAACTGCGCGACAGCGCCTTCAGCGTGTTCTATATGGGTATTAACATGGGTGCCCTCGTGGCTCCTTTCGCAGCCAACGGCATCAGGAACTGGTACCTCAGGACACAGGGATTCACCTACAATGCCGACCTGCAATCTTATGCAGCTAAGTTCAACATCGGTGAACTGCCGCTGATCAACACCATTGATTACACCGGTATCGGCGACATCGTGTCGAAGAACCAGCAGCTGGACGGGTTTGCCCCCCTGGCCAGCGATATGATGGGCACCCATATCAACAGCCTTACACTCTTTGTTAAGGACTACCTCGACGCTTTCGCCACAGGATATAACTATGCATTCGGCATCGCAGCCGGCTCGATGATCATCAGCCTTGTGATCTTCAGCATCTTCAGGCGGATGCTTCCCGACAAGAAGAAAGAAGCACAGGCTACCGAAGAGCTCGGACAGGAGATCAGGGAAACATCAAAGGCCGGCGCCGGGAACATTGTAAAGATCCTCGTTTCGCTTGGCTTCATGGCTGCAACGGCCATCATCTTCCATTTCCTCCTGGATAACTTTTCGCTGGGGATGGCCGTGGGCTTGTTCTTTGCCTTTGTGTCATGGATATATCTAAGCTCCACCAAGGAGGAGCGCCCAAGGCTCAATGCCCTGCTGCTGGTCTTCCTTGTGGTGATCTTCTTCTGGATGTCGTTCCACCAGAACGGGCTGACCCTGTCGATGTTTGCCAGGGATTATACCAATGATGCGGTACCGCCGGTCACAAACCTGTTCTTCACCCTGCCAACACTGCTCTGTATCTTTGCCTTCATCCTGGGCCTCGTGCAACTGGTTAAACGAAGCAACAAGGCCAGCAACAGGCTGTATGGCATCCTCGCCATGGCAGCCGGTGTTGTCGTAGGCTATTACCTCTACTCCAGGTTTGAAGGCTCCAACCCCATCGAACCCGAGATCTTCCAGTCGTTCAACCCCATCTTCATCGTATTCCTGACGCCGGTCATCCTGGCCCTGTTCAGTTGGCTGCGTAAAAGGAACATCGAGCCCTCAACCCCAAGGAAAATCGGGATAGGGATGATCCTGGCAGGCCTGGGCTTCGTGGTGATGATCCTGAGCTCCATCGACCTCCCCTCGCCGACCAGCCTTGCCGGCGCACCATCACCCGAAAGGGTATCGGTGTACTGGCTGATCAGCACTTACCTGGTACTGACCATTGCCGAGCTGTTCCTGAGCCCGATGGGTATCTCTTTCGTATCGAAGGTATCGCCTTCGAGGTTCCAGGGACTGATGCAGGGCGGATGGCTGCTTGCTACCGCCGTGGGGAACAAACTGCTGTTCGTGGGCAGTACCCTCTGGGAAAAGATCGACCTCTGGCAACTGTGGGTGATCTTCGTGGCATGCTGTCTGCTATCAGCAGCATTCGTATTCTCGATCATGAAACGCCTTGAGAGGGCAACAAAATAATTGAAATCAAAAAAAACTGAACCATGAAAAAGATAACATCAATCATACTCGTGGCGCTGCTGGCACTGGCATTGGCCTCCTGCGGGCAGAAGGAACACGTGAACACCGCCGATGCGCCCGAAGAGATCCTGAACGCCGTCAGCAACGCCTACGAGCTCAGCAAGGAACTTACCGAGCTGCAGCTTAAGGCCGGCGCCGACATGAAGCTGGATGAACAGGAGATCAAGGAGATTGGCGAAGCCTTCAGGCACCTTGCCATAGTGAACAACAAGAATGCCAAGGACTTTGCTTCGAATAAGTATTTCATCGCACTGAGGACCGAATATAAGGGAGCTTATGAAAAGCTTGCCGATACGGTCGTATTCCTGAAAGATTGCGAAGGCTATGACCAGCTTGGTCTGGCCATCTTCGAGATTTCGCGCGGAGTGCACGACGTGACGGAACTCCCGGTCGCAGAACCGGAACCGGCCGACACCATGAACCCTGCCGACACCATGCCGGAAAGCCCGGCTATGGAGTAAAGCGAGGGTGACTGAAATAAAAAGCAGGGCCGGATGGCCCTGCTTTTTTTTAGCTTTGCTAAAAAAAGCACCTCACCCCGTATCCCCCTTCCCCCTTTTCGGTGAGGTACAAAATATAAGCCATGTATCCCTGGACCCATAACCGACGCTTCAACGCCTACTCGAATTACTTCAAAACCCTGTTCGGTGAGCGGGTGCAGAAGCTGAGCATCGATGCGGGATTCACCTGTCCCAACCGTGATGGCACAAAAGGCAGGGGCGGCTGCACCTATTGCGACAACAATGCTTTCAATCCCTCCTACTGTGATCCCTCCAAGCCCGTGGAACAGCAGATCAGGGAGGGGATGGAATTCCATGCCTGGCGCTATAAAAAGCCCGGCAGATTCCTCGCTTATTTCCAGCCCTATTCGAATACCTATGCCCCGCTGGATCAGTTGAAGGAGATCTACGGGCAGGCATTGAGGTTCCCTGAGATCGCCGGCCTGGTGATCGGGACGCGTCCCGACTGTATCGATGACGAAAAGCTGGAATATTTCAGCGAACTGGCCGGGACCCATTATGTGATCATCGAATACGGGATCGAATCATGTTATGACAGGACGCTGGCGCGCATCAACCGGCGACATAGCTGGGAGGACAGTGTGAAAGCCATTGAGAAAACGGCCGCTGCGGGGATCAAAACGGGCGCCCATATCATTTTCGGGCTCCCCGGTGAAAGCAGGGAAGAGATGATGGCCGAGGCCCCTGTCCTTTCGGCGCTTCCGCTGACGAACATCAAATTCCATCAGCTGCAGATCATCAAGGGGACGAGGATGGAAGAGGAATACCGGGAAAAACCGGACGATTTTTATTTTTTCGGTCTCGGGGAATATATCTCTTTCATCGTTGATTTCATTGAAAGGTTGAATCCCGGCTTCATCATCGAACGATTTGCGGGGGAGGTCCCGCCGCGTTTCCAGGCCGGTCCGGGATGGGGGCTTGTCAGGAATGAAAACATCGTGGAGATGGTCGAAGCCGAGCTGGAGCGGAGAAATTCATTCCAGGGCAAACGATGGATTGGATGATAGCAGATTGGTTGATGGAATGAATTATCATGGGAGAAGTGATATATGATTTCCGGAAGCCGGAAGTATTTCGTATATCATTCGTGGTTCAAAAAATCATGGATCCGAAATCTGATATCCCGTCATAAATCTCCCTATCACCAGATCTGCTATCATCCAATGTTAGGCTTTCTTCCTGCCTGCCTTGCGCAGCGCATTATCGATGATCCACTCGATCTGGCCGTTGGTACTGCGAAATTCGTCGGCAGCCCACTTCTCTACCTTCTCGAGGGTATCGGGGTTCAGCCTTAATACGAATGGTTTTTTCTTTGCCATATAAATCTGACCGCTTCAATTCCTATTCCTTTGGTACTGGCTGCTGGCTACTCGCTGCTGGCATCCAGCCCGGATCACTGATGCAAGGTGCCGGTATTCACCACCGGTGTAGCATCTTTATCTGAACAAAGAACCACCATGAGGTTGCTTACCATGGCTGCCTTCCGTTCCTCGTCCATCTCAACAACTTTCTTTTTACCAAGTTCCTCCAGGGCCATCTCGACCATGGATACGGCCCCTTCCACGATCTTGATCCTGGCGGCAACGATGGCTGTAGCCTGTTGCCGGCGCAGCATGGCACTGGCTATTTCCTGTGCATATGCCAGGTAGCTGATCCTGGCCTCGATCACATGGATGCCGGCAATGGCGAGCCGTTCGCGGATCTCATCCTCCAGGACAGCATTCACATCTTCACCACCCGAGCGCAGCGTGATCTCGGCCATCTCATCATCGAAGTTGTCGTAGGGATAATGACCGGCCAGCTTACGGATGGCAGCTTCGGTCTGGATATCGACAAAATGCACGTAATCATCCACCTCGAAGGCAGCCTTGTAGGTTTCCTCCACACGCCATACCAGCACGATGCCTATCATGATGGGGTTCCCTACCTTGTCGTTCACTTTGATCGGTGTGCTGTCGAGGTTGCGGGCCCTCAGCGAGATCCGTTTCCTTGTAAAAAACGGGTTCACCCAGAAAAAGCCGTTTTTCTTGACCGTGCCCTTATAGGCCCCGAAGAGTACCATTACCATGGACTCATTGGGATTGACGACCATCAGGCCTGCCAGGCAAAACAGCCCGATGCCACCCATAATGGCCCACCAGAATGCCTGAAAGGCTGCGATCATGTATATTGGAAATCCGATCATGACCAGCAGTATGAGCAGGGCCAGGTAACCATTCATGGGAGAATAACTCTTTTCTTTCATTTTTCGGTTTGATTTAAATTAATACTTATTTGATATTATTTTGATATCGCAAAGATAATTCATTCCAGAGGCGATGTCAAGGATTTTTTGATAAAATAATACAATGGGGGCTGGATCCTGGATACATGATTATGGATGCCGGATCCCAGATGCCAGATACCTGATTAGTTCCGAGTGCATATTCTGAACTTCAAATTCAATATCTGAAAACTAACTCAACACTCAACACTCAACGATAGGGATCAATACAGCACCCAGAACCAAGAACCCACCCAGTACCCAGTACCCTGCCCCCTGAACCCACATATTCATTACCTTTGCCCCGATGAAAAAATACAGGCACATTTTTTTCGATCTCGACCGCACCATCTGGGATTTTGATGCCAGTGCCGAAGATTCCTTCAGGAAGATGTTCAGCAAATATAAATTGCAGGAGCATGGTGTACCTTCGCTCACTGCCTTCAGGGAGCATTACGAGAAGCATAACGAAATGCTCTGGAGCTGGTACCGTAAAGGTGAGATCCTGAAGGAGAAGCTCAACATACGGCGTTTCGAGATGGCCCTGGCCGATTTCGGGATCCATGACCATGGAATTGCCATCGGGATGTCGGAGGATTATGTAACGGTCGATCCTGATAAGGCCTTTCTCTTCCCCGGTGCGCTGGAGGCGCTGGAATACCTGGCACCCAGGTATCCATTGCACCTGATCACCAACGGATTCCAGGAGGTTCAGGAGCAGAAGTTCCGGATTGCCGGGCTTGGCAGGTTTTTCAGGACCGTAACCACTTCGGAGGAGGCAGGGATCAAGAAACCCGAACCAGGCATTTTTCATTATGCCCTGTCCAGGGCAGGTGCCCTTGCTAAAGAAAGCATTATTGTTGGTGATGACCTCGCCGTTGACATAGAGGGGGCCCGCAACATCGGCATGGACCAGGTATATTTCA
Organism: Bacteroidales bacterium; assembly: GCA_040775045.1. Classification (GTDB taxonomy): domain Bacteria; phylum Bacteroidota; class Bacteroidia; order Bacteroidales; family B18-G4; genus B18-G4. The sequence goes on from JAXGTH010000053.1 coordinate 8,400, forward strand.
ACCCGTCTTCACTTCCCCACGAAGTTGAGGTGACCCACGAGATCACCTGCCTGACCGATCTCAAGCAAATCCTTTGATCCCCTCTTAATTGCTCATTTCAGGATGGCCATCAGGGTTTCGGCACCCCTCGCCCTGTCGCCCAGTTCCACTTTAACCTCCGCATCAGGAGGCAGCAGAAGATCAACACGGGACCCGAACTTGATCATGCCGATCATTTCCCCTGAGGCCAGATTTTTCCCAACACCAGGTTTGCAGATGATACGGCGGGCCACGGCGCCTGCGATCTGCCGCATCATGACCTCCCTGCCCGTTTCGTCGCGGATCACAAGGGTGGTATGTTCGTTGATCAGTGATGATTTGGGATTGAAGGCCACCAGGTGGCGACCCTTATGATGTTCACGGTAAACGACCCTGCCCATGCATGGGCTCCAGTTGATATGCACATCAAAGATCGACATGAAGACCGACACCTGCAGGCGTTCGTCATTGAAATATTCATCGACATGCACCTTCTCGATGGCAACCACTTCCCCGTCGGCCCCGCTGTATACCCCGTTATCCACGGCATCGGTGATCCTGCCCGGGTAGCGGAAGAACCTTACCACCAGGAACATGAAAACGGTGCCTGCCGTATAGAGCAAATAATGGAGTTTTGTCTGGTCAGGGAAGAAATGGTTCACCACGACCAGGATCAGGAGAACACCTGCAAGCAGGAAAAGGATCGGTATTATGCCAGCCCTGTGGATCTTCATGAATGAAACAAAAGTACAAAAACAAATACCAGCGGCGACACCAGCAGCAAGCTGTCGAAACGATCGAGTATCCCTCCATGCCCTGGCAACAGGTTTCCGGAATCCTTGACCCCGGCACGGCGTTTGAGCACTGATTCAGCCAGATCGCCCGCAGTGCCGAAAAATGCAACGACAAAGGCTATGGCTATCCATACCCACACGGGCAGGTCGGCAGAGAATATCGAGATGATGTATGCGGCAACCACTGCAAATCCGAATCCCCCTATACTGCCCTCAATTGATTTCTTCGGCGATATCGATTTCCACAGTGGATGCCTGCCGAACATGCTGCCGCAGAGGTATGCAAAAGTATCGTGTGTCCAGAGTATCGCGAACATCCCTAGCAGGAACCAGGGATTATGGTATTCCGGTATAAGCCAGGGGTCGAGCAGGAGGTTCAACAATGACATGGGAAAGACGACAAACAATAAACTTCCTGAAAAAACGGCCATCCGCCTTATCACCAACCCCTTATAATAAAGGATCATTGCCAGGGGCGGGATCAGCGCAAGCGGGACAATGCCCCAAAGGGCTTCCAGGGGCAGGTATGACATTGCAACAAGCGCTACATCGGCATAGATCATTCCACCTGCAGCCAGGGCCTGCACCATCAGGGAGCGCTGGTCATTTCCGCCGGTCAGCCGGATGAATTCATATATCCCGGCCAGGGTGATCATAAAAAACAAGATAGAAAAGGCAAGGGGCGACAATATTGCGCTGGCCACGATGGCGCCAACGAATATGCCTCCGGTGATGGTCCTTACAATGAGGTTTTTCAAATCCGTATTCAGGTTATGCCTGGTCATCGACCAGGAATACATAAATCTCCTTCGGGCCGTGGGCGCCCATAACCAGGGTCTTCTCGATATCGGCCGTACGGCTCGGGCCGGTGATCAGCGTGATCATCGAAGGCAGGCTCTTGCCATATTTCGCTTTCATCCCGTTGAGGGCATCCTTCAGGTTACCGACAAGTTGTGATGAGCGTGCATAGACGAGGTGCGCCTCGGGGTATACGTGCATGCGCCTGCCGCCCGCCTGTGCTGATGATACCATCACGCTCCCCAGTCGTACCACGAGGTATTCACATGAAGTGAGCCCTGCTTTCATCTCCATGAACGAACCTTCATCTGAAGTAATCCGGATCCCGGCATCGGTCAACAAGCCTGATAAATGACTGTCGGCACAGTGCAACGAACCCCACTTTTTCTCGGCCATCACCGAAGCAAGATTTTGGAGAAATTCATTGTCGTCGCTGCAATAAACAAATTTACCTCCGACGCCGATAAATTCCTGGGCAAATACTATTGCCGGCATATCGTCCGGCTGGACGAATACCTGCGAATCGAAATCGACATCCTGGTAAGGATTCTCAAGCTTCGAGATCAGGGCATTCCTGACACTTTTCAGCACTTTCTCGCGGGATGTGGTTTCGTCCATGAGGTTTTATTTCTTTTGCTCTTCCGACAGATCTTCCGTGGCTTCATCCTCAGCCCGGGCATCCGGCTGGTCAGCAACATGGGTGGCCGTATCCTCATCAAGGGGTTTTTCATTCCCGCCGTTTTCGCTGGCAGCCTTTTCCTTTATGTCGTTGTTACCGTTTTCGCCGGGTCTTTTCTCCTCATCATGCCAGGGCCGTTTGCCAAAGATCTGTTCAAGGTCTTCGCTGAAGATGACTTCCTTTTCCAGCAGTCTGTGGGCAAGTATTTCGAGCTTTTCCCTGTTCTCCTTCAACAGCTTCACCGCCCTGTGGTATGCTTTCTCCACCATTGCCTTGATCTCCTTGTCGATCAGTTCAGCCGTTTTCTCGCTGTATGGCTTGTGGAATGAATATTCCTGCTGTCCCGTGGAATCGTAATAGCTGATGTTGCCGATCTTTTCGTTCAGGCCGAAATATACCACCATGTTATAAGCCTGTTTGGTCACCCGTTCGAGATCGTTGAGGGCACCGGTCGACACTTTACCGAAGATAACCTCTTCAGAGGCCCTGCCACCGAGGGTAGCCGTCATCTCATCGAACATCTGGTCCCAGGTGGTGATCTGCCGTTCTTCGGGCAGGTACCAGGCCGCGCCGAGCGCCTTGCCCCTGGGTACGATCGTCACCTTTACCAGAGGATGCGCATGCTCAAGCAACCAGCTGATGGAGGCATGCCCGGCCTCGTGGAACGCGATGACCTTCTTCTCCCTGGCCGAAATGATCTTGTTCCTTTTTTCCAGCCCCCCGATAATCCTGTCGATGGCATCCATGAAATCCTGCTTCGTAACGCTTTCATTGCTTTTTCGGGCTGCGATCAGAGCCGCCTCGTTGCAGACATTGGCAATGTCGGCACCCGAGAAGCCGGGCGTTTGCTTGGCCAGGAACTCCACCTTGACGGACCCGTCGGTCTTCAGCGGCCGCATATGAACGCCGAAGATGGCTTTACGCTCTTCCAGGTCGGGAAGTTCAACATGGATCTGCCTGTCGAACCTTCCGGCGCGCATCAATGCCCTGTCGAGGATGTCGGCACGGTTGGTGGCTGCCAGGATAATAACACCTGTATTGCTCGAAAAACCGTCCATCTCGGTGAGCAGCTGGTTAAGTGTATTTTCCCGTTCATCGTTGGCCCCGGTCATGGGGTTCTTTCCCCTGGCGCGGCCGATGGCATCGATCTCATCGATAAAAATGATGCAGGGGGCCTTTTCCTTGGCCTGCTTGAACAGGTCGCGGACCCTGGAAGCGCCTACACCCACGAACATCTCCACGAAATCGGAACCCGAGATGCTGAAGAAGGGCACCCTGGCCTCACCTGCCACAGCTTTGGCAAGCAGCGTCTTCCCGGTTCCCGGGGGTCCGACCAGGAGGGCTCCCTTGGGGATCTTGCCGCCCAGCTTGGTATATTTTTCTGGGCTCTTGAGGAAGTCGACGATCTCTTTGATCTCCACTTTAGCCTCTTCAAGCCCCGCCACGTCCTGGAAATTGATCGACACGCTGGTGCTCTTGTCAAAGAGCTGTGCCTTCGACTTGCCGATGTTGAAGATCTGTCCGCCTCCGGCAGCGCCGCGCCCCATCATCCGCATGATCACGATCCATACCACCACGAGGATGAGGATCGGAAGCAGCCAGCCCAGGGAATCGGTCCAGCTGGTACGGGTAACGTATTCGACCGGTATCCTGTAGGCAATATTGTTTTCCTTTACAAATTCGTTCAGTGTGGCAGTAAAGCCGTCGTCCGAACTCACCGAGAGGTAATACTGCGGTTCTCCCGCCCCGAAATTCTTATCCCGGATATCGTTATAGGCCGTATCCTGATTCAATGCAGATTCCTTGATGAATATCTCTGCTTTTTCTTCGTTCACGACCACGATCTTCTCGATGTGGCCCTGCTCGATCATTGTTTCAAGCCTCGGCCAGTAGATCTGCTTGGCACTTTCGCCGGTATTCACAAAATAGTATAGGATGATGATCAGGAACATAATGGCATAGATCCAATAAAAATTGAATTTGCCCTTCCTGTTCGGTTTGGGAGGTGTACCGGGTTTTCTGTTGCCGCTATTCTTATCCGTATCTGCCATTATGTCGTGAAAAGGGGATTATGTTTGTTTTTACGCCACGCGCGTGGTCTTCATATCAGCCCAGAGCCCTTCCAGGTTATAGAATTTACGGTGGTTTTCCTGGAAGATATGCACCACCACGTCGGCATAGTCCAGCAATATCCATTCCGCATTTTCAAATCCCTCCTTGTTCCAGGGACCTGTGCCCGTTTCCTTCTTTACTTTTTCGATCACCCCGTCGGCCAGGCTGTCGACATGGACATTGCTTGTTCCATGGCATATAACAAAATAACGGGCAACCGTGTTCGCAGACCTGCTGAAATCAATATAAACGATATCGACACCTTTTTTATCCTCCAGCGCTTCAACCACCAGCCCGACCAATTGCCTTGATTCTGTCAATGAGTTAATTGCCATTTGCTGATATTTACCGCAAAGGTACATAAAATTGGTTTTGCACTGCCATTTCGGGCCTGGCTGGCAATGAAAAGAATGGAATGTATTAACATAATTTAAGAAATCGCCTTAAAACAATGGCCGGATCATAACAAAAGTCCACGCTGAAGGATTAACTTTGCATAAAGGACAATCTGTATGGACCATAGTATCATATATCTTGATGAAGTGGTTTCAACGAACGACTATGCCAGGGATATCCTGCGAAAGGGAAAGCCTGCAGAGGGGACTGTGGTGGCTGCAGGTTTCCAGTCGGCCGGCAGGGGCCAGGACGGTAATACCTGGGAAAGCGAGGCCGGGCAGAACATCCTGATGACCATGATCCTATACCCCGGATTCCTTGATGTTTCGAAGCAATTCATCATGAGCATGACGATTGCGCTCGGGATCGTCGACTTCCTTGAGGATTATCTGCCCGACGACATCCTCTTCATCAAATGGCCCAACGATATATATGCCAGCGACGGCAAAATCGGGGGCATCCTGATCAATAACGAGATCATGGGCCGGTCCTTCGATCATGTGATCGCCGGTATCGGCATCAATGTGAACCAGATCACTTTCGCGGATCACCTCCCAAATCCCGTCTCCCTCAGGTCGATGACCGGAAAGACCTATCCTGTCAGGGAGCTGATCGCAGCGCTTACCCGTTGCCTACACGATAGGTATGAACAGCTGCGGCGCGGCGAGTACCGGCAGATCGAAGCCGAGTACTACGGTTACCTGCTCGGCATGGATGAATGGAGGGAATATGCCTACGGGGGATCGGTGATCATGGCCAGGATCACCGGTGTGGACGAATTCGGGAAACTGATGCTGGAAACTGAAGGCGGGATGATCAGCTGCGACATGAAGGAGATCGTTTACCGTTTTTGAATGATCACAGCCTGCCCGGGACAATCCCGCGACCCGGGCCATCACTCATGCAACTGCCTGATGCGCTCTGCCATATGGTTAACCAGGTTGGTCAGCGGTCGTCGGGCCATCATGGAGATGAAGGGTGACACCTCGCCATCGAAGAAGACCTGTACCACCGACTGCCCGTCGCCCTTGCGTTCGATGGCCATCCGCAGGGTGAATTCAAAAGGCACTTTTCCATCCGAACCGATGAGCACATGATCGTCAGGGTGTGCCTCACGGATCCGCATCCCGATCTCGGCCATATCCCTGATGGTAAACCTGCCTGACGTTTCGTCCGATTCCCACCTGACGACCTGTTCAGGCATGAGTTCACGGTAGTTGTTGAAATCCTTGAGGAAGTTAAAAATTTCCCCTGCAGGTTTGTTGACGATGACAGGTTCGCTGGTGATGTCCACGGGAAGATCAGTTGAATTTTTCAGCCCATTTCTTCGGATCTTCCCGCCACTCGATGAGCGACTGCAGGTCAGAATCCTTGATGTATTCATTTTCCACGGCCCTTTTAACCAGGATATCGTAGTCGGCCAAAGTGATAAGCTTGCACTGTTCTTTCTCGAAATTTTCGACCGAGGCTTTCATATTATAGGTAAAAATGGCCACCATCCCTTTCACGATGCAGCCTGCCTGACGGAGTGCCTGCACAGCCTTGAGGCTGCTTCCGCCGGTGGAGACCAGGTCTTCGACCACCACGACCGACTGGCCCTTTTCCACCACGCCTTCGATGAGGTTTTCGAGGCCGTGGCCTTTACTGGCCGAACGGACATAGGCAAACGGCAGCCCGAGTTCCTGAGCCACCAGGGCACCTTGCGGGATCCCCCCGGTTGCAACGCCGGCGATGGCCTCAACATCACCGAATGCCTCCTGTATGGCTTTCACAAACTGCTGCCGGATGTAGGTCCTCACCTTAGGGAAGGAAAGGGTTATTCTGTTGTCGCAATAGATCGGCGACTTCAAACCCGATGCCCAGGTAAAGGGTTTGGCATTATCCAGTTTTATTGCTTTAATTTGTAACAGGAAATCCGATACCGTTACCGCTGTTTCTTCGTTAAAGATCATGCACCAAAATTATAAAGTTTTCATCAAGGATAAACTGCTTGTTTTCACAGAAAATATGAACATACCCCTGAAGGGGAAATCCTGCGCTGCGCACAAGTACAGGGGGATGACGCAATTAATGGCTGTATTTGAAGATTTTATATGGTCGAAAAAACTGAGGACCCTGTATGTATACCGGAAGAAAAGTGTTGATAAATTGTTTAAAGAGTTCATTTTCAGCTTTAAAGTAACCAAGGCAGCAGGTGGTGCCGTGGTCAGTGAAGGCAGGGAGGTATTAATGATCCACAGGCACGGGCGCTGGGACCTGCCCAAGGGTAAAAAGAACCGCAAGGAAAAAAGGAAGGAGGCAGCCGTCAGGGAGGTGATGGAGGAAACCGGTCTCAAGAAACTGAAAGTCAGAAAAAAAATATCGGTCACCTATCATTTTTACCGCAGGAACAGAAGGCTGATCATCAAAAAAACACACTGGTACCTCATGAATGCTGCCAGGGACCAGGAAACCACACCCGCCACCGACGAAGGGATCATCAAAGTGAAATGGATCCCCTTTGACAAGGCCAGGAAAAAAGGCAACAAGACCTTCAGATCCATAACAGAAGTGCTTGAAAAAGTGATAAATCAAAGTGTTTAGTATTTTCCCTTAAAAGATGTAACTTTGATAAATTCTAAACTCTAAATCCTAAATACTAAAGAAACTCTAAATCCTAAATACTAAAGAAACTCTAAATCCTAAATCCTAAACTCTAAATCCTAAATTCTAAACTCTAAACCCTAAATCCTAAACTATAAATCCTAAATACTATAGAAACGCTAAACCTGTCCCGAGCGAAGTCGAGGGGCTC
>JAXGTH010000054.1:0-15982 GCA_040775045.1 Bacteroidales bacterium
GATCGGTTCAAGGCACGGGCACCGCTACAAGCTTGGCGACCAGGTCAGGATCAGGGTCAAGAAGATCGATCTCAGCAGGAAGCAGATGGATTTTGATATGGTGTGAAGAATGGAAAATGGAATATGGTAAAAGGAAAAAGGAAAATGGGGATGAGATGTGAGTATTGAGATTTGAGACATGAGATCCAAGTACTGCGGAAGGCACACCGCAAAACGCGCACCCGACTTTGATACGAGGGGACTTTGGGACTTTGGGAGGGCGGGGCTTGCAAATCACGGACGACAGGCGGACCGCGTAGCGGCATCCTTCAGGGAAAAGGGAAAATGGAAGAAGGAAAAAGGGAAAAGAGAAGTAAGGCTGTGAAGCGAAAAGGCGAACCGCGTAGCGGTTCATCAGTTGTAGCAAGACCGGCAATCAAGAGTTACCAAGCGCGTAGCGCTTGTTGAATTATTTCCGGAAAGCCGGCCGGCACATATCCTTAATGGAAAATGGGGATGAGATATGGGTAATGAGACATGAGATCCAAGCACTGCGGAAGGCACACCGCAAAACGCGCACCCGACTTTGAGACGAGGGGACTTTGGGACTTTAAGAGGGCGGGGCTTGCAAATCACGGACGTCAGGCGGACCGCGTAGCGGCATCCTTCAGGGAAAAGGGAAAAGGGAAAAAGGGATTGTTTTCCTTTGTGTGAATTATTAAGTGTTTGGAGTGCTGTTTCCCCAGAAAGGTAGCTTTAATGGCATCGGGCGCCGGATTTATTTTTTTAATAGTGAAGCAAGGACTGCGGATATGATCGGTGTGAACATGAAGCCGATAAAGAAGGTCCATTCTTCCCCCAGCCTGCTTTTCTTTCCCATTTTATCGGATATGATGAGTGCGCCGGCGTACCAGATGATGAAGATGATGAAAAACAACAGTTCGTCCATATCAGTAAAAGTAGATGAACAGGTAAATGAGCGGGATAAGAATTCCAAGGATGGTGAGCCATGCACCCCTTCCCGTGATGCCCTTTCTCCCCCTGACAAGGAAAAGCCCTGTCACCGCAAGGGCTATGAGGGCGCCGGCATAGAGATCTGAGAACCATGTCCAGTATTTCACCGGATTATAGTGGAGATAGTTCATCTCGCGGAAAACAGGACGGCGCTTGCTTTTCTCTATCAGCCCTTTCCCGTTGTTGAGGTTAACGTAAACCACCCCGTCCTTCAGAAAGATCTTAAGGCCGTTCTCATTCGGGAAATAATGATTCTTGTAGTTCTTTTCCTCCCCGTACAGGCTCAGCATATCGACGATCTCATCCCTTCCGGTTCCCGGCCCAAGATCCGTTTGTATCTCCTCCGAGGTAATGATATAGTTCGGATTCCAGTCGTCGAGATGGTTGATGGCAATACCGGAAATGGCATATACCAGGGTTACGCCAAAAAACAGGTACCCGAAATCCCTGTGGATCACCCTGAACCATTTTCTCCAGCTATACTTTGCCATATCCGTGGAATCATGAGCAAACAGGGAATCAATCTTATGCACAGCATAATATTGACCCCCTGTTCAGGTAAAATTCTTACAACAGATTATGTTCCGTGCTTATTCTTCCGTAGGTATGGTTTCCTCGACCGAATATTTGATGCAGGATACCGAATACTGAGGTTTGTGGTAGTAATTTTCGTGGTCGGCATCTTCTTCATGGCCTTCTTCGGCATTCTGGCCTTCGCCGGTTACTTCCGATTCGATCTCTTCCACAATGCCAAGTACCTTTATATGGCTGCCTTCAAGGGCAACATCAAATGCAGGCATTTCTTCACCCGTGGTGATCTTGATCCTGATATCCGGATCATCGGCCGTGATGAACATCTTCTGTCCGCCATGTTTGCAGACATGGATCACCGTACCTTCAAGCTGTACTTCTTTGCCGACAAATTCAGGTGCTTTTTCCCTGAATTCGGCCAGGGTCATGACCACGGGTTCATCAACCACGATCTCTTCCTGCAGAACCGTTTCTTCCTGTTGTGCAGTCTGCTGGCCACCGCAGGCCCACATTATTGCTGCAATTGCCATGATAAGCAAAATGTTCTTGTACATGTTTCCTCCTAGTTTAAATTTTGGTTGTCAAAGGTAATAATTATTCGATATCATCGATCATGAATTCAGGGGGTACCGGCATGCCGTCATATTTCTTTTCTATCCCGTTCTCGTATGTGATCACCAGGAATACCGAACCATCATAATTATAGGTGATCCAGTCGCCGTGTTTCCGGCCCATGATATAGTTGCCTTTATCTTTCAGTTTGCCGTTATCCCAGTACCAAAGGTGTTCGCCGTGGGGATTGTCTTCGATGAATTTTCCTTTGAATTTAAGGGTACCATCCCTGTAATAGCTCCTCCATTCTCCGTCGCGCAAACCTTCGATGTAGGCTCCTTCTTCACGGTGGTCACCGAGTTCATAGAACCAATCTCCGTCTTCCAAACCTTTGTAATAGGTGCCCTGTGTGATGAGGTTTCCCAGTTCGTCGTACTCGCTCATCAGCCCTTCGGCCAGGCCATCCCTGAAGCTTTCCTTTCGCTGTAGTATCCCTGAGTCATAATACCAGTTCCACTCGCCCTCGGGCCTTCCAAGGCTGTCGTAAACCCCTGCCTGCTCGATCTCTCCGTTCATGTGATAAAAGGTCCACGGGCCAACCTTTACATCTTTCTCATAGGCCCCTTCACCCTTTAAAGCACCATTTTCATAAAATTCCTTCCACGGGCCGGTTTTTTCACCCTGTTCGGTGATGATGCCCTCACCGACGATCACCCCGTAACGATAGATATATGATTTTTCGATCTCCCCTTCTTCAGAATATTCCCTCCAAACGCCTTCCGGTTTGTCGTCCTTGAAGGTTGCCTTCACCCTTACATTTCCATTCGGATAATATTCTGTTTTCACGTCGAGTTTTGTCAGTTCTGCCACGAACTCCTGCTTTTCACCCTCCACGTATTTATAAGCATTCAGTAGTTTCCCTTCCCTGTCGTATTCCTTGTAGTATCCGTTCAGCAGCCCGTGCTTGTAAATGCATTCGAGCTGCAATTCACCATTATCATGGAAATATTTCCAGTTCCCGTGCTTGTTGCCCTGGCTGTCGAAACGGTTGATCCTCTCCCTGTTTACGATGAAACCTTTTTTGTATGTGATGAGCTGGATGATCCTCCCGTCTTCGGCATATTCCCTGGCAATGCCTTCTTCGAGTCCATCGATGTAATTGACAATTTTCCTGATCGGTCCGTCAGGATAATAATACGTGCTGATACCCTGTTTGAGGTCATCAATGAAATTCTCCTCAATCTTCTCATTTTCCCTGTAGGTGGTCCTTATCCCGTTCTTCTTTCCCTCGCGGTAGGTGATCTCCATTTTGATATTGCCTTCCTCGTCGTAAAATTTCCATACGCTGTCGAGCAGGTGGTTTTTCCTGTTCCCTTCCGATATGAGAATTCCTTCTTCACTGTAAGTTTTCCAGTATCCCTCAGGTTTACCATCAACAATATTCCCTTCGCTGCTTTTTTCGCCGTTTGGATGATAAAAAATGGTAAAACCATCCGGAATACCCTGTTCCTGAGCGAAAACAGCTGTTGTGAATATGACAAATACTGAAAAAAATATGATCTTAAGGGCCTTCATCTATTTGATAAGGTTCAGTTTCCTCGATATTTCAAGCATCCTGTCGATGGGTTTCCTTGCAAGCTCGATGGTTTTCGGGTCGAGTACGATCTCTGGCCGCTCATTCCGCATGCAAAGATAAAGTTTCTCCATGGTATTCAGCTTCATGTAAGGACAATCGTTACAGGCACAGGTTTTATCCGTGGGAACGATGATGAATTCCTTGTTGGGAGAGTTCTTTCTCATCTGGTGCAGGATACCCGTTTCCGTGGCAACGATATATTTTTGTGCATCATCCTGTTCCGTGAACCTGAGCATGGCGGTTGTTGAACCTATATAATCGGCCAGTTCCAGAACCTGCGCCTTGCATTCGGGATGGGCCACAAGTTTGGCATCGGGATGCTCTATCCTGAGATTGATGATGGCTTCCGTGTTCAGGATGTCATGAACCTCACAGGTCCCGTCCCACAACACCATATTCCTTCCGGTGATCCTGTTGATATAACCGCCTAGGTTCTTGTCGGGGGCAAAGATGATCTTCTGTTCTTCAGGAAAGGATTCCACGATCTGTCTGGCATTGCCCGATGTACAGATCACATCCGACATGGTCTTGATGGCTGCACTGCAGTTGATGTAGGAGATCACGATATGATCGGGGTATTTCTTCCTGAATTCGCCAAACTGGTCGGGAGGGCATGAATCGGCCAGCGAACATCCTGCTTCCATGTCGGGAAGTACAACCTTTGTCTGCGGGCTGAGGATCTTGGCCGTTTCAGCCATGAAATGAACACCGGCAAACACGATCATGTCGGCATCGGCCTTTGACGCCTGTTGCGACAATCCAAGACTGTCTCCTACATAATCGGCAATGTCCTGTATCTCGGGAACCTGGTAATAATGAGCCAGGATCACCGCCCGTTTTTCCTTCTTCAACCTTAAGATCTCTTCCCTGTAATCCATATCCCGGAGCTTATCAACATTATATTATTAAAATAATAATCTAAAAAAATTTCTATTATGTTATTATCCTGTTCATTTCATGGATAACTTTTCATCCTTTTTCTTGTTATTTTTAAATATACAGTTTTATTAACATTTACCGTTCCAAAATATTGTCTTAATATCTTTAATTATAATAATTTAAGTATTTATTGACAAGTATCTTATGTTAATTGTTGTGAATATTTTCATCATAAAATTATGTTCTTTTTATGTTCATTCCCCATGAATAAAATTTAATAACAGACCTTGAAAAATGCTCGATCCGGTAATTATAAACAAACAGGTACCCTGAACAGAAATAAATCAACATCTTATCACAATAATAACACAATATTAACAACACAAATGTTCATAAAAGCAAAGAAATTATCATTCATTTGCATCATTCATCACCAGGTCTGCATCAATAACCGTCATGCCTCTCAAAATTATCTAACTTTGTGGTAAAATAACATGATATGTTCGATAAACGACAGACCATACCCATAGCATGTGACCACGGCGGTTTTGAAATGAAGGAACATCTGAGGATTAAACTTGAAACCCTTGGTTATATCATCCGGGATATGGGTACGTATTCATCTGAGAGTGTTGATTATCCTGACTTTATACATCCGCTTGCAAAAGCAGTGAACGATGGTGAGTTCCAGATAGGCATTATCCTTTGCGGCAGCGGGAATGGTGCACAAATGACAGCCAATAAATATCCTCATGTAAGGGCGGCATTATGCTGGTCGGTTGAACAAGCCCGGCTGGCCAGGGAACATAACAATGCCAATATACTGTCATTGCCGGGCAGGTTTATCGATCATGATACGGCCATGGAAATGGCTTTGAAATTCATCAATACCGAATTTGAAGGAGGAAGGCATCAACGCAGGGTTGAAAAGATATCAAAGACGTTGTAGATAAAGAGAATACATGGCCGAGATGAAGAAGAAATTCCTGCAGGATGCTGAAATAAAGGGGTTCGACCGGGATCACCGGAAAACGATCAAATACAATATTGGCAGGTACGACGATGCCGTGGCAAAAGGAAAAGCACAGTTCAGCAAGCAGGAACTTGCCAGAAAAAGGGCGGCTCACCTGAAATACAAGGTGATCAACGAACTGGAAAAATACCTCATCGAATTCGAATCGAATTTCAGCAAAAAAGGCGGTAAGGTGATCTGGGCCCAGGATGCTGCAGAAGCAGTAAGGGAGATCATGCATATTGTTGATAAGCACGGGGCGAAAAGTGTGGTCAAATCCAAATCGATGACCACCGAAGAGATCGGGATCAATGAAATCCTTGAAGAAAGGGGTATAAAAACAATAGAAACAGATCTGGGTGAATATATTGCGCAGCTGGCCGGTGAAAAACCCTATCATATCGTTACGCCGGTCATGCATAAGTCGAAAGAAGATATCGCGGAGTTGTTCTACAATCTTTTCGATCTCGACAGAAACAGTACTCCGGATGATATCACCGCTTTTGTAAGGAACCGTTTAAGGCCTGAATTCGTGTCGGCCGATATCGGCATCACCGGTGCCAATTTCCTGGTTGCCGATACAGGTTCCGTTGCCGTTACTGAAAATGAAGGGAATGGATTGTTCAGCATGTCCTTTCCTCGTATCCATATCGTTGTGGCGGGTATTGAAAAGATCATACCCTCACTCACCGACCTTGAATTGTTCTGGCCATTGCTGGCAGCATATGGCACCGGCCAGCATGTTACGGCATATAATTCGATCGTCAGCGGCCCACGGCGTGAGAAGGAAAACGACGGTCCTGCTGAAATGTATGTGGTTCTGCTGAACAACGGGCGTACAGAGGTCCTCAAAAAAGAAAGGCAGCGCATCGCCCTGTCATGCATCCGTTGCGGGGCCTGCCTGAATGCCTGTCCGGTATACAGGAGCATTGGCGGACATACCTATAATACGACCTATACGGGGCCGATCGGTTCCGTGATCAGTCCGTTCATGAAGGGAATGAACGACTATGGGCATTTGAGCTTTGCCTCAACACTTTGCGGTGCATGTACTGATGTATGCCCGGTAAAGATCCCCCTGCACAAACTCCTGCTGCTTAACAGGAACGAATCGGTAAAAGGGGGGCATTTCGAAGGGAATGAAAAATGGACCATGAGGGGCATGAAAAAGATGATGCTCAGCAGGAAATTCATGGATATGGGGGGATTCGGTATCCGAAATTTCGCCTATCGCAAAGCCCTCGGGACGGGTTGGGGACCACGTCGCGACCTGCCACCCCTGGCCAGGAAATCATTCAATGCACGCTGGAAAGAAAAGGGCAACTAGCGGGAACCAATGAACGCCGGGTTAAGTACCATGAAATATCAATAAGCCATGAAAATTGAAATTATCAACAAAGGGCCTTACGTAGTCAAGGGTAAATGCACCATCGTTAACAAGGACGGATCGGTCACCGAAAAGGAAACCGACACTTATCTGTGCCGTTGCGGCCATTCTGCCAATAAACCTTATTGCGACGGGGCACATCGCAATATTGAATTCGACTGAGGGATCAGGAAATAGAAGATTTCCGACCCGCTATTCGGGCATCAGCTCGCCGAGCCTGGTCCTCAATTCATCCCCCCTGAGGTCTTTGTCAATAATGATGCCTTCGGGATCGAGCAGTATGCTTGATGGAATAGCCCTTATGCCATAAAGTTTTCCTGCGGCATTGTTCCAGTACTGCAGGTCGGAAACATGGTGCCAGTAGAGGCTGTCGTCGTGGATGGCTCCGATCCATTTATCCCTGTCATTGTCGAATGATACCCCGAGGATATCTAAACCTTTATCATGAAAATCCCTGTAACAGGCTACGATATTCGGATTTTCGGCCCTGCAGGGGCCACACCAGGAAGCCCAGAAATCGACAAGCATGTATTTCCCCTTGCTGATCTCCGAGAGCCGCACATCCACTCCGCTGGTATCCTTCATCACGAAATCGACCAGGGGCTGACCAACGGCGACCCTTTTCAGCGTAACGATCCTGTCGGCCAGGAAAACGTAATCGGGAGAGGCATGAAGGGCAGGATCGAAATTATTCACGATCTCTTCCAGTTCCTCCACCGTCCATGAGTAGGAATTGCGGTAGGCAATATAGGGGGCGGTCACGTTTGCATTGTGCTCCAATACGTAATCCTTGTTGAATTGCTGCTCCTCTTCATACAGCTTGTCTATCAGGGATGAGAGGCTGTCCCTGAGCACATCGTTCCCCGAATCCCTGGCAACCCTGTATTGCGCATACACATCCCTTATCTGCTCATCAAAGGTCTTAAGTTGTTCTTCGTAAAGACGGTATTCGTCGTGGGCTTTCGAACCGCTGATCTTCGTGGCGGCAGGATCATCCCTGTAGGCCTCGATCATAATGTCGCCCCCATCAAGAAAAAGCGGAATGTTCCTGTTCAGGTCGCTGATGAACAGGTAATGCATCGATGGGAAATCCAACTTTCCCTGCATGCTGTAAATTCCATCGGCGGGAAGGCTTGAGTCCAGCCTGACCCATTCGCCGTCTTCCCTTATACGGAGATAGGCATAACCGTCGGTCAAAGTGTCGATACTGAGTTTCAGGGTGTAGGTCAGTTCTTTTTCCTCGCGCGTCATGCATGAGGAAAGAAATGCCAGGATCAGAATGAGCAGTGTTGTTTTTTTCATGTGTAGTTCAATTTTGTTCGGGTTTATTTTGGTATGGATTTTTAGTCTTTATCCTTTCTTCTCATGAAAAGGTATTCCGCCACGATCACCAGCAGCAATGTTGACAAGGTGCTCAGGAATACCCTGTAAAGTGTTTGCCAGAATTCGTCAAACCTGAAAACCTCGAGATAGAACAGCAACAGGTGGTGGATCAGGATGAGGAAGAGCGAATATATCAGGAACCAGCGGAAACCCATGTGGCGGATCCCGGGTTTCATGCCCTGTTCAATGCCTTTTGAACCTGACAGTAAACGGATGATGGCAGGCCGGCAAAAAGCCATCAATACGGTCGCTGCGGCGTGCATACCCGGCGTATGAACAAATAAATCGATGGATGATCCCAGCAGGAACGATGATGCCAGCAGCAGCCATCCCGGTGTTTCGAATGGAAGCAGCAGAACGAACAGCACATAGAAATACGGATTGATATAGCCACCGATACGGATATTGTTCAGCACGAATACCTGCACGAGGATGAGCAGGATGAAGCGGACGATATTATTCAGCACGACCCTGTTCATATTCATCGGAAATTTTCAGGCTGTCGAGCTCTTCCGAAGCCCGGTTCCCGGTTGCATAAACGTAATAAAGACTGTTGAAATCGGTGGAGAAGAACAGTTCGGCCCTGTTGAAATTTGCCCCGCGGATCATCGTTTCCCCTACGGTACCGATAATCACATTTTCAGGAAAAACGAATGAAAATCCACTGGTGATCACCGTATCGCCAGGGCGGAGGTCGACATGGGTCGGAATGTCCTCCAGCATTCCCTTGCGGTAATCGATCCCGTCCCATCGCACGTTCACCATCTGGCCGTTCTTCTTCAGTTTGGCACTGACCCTGGCATCTTTATGGAGCAGCGACATGGCCGTGGCATAATGCCGCGACACCTCGACGATAATGCCGGCAACACCACCGGGCGAAACAAGACCCATCTCCCTTTCAATTCCGTCAAGCCTTCCCTTATTGATCATGATATAATTATTGCGGTTCCTGCTGGTGTTGCTGATCACCCTGGCGGGAATATACAGGTAATTACTGTCGTGGCTCAAAAGGCTGTCGTTGACCTCTGATTTCCGGTACGATTCATTGTGCAGCCTGGCATTTTCGATGCTGAGTTGCCGGTTGGCCTCATTCAGCGCAAAATAATCGCCTATGGCATCGAAGGCCGAAAATATACTGCCGGTAATGGCATTGGTCGATTTAAGGAATCTCGATCCCTGGTAAGGATTGTGGTTGAAAAACATGATCAGGGCCACCAGTTCGAAAATGACGAACAGGAAAAAGAACGACTGTTTTTTCAGGAAGAGAAACAGGTATTTCATTTTCCGGGCACTGAGGTATTCAACAATATGTGGTCATTCCGGAAATATTTCCCGGAGGCTATTTGATCAGGAATGTGAACTTGTCGAAATTCTTCAGGGCGATCCCGGTACCCCTGGCCACTGCCCTGAGCGGGTCTTCCGCCACATGCACGGGCAGCTTTGTCTTCAGGTGCAGCCGCTTGTCGAGGCCGCGCAGCATAGAACCCCCGCCGGCCAGATAAATACCGGTGCGGTAAATGTCGGCAGAAAGTTCGGGCGGGGTCATTTCCAGGGCATTCAGCACTGCGGCCTCAATCTTTGAAATCGACTTGTCGAGGGCGTTGGCGATCTCGGCATAGTTCACCGTGATCTCCTTAGGAATACCCGTTAGCATGTCCCTGCCATGTACGGCATAATCTTCCGGCGGACTGTCGAGGTCGGTAATGGCTGCCCCCACCTCGATCTTTATCCTTTCGGCTGTACGTTCGCCGATATTGATGTTATGCTGTTTACGCATGTATTCCATGATATCGTAGTTGAAATCGTCGCCGGCGATCCTGATCGATTTGTTGTTGACGATGCCGCCGAGGGCGATCACCGCGATCTCGCTGGTTCCCCCGCCAATATCGATCACCATGTTACCGGTGGGTTCCAGTACGTCGATACCGATGCCGATGGCTGCAGCCATGGGTTCATGGATCAACTTGACCTCCTTGGCGCCTGCCTGTTCGGCAGAATCCTTTACGGCACGCTCTTCCACCTCGGTGATGCCCGAAGGGATACATATCACCATTTTCAGGGCTGGCGGGAACATGGTCTTTCGCGGAAAGATCATCTTGATCATCTCCCTGATCATGTATTCAGCCGACTGGAAATCGGCGATCACCCCGTCGCGCAATGGCCTGACCGTCTTGATGTTCTCATGTGTCTTTCCGTGCATCATCATAGCCCTTTTACCCACGGCAATGATCTTTCCCGTATTCCGCTCAATGGCAACGATAGAGGGCTCATCCACCACCACTTTATCGTTGTAAATGATGATGGTGTTGGCTGTGCCAAGGTCGATGGCTATTTCTTTGGTAAAAAAGGAGAAAAGTCCCATATCCTGTCAATTGTTAATGTTTAAAATGCCGGATCCCCGTAAAGACCATGGCCATGCCATGTGTATTGCAATGATCGATGGAATCCTGATCCCTCACCGAGCCGCCCGGCTGTATGACTGCTTTGATGCCCGCATTTCCTGCTATTTCAACCGAATCGGCGAAAGGGAAAAAGGCGTCGGATGCCATCACGGCGCCCCTGAGGTCGAAACCGAATTCGCCTGCCTTGGCAATAGCCTGCTTCAGGGCGTCCACCCTGGAGGTCTGACCGGTGCCGCTTGCAAGCAGTTGCTTGTTTTTTGCCAGTACGATGGCATTCGACCTGGTATGCTTTACCACCTTGTTGGCAAAAAGCAGGTCGTCGATCTCTTCTTTGCCCGGCATCTTTTCGGTCACCACCCGGAGGTCGCCGGCCGTTTCCGTGTTAAGATCCCTTTCCTGCACGATCACCCCGTTAAGGATGGACCTGAAGGTTTTCCGGGGAAATGTTGTGTCTTTCTGCTCAAGGATGATCCTGTTCTTTTTCGATTTAAGCGCTTCCAGGGCCCCACTGGCGTAAGAAGGGGCAATGATGATTTCGAAGAACAGTTTATCGATCTCAACAGCCGTTTCCTCATCAATCGGGGTATTGGTAGCCAGCACACCACCGAACGCAGAAACGGGGTCACCCGCAAGGGCATCTTTCCAGGCATCAAGCAGCACGGGCCGACTGGCAATACCGCAGGCATTGTTGTGCTTCAGGATGGCAAAGGTCGTTTCTTCAAATTCACCGATCAACCCGAGGGCCGCATCAAGGTCGCCGAGGTTATTATAAGAGATGGCCTTGCCATGAAGTTGACTGAACACCTTGTCGAGATCTCCGAAGAAAATACCCTGCTGGTGAGGGTTTTCACCATATCGCAGGGGGTTGGGTTCGCGGCAGCTCACCTTGAAGGAGCCCCCGTCGCCGGCAAAATACCCATGGATGGCCGTATCGTAATGGGATGAAACATCGAAGGCATAAGCGGCAAAACGCTTCCTGTCGTCAAGGGAGGTCCGGGCCCCGTTTTTCTTCAGCAGCCCGATCAACTCGCCATAGTGGTCCATGGATGGCACGATAAGCACATCCCTGAAATTCTTGGCTGCGGCCCTGATCAGGGAAATACCTCCGATATCTATCTTTTCTATGATCTCGGATTCGTCGTTCGTTGTGGCCAGTGTTTCCCCGAAAGGATAAAGGTCGACGATGACCAGGTCGATCACCGGGATCCCGTATTCCTCGAAATGGCCGATATCCCCGCTATGTTCGCGACGGCCCAGGATTCCCCCGAAGATCATGGGATGCAGGGTTTTCACCCGGCCCCCCAGTATAGAGGGATAACCTGTCAGCGATTCAACCGTTACGGCCTTAATCCCCAGTTTGCTGATAAAATCCCAGGTGCCCCCCGTCGAAACGATTTCCACCCCTGCACTGTCGAGCAGGGTTACGATCTCTTCGAGCCCGTCCTTATGGTATACCGAAATTAATGCCCTGTTGATTTTCTTCACGATCGGGATGGTTAAGGTAATGCAATTGAAAGCCGCAAAGCCCAAATTTAATGCATATTTTTAAATTTATTACATAACTTTACATTTTGTTTGATCTCCGGGTCCTATGATCTTCTTTCGACTTTTGAGGGAAAGTTTCGTTTTTGCCGTGCACGAGCTCATGGTGAACAAAACGCGTACGATCCTCACCCTGCTGGGCCTTACCATCGGGATTTTCTCCATTATCAGCGTACTTACGGTGTTCGACAGCCTTGAACGCTCGATGCGCAAGGGTATAGAATCACTGGGCAGCAATGTGCTGTTCATCCAGAAATGGCCGTGGTCGTCGGGAAGCGATTATCCCTGGTGGAAATATTACCAGCGCCCGGAACCAACCCTCAAGGACCTTCGCGAAATACAGAGAAGGAGCATGGCCGCGGAAGGCAGTGCGCTCTTCATCGAAGTGAGCAGGGATGTCAGGTACCTGTCAAACCGCATCGAAGGTGTGAACGTACTGGCCATCACACACGATTTTGAAAGGATCATGCCCATGGAGATCAGCAATGGCCGGTATTTTACTCCACTGGAATCGAACAGTGGCAAGAATGTGATCATCCTTGGGGCCGACATTGCGGATAACCTCTTCCTGGATGCAGAACCGGTGGGACGAAAGGTAAAAGTATTCAACCGGAAACTTGAAGTGATCGGGGTGATGAAAAAAGAGGGGGAAGATCTTTTCGGCAACAGTTCCGACAACCAGGTGATCATCCCCATGAACTATGCGAGGACCGTGCTCGATATCCGAAACCTGTCGACCACCATCGTGGTCAGGGCCAGGCCTGGTGTGACCAATCAGGAATTGATAGACGAGCTTACGGGCATCATGCGATCGATCCATAAACTTAAGCCTTCGGCCGAGAATGATTTTTCGATCAACGAAACCGACATCATCACACAGAGCTTCGACCAGCTCTTCGGGGTGATCGCCATGGTTGGCTGGATCATAGGTGGATTTTCGCTTATTGTAGGTGGTTTCGGGATAGCCAATATCATGTTCGTATCGGTGAGGGAAAGGACCAATATTATCGGTATACAGAAATCGCTCGGTGCCAAGAATTTCTTCATCCTCATACAATTCCTTTTCGAAGCCATCTTCCTGTCGCTCATTGGCGGCAGCGTTGGTTTGATCCTGGTATTTGCCGGTACCTATATCGGTTCGGAGATCCTTGGGTTCGAGATCGTGCTCACCCTTAACAAGATCCTCATCGGGCTTGTCACCTCTTCGGTGATCGGGTTGGTGGCAGGTTATGTACCCGCACTGATGGCCTCACGCCTTGATCCGGTGGAAGCCATGCGCATGAATGCATAAAAAAAGGGCATCCCCAAAGATGCCCCTTTCTTTACTTTCCCGTAATATCTTAATAGAAATACCTGCGGTAGTCCTTAATTTCAGCTTCTTTCTTGAGCGCGGTGAAATGGTAGTTGTTCATTACGCGTGTGCTCAGGTCATTCAGCTTGCGCGAGATGTACAGTCCGTAATTATCGATGTCGGGGGCCTTTTCAACCTTATCGATCTCTGCCACAAAGATCCCGGCATTGCCTTTCAGGATACCCGTGTTCTGTCCTTCTTCGAAAGTGAACAATTGCCCCACCACTTCATTCTCTGTTCCATAGCCGGGAATATTCCTTGAAATCATGGAGAAGTCGGAAAGCGTATCTACGCTGGTATTGAAAGCGCGGGCAATGGCAAAAATGTCATTGGTACCAAGATTACCGACCTTTTCGGTGAGGTATTCAGCCTTGCGTTCGTTGGCCAGGAGGTTGGTAATCTGTTCCCTGGCATCTTCAAAGGGGGCAATGCCTTCTTCGCGCCCGTCGGTATATACGGCCACCATGAATTTATCCCCCATGTCGAACAGGCGCGAAACATCGTCGACCTCTGTGTCGTCCCTGAACAGCCAGACAATGACCTGGCGCGAATTTTCAAGGGCCGGCAGGTTGAACTGCATTTCCCTTACATATTTAGCCTCCCTTTTTTCGAGCCCCTCGTCGATCACTGCCTGGTCGAATTTTTCACGGGTGTTGTTTTCGCCGGCAAAGCGTGCAGCGTTTGCATAGTACCTGTCATGCGTTTCCGAGCTGTATTCGATCGGTACTTCGATCCGGGCCACCCTTACCCTTACGTCTTTTTCCGTTTGTCCGGTCACGTGGATGATGTGATAACCGAATGCCGTTTCCACCAGCACGATATCGCCTACTTTTCCGTTAATGGCAGCATTGTTGAACGGGTAAACCATCTCACCGTCCCTGAACCAGCCGATATTCCCGTTGTTGTTAACAACAGAGGCATCGTCAGACATGGCTGCGGCGATCTCTTCGAGTTTTTTCACATCCCGCCTGAGCACATTGTAAATGCTGTCGGCCAGTTCTGCAGCCTCTTCCTTGCTCCTGGTGATCTCGGGATTGGCCCTGAAAGCCCCTTTATAGGCGATCAGTACATGCTCGGCGCTGGCCGAGTCTGGACGCACCTGGCGGTCCATCAAACGGGCCATATGCCAGGCCTGGCCTTCCTGGTAAGGTTCCACGAAAGTGCCCGGCTCGGCTGCAAACATGATTGAATCAATGAAAAGCGACAGCTCGCCCTTCGAATACCAGATACTGTCGTAGGCATTACCCGGGATATTGTTTACGTATTGTCCGGGATTGCGGCTGCGGATCCATTCATTGTAGATCTCCATGGTTTCTTCCTCGATGGCCTTCAGGTCCTCATCGGAAGGAAGGATGTTGAATACCACATATTCAAGGTCCCTCGACGCACTCTGGATGTATTTGAATTTGATACCGTCATAATATTCCCTGAACTGCTTCTCCGTGGATTCCTCCACCAGCGTATCCGCCACATCGGCATACTTCAAACCGGCATATTTAACATTGATAACATCAGAAGCATCATGATAATCCATCGCGGCAAATGCTTCCGGATAATAGTAGCTTTTACTGATCAGCGACTGGTATTTGGTATTCAGGCGGTCTTCGTAGATGAATTCCTTGAAATTTTCCCATTGCGCCCTGTCGCGGGGATCCATGTTACCCAGGTTCTGCATGTATTGCACCACGAGGTTGGGATCATAAATGCCCCTCTCGTTCACAAAATACTGCCTGATCAGCCTGTGCGGGTCATTGCCCCTGAGCAGGTCGACCATCTCGTCGGTCGAAATGGTGAGGCCAAGATGATCATATTCTTCATGCATGATGATCTGCCTTACCTTTTCATCCCATGTCTGGTTCTTGATGTTGAAGATCTCTTCTGCCGTAAGGTCGGGTTTTTGCTGGTTGAGCTTCTGCAGTTCTACGTTTTTAAGTGTCAGTCCTTCAAATTCTGCAAGTGTCAGGGTCTGTCCGTTGATCACACCGATCTCCCTTTTCACGCCGGGACCACTCGAGTACCCGAGCACGTTACGTGCCCAATCGATCAGGTTCGGACCGACCAAAAAGGCAACGAGCGATATCCCTACCAGGATGACCGCAATTGCAGAATGCTTCCTAATATATCCTATTACTGCCATTTCTTGGTTTTTTTAAGAATTTGCAAAGGTAAAATTTAATTTCAATCTGAGAACAAAATCAGCCTATTTTTAAGTGTACCTGGTCAATACGGTTTTCACTGGCCTGCAGGATGGTAAAGAAAAAATGACCAATGGTGATTACCTCATTAAGTTCAGGGATACTTTCATGGTTATTGA
>JAXGTH010000055.1:0-15889 GCA_040775045.1 Bacteroidales bacterium
ACTTTGAGGTTATCTTTTACAAGGACAACCTTGAGCATATTGCCATTTTCAGCCTAATGGGTGTGCTGATCGAATACCGGCACAGCCTCCCCCCGTCATATCTTCCCGGGCCGGTGAAGGCATCTGCATCAGCAAAGGGGGAGATCATGAACGCCGTGCTGAAAAATAAGGGCAATAACATTGAATACGAGATCATCATCAGGAACACCGCCCTCGACAGGTATATGATCAACGTTACCGAACTGGGAAAGATCACGGAAGAAAAGAAACTCTAGTACCAGGGGTTATATCAGGATTTTTTATTTGAATTTGGGTTACCGGACAGTTTGCTTACCGTCTAAAGGATAAATATAATCAGGATTATATGGCGGTCAACGAAAGCATTAAACAGAGGCGGGGCAACAGGGTTGCCCTGGTCATCGGCATTGTAGTCATACTTGTCATCATCATCACCTGGATCATTTTCTGATACGCATGGCGCCTCACTGTCCGATTTCCGGGATTTTTCACATGTCAAGCCCCCGAAACGGGTCAGTGGTGATGGTTAAGTTGCCTTAAAACATTCCGGGGTCCTGGCAGGGTCCTCATCACAGCAGCTTTTCCTTTCTTATCTTTTGTGTCTTTTCATCGTATCTTAGCTAAGATAAAACTGTCAAATCAAAAATGGCAAAAACAGATAGCACAGACCCCGGGCCGGGCATCACTCTTCTTGTTGATGAATTTATGGCCCTTGCATCCACTTGGCTTAAGCAGGGTATCCGGATGATGGACCGGTCTTATGCCGAATGGGAGAAAAAATATGGTCTTCTGGCTGAGGAGGCTTTCGCCCTGTATAAAGAGAACAGCCCCGACCATCATGTCGATGAAAAGCACAGGCATGAAGGCGAATCCGCCCTTTCTGAACTTGTTGGTCATATCAGCGGTTTCAAGGGATTCAATATGCATGAATTTATTGAAAAAACCATTTTGCCTGATAAAAAATTACTGGCGCTGGAGAGCATACCCGATGAGGTGGTGTTCAACCGGGTGCTGGACAAGGAATTCTGGTTCCCGGAGAAAGCCGATGACCGTAAAATGGGAATGGCAGGCAGGTTGAACCTTCTCAGAATGCGTACCGGGATGATCTTCAGCATGATGATAAACAAAACCTACAAGGGATGGGGGAAACAGCAATACCAACCGCGCTTGCTTTGGACGGCATATTTTGCCATTCCCCTGCTTCAGGAAGTGATCATCATGCTGGAAAGAAGACAGCGGGAACATGCGGTGAGGTTTAATTACCTGCACCTTGCCAATGAAAAGGACCTGAAGCGACTGGTTACGATGGCAAGCCGGTCGATATACTCGGACGGGAATATTCCTGAAATGAAGACCGGGCCAAAAGACCCCGGGCCTCCGAAAAAAGTGTTAAGCCCGGTCAAAGCCTATCTGCAGGAACTGGAAGGTTTTTCCGCGAAAAGGTTGACGATCTTAGAGGAAAGTGCCCGGGTAGCCGGTACCCCGCTTCTGGATATCGAAACTTTCAGCTATGAAATCAACAGGAGGAATTTTGAGAAAATGCTGAAAGAATATGAAAGGGGCACGGAGAGATGGCAGGAATACTTTGAAGGGGAGGGTAACGACTGGATAAAAGACCTGGAAATCATTTCCCTTCAGATGCAGGCAATCCTGATTGCCAGATCAACACGCAGGCAATTCGAAAGCAAAATCAATAAAGATATTCTCCCGCTGATCGAAAAACTACTTATCCTTGTAAGGGGATCATTCGAAGAGATCAAGGCGGCAGAAAACTCTCCGGGATTCAGGGATAAAATACTGAAGGAGAGCCGTGAGGGACTAAGGAATCTCAGGCTCAAGACGATCCCAAACCTTATTGATGCATTCAATAAGGCCCAGTTCCTGAAGTCGCTCAGCAATTTTACCCGCCAGGTCAACCACAGGTTCAGTACCCTGGAAGATACGTATACTATCATCCAGCGGCTTGATCTTGAAAACAAGCCACCCATTGTCGTGACAAAACAGATCAACCTGAAAAAGATCATCGACATGGAACACCTTGACCGGCTAAAAGTGCAAAGCGATGACTTCAATACGGTTGCCGGACAAACACAGGCAGAGATCCTCCGCGCGTTTAACGAGATCGGGCACATGCTGCAGATCAACCTGGAAGCAGCCCTTGAACTTCTCGACAAGGATGGTACCAGTGAATGGAAAAAGCAGGATGCCGGTAAGGTAGTCACAGACGGCCTCGACCGGATCTATTCAAGGATTGAAAACCTTGACCGGCAATGCCGGAATATTCCGTCAGAGTGGGGTAACAATATATCCGGCTTTGCATTCAATTTCATTGTCGGGATCAATGAATTGCTTGATAATGAAAATATAACAGACCTGGTCATTCGACAGGCAAAAGCGGAGGCATCCAGGCGATATTCATCCATCAGGAAGCGGTTGAGTAAGCATCTCAGGCAATACCTGCGAAAGACCTGGAAGGTGCTCTCCTTTGGCCTCACCGGGGCACAGTCAGGCTATATGCAGTTGAGTAAGATGACGGGGATAAGCTCGAACCTTGAGGATGAGCGTGAGCTGATGAGTTACTTGTATGCCACCGATAAAATGATACAGGAACTCCCTTTCATTTACCAGCGGCTTTTTCGTCTGCAGGCCCTGAATGATGCATCCATTTTCACGGGTCGTACCGGGGAAATCGCAAGGCTTGAAGAAGACTACCAGTTGTGGAGAACGGGCAATTTTGCCAGCGTGGCCGTTGTCGGTAAAAAGGGTTCCGGGCGGACTTCATTGCTGAATATCGCATCCACAAGCGCTCTGAAGAATACCGGACTTTTTCGCATCGATCTGCCGAAGGGCATCCATGATGAACAAAGCCTGTCAGGGCTTTTCGGTAACATATCCCGCGAAAAACAACCCAAAACCCTCGATGAACTTGAACTCGTCCTTAACGGGCTTTCAACACCTGTGGTCATCATCGTGGAAAACCTTCACAACGCCTTCATAAGGACCGTAAACGGATTTGAGCTGGTTGAAAGATTCCTTCTGCTCATTTCCCGTACTCCCGCCAAAGTATTCTGGATCGTGAGCTGCGGGATATACATGTGGAACTATTTCGAAAAAACCATATCTGTCCGGCGTTACTTCTATGATGTTATTGAACTGGGGGATATCGACCAGGAAATGGTCAGGGACATTATCATGAAAAGGCATCGTCTCAGCGCCTATGAACTTGAATTCACGCCTGGAGAAAGGGATAAAACAGATAAACGGTATAAGAGGCTTGGTTCGGAACAGGAGAGACAGGAATATCTTGCACGTGAATTCTTTTACGACCTTGATGCCCGTTCTCAGGGGAACATTTCCGTGGCACTGCTTCTGTGGCTGCTTTCTGTTGTTAGTATCAAGCCTAATAAAGTGATCATTTCCAATGAAATGGAGGATGACACTGGATTCCTGTCGGGCTTGCCTGAGGATGAACTTTTCACGCTGGAAGCGATCGTGGAAATGGAAAACCTTACGATTTCAGAGCATGCCCAAATTTTCAGCCTCGATGAGTGGATGAGCGAGATGTTGCTGCTGAGATTGAAAAACAAGGGATTGCTGTTTCGATCGGGCCAGGGATTTCAAATACATCTCCTGCTTTATGAACAGATCATCAGGGTACTGGATGATAAAAACATTTTAAAATAGCAAAGTCATGAGAAGGATATTCATCATTGCAGGCGCTATTCTGGTAACAATGCTCGCTTCTGCGGCAATATTTGCCCAGAACCCTTTTGTACTTCTGCCTGATACTGTTTCATCAGCCGGGGACACTACCGAAAGTATACTTGGGCAAGCACCATTTCCGGCAAAGGAAACCTGGTCGGTAACCTTCCATAAGGTTTTCTGGTCGCTGGTGATGATCCTGATCGTCTGGATCGGGTTGCGATATCTTACAAAGGCATTGCATAATATAGGCGAGAAATATTCACGCTATCGCCTGATGATAAAAAGGTTCATACCCGTCATCCGTATCCTGCTCTGGACCCTGGTCATTTATTTCATCATTGCCAACATCATAGCCCCGCCATGGGCTACCCTCGTTACATTGCTGGCCTCAACAGGTATCGCGGTGGGTTTTGCTGCCCAGGATATCCTGAAGAACATCTTTGGTGGCGTCATGATCCTTTTTGACAGGCCGTTCCAGGTTGGCGACAAGGTGCAGGTGGGCGACCACTACGGTGAAGTGACCGACATCGGGCTGAGGACCGTCCGCATCGTAACTCCTGATGATTCCACGGTAACGGTACCCAACAATATGATCATCAATTCGGCCGTTTCAAATGCAAATTACGGTGAGTCAAACTGTCAGGTGGTTGCT
This sequence comes from Bacteroidales bacterium, assembly GCA_040775045.1. GTDB lineage: Bacteria > Bacteroidota > Bacteroidia > Bacteroidales > B18-G4 > B18-G4. The sequence continues at coordinate 4,376 of JAXGTH010000055.1, forward strand.
GAATTTTACCTGCTGCCCGGGGCCGACCTGCGTGAAGTCAGGAACCTGGCGATGCGGGCAGCATTCATCTCAAGGTACGTGTACCTTAAAAAGCCTGTAGTGGTGATCTTCAAGACCGAATCGGAAATGGGGCAGACCAGGGTCAAGATGAGGCTGAAGGCCTATGTCCTGGATGTGAGGTACGAATTTAAATTCCTCAGCGAGATGACGGAAAATGTGATCAGGGAATTCCAGAAACGTGGCATAGGGCTCCTGCAGGAACAGATACCACAGTAAGAATGTAAAACGATTAAGGTAAAACCATGAAAAACAGAAAAAGCCCTCTCAGAAAAGTTATCAGGGGATTGCTGATCCTGATTGTCATCATTATTGTTCTCGCCATTATCCTCCCGTTCATCTTCAAAGGCAGGATCATGGAGGCCGTGAAGCGCGAGATCAACAATTCTGTCGAAGCTAAGGTCGACTTCACCGGTTTCGGGATGAACCTGTTTTCCAGTTTTCCGGATTTCCGTTTCCATCTCGACGGGCTGACCATAGCAGGGATTAAAGACTTTGAAGGGGATACACTGGCTCGCATAGGCTCCGTTTCAGCCGTCATCGACCTGTTCAGCGTGATCAGGGGTGATGTTTACGAAATAAAAAAGATCACCATCACCGATCCCGACATCAGGCTGATATTACTCGAAAATGGCAGTGCCAGCTGGGATATCTTTCCTGCCGGGGGTGGGGATGTGGAACCCATTGAACCTGAAACCACTGAAGCTGCACCGGTGAATATTTCCCTTCGGAAATTCGAGATCAGAAATGCTGACATTGTTTATGACGACAGGATGGAGGATGTTTACATCATCATCACGGACATGGACCATACCCTTTCCGGTAACTTATCCGCAGATATGACAGACCTGACGACTTTTACGGGTATTGGCAGCCTGAGCTTCAACCAGGGCGGGGTCACCTACCTGCCCGGAACTTCCGTTTCGCTGGATGCCCTGATCAGGGCAGACCTCAAAAATGAGATATACACATTCAGCGAAAATGAGCTCAGGATCAATGAACTTGCCCTTAAGTTCGACGGAACTGTGGACCTGGCCGGCAATGATCCGGACATACAACTCAGCTTTGAAGCTGCGGAGAATACTTTCAGGAACTTCCTTTCACTTGTACCGGCCATTTACCAGAAGGATTTTGCGGATATCCGCAGCAATGGCCGACTGTCGTTTACAGGGTTTGTCAGGGGCACATATACTGAAAATGCCCTTCCCTCATTCGGACTTGATATCATGGTTGCCGACGGGGAATTCCAATACCCTGACCTGCCTGCACCGGTGCGTAACATCAACTTTGAAGCGAATATTTCAAACCCGGGTGGCGAAGCTGACGGAACAGTCATTGATATCAAAAAGTTCCGGTTTACAATGATTGAAAATCCCGTTGAACTGAGGCTGCTTGTCATGAATCCTGTATCGGATCCCTACATCGATGGCAGCCTTAACGGGTTTTTCGACCTTTCGGCAGTGGATAAGGTATATCCGCTCGGGGAAGGGGAATCGATTACCGGCAGTATCGAAAGCGATATCACATTAAAAGGGAGACAGTCGGCCATCGAGGCACAGCAATTTCAGGACTTTGAAGCTTCCGGATCGCTGAAGGTAGATGGTTTTAGCTATTCCATGCAAGGTTTCGCGCATGGCTTCGGGATCAGCCATGCCCTCATGATTTTTTCGCCGGCATTCATCGATGTGGTGAACCTGGATTTCAGTTATGCCGACAGCGATATGAAACTGAAAGGGAAAACGGAGAACTATATACCTTACCTGACGGGGAGTGGTCCGCTGAAGGGTGCTTTCACAGCTTCTTCGAGCTTCTTCAACATCAATAATTTCATGGAAGGGGATGAGGAAATACCGGCGGATGATGCTTCCACGGCTGGAGATTCCCTTGTTCTTGAGGCCTTCATGGTGCCTGCCGATATAGACCTTAGCCTTGATGTTATGTTTGGCAGGGTCCTTTACGATAATATCGAATTGGAAAATGTTAAGGGAGAGGTCAGCGTAAAAGATCAGAAAATCAGCCTGAAAGGATTGCGGGGCAACATTTTCGATGGCAGCATTGCCATGGATGGATCATACAGCACGAAAAACACTGCTGAGCCGATAGTTGGTTTAACGGTTGGCATTGAGAACATGAATTTCGTCAAGGCTTTTAATACCTTCGGGATTCTTGAAAAATTCGCACCGGTATTCAGTCATATGGTCGGGAGTTTTTCGACCGATATGTCGCTCAACACCATATTGAAAGAGGATCTGGATCCCGACTGGACGACACTGGTGGCTCAGGGGCTCATGAATACTTCAGCCCTGAAGGTTGAAAACGTAAATACCCTTAACCGCCTGTCGGATGCGCTGAAAACGGATGCCTTCAGGTCGCTCGAGATCGACCCGCTGAAGCTGGGCTTCACTATTAGTGAAGGGAAACTGGATGTAAAACCCTTTGACCTGGACATCGGTGGCATGAAGGCCAATCTCTCGGGATGGACGGCCATTGACCAGTCGATCGGCTATGTAATGGAACTGGAAGTGCCGAGGTCGTTATTTGGCAGTGAGGCAAATGCCGTGATCGACGGGCTCATTGGCCAGGCCGGGGAAGCAGGGCTGAATGTCAGCGCCGGCAAAACAGTCGACCTGATGGTTCTGATCGGAGGGACCCTTTCCGATCCTACGGTCAAGCCATCCGTCGGAGCTTCGGCAAAAGGGGTTGTGGAGGATTTGAAGGAGCAGGTTAAGGAAGAATTTGATAAGGCTAAACAGGAGGCTGAACAGCAGGCGAAAGCCGAAGCAAAGAAGATTCTTGATGAGGCAGAGCAACAGGCACAGAAAGTGATCGCGGAAGCCCGTAAACAAGCCGACCTGGTCAAGAAAACAGGCCGGGATGCTGCACAGAAAGTGAAAACGGAAGCCGATGCCCATGCCGCAAAGCTCATTGAAGAAGGTAAAAAGAAAGGGATGCTTGCGGAAGTAGCCGCAAAAAAAACAGCGGAAGAGTACAAGAAGAATGCCTATAGCGAAGCTGATAAGATGGTAGCCGAAGCTGATAAAAAAGCAGAAGGGATCATCAGTGCTGCCGGTCAGCAGGCAGCCAGGATCAGGGCCGATGCACAGAAAAAGGTGGATGAATTATAGTATGGGCCGATAATGAACACGGTGGAAAATTTACTGGAGGATTTTTGCATCTGTCCGGAGAAAATCAGCAAAATGCCATATCTTAGTCTGAGGATTTAATAAGGACAAACTATCGCAATACCCAGGGATGGTAGCCGGCAACCCAAATAACCGAACCCGTAGACGGAACATGCTGCTTGCAATACATCCCGAGAAGATCCCTGCTGCCAACCTGCGGTTTACACATACCTACGGCCTTGGGGGCATGTCGTTGGCCCTGATCCTGGTATTGGTCATAACAGGTGTGTTCCTTAGATTTCATTATGTGGCCGACCCTGCACATGCCTACCGGTCGGTACAGTTCATACAGAACAATATCGTGTTCGGCCAGCTTGTCAGAAATACGCACTACTGGGCCGGCATGTTACTCATCGTTATTTGCTTCCTGCACATGCTCAGGACATTTCTTTCCGTTGCTTTCCTTAGCCCGAGGAGATGGAACTGGGTCATCGGCATGGTCCTTTTCCTGCTTGTCGTCTTTGCCAACTTTACCGGTTACCTGCTTCCCTGGGACCAGCTATCATACTGGGCCGTTACCGTAAGCACCTCCATGCTTGACTATGTCCCGCTGGTGGGCAAAACCCTGAACTTCATGATCAGGGGTGGTACAGAAGTCGGGGCAGATACCCTCCGTAATTTCTATACATTCCATACCGCAGTGATCCCCGGATTAATATCCGTATTCGCTGTATGGCACTTCTGGAAGGTCAGGAAAAACGGTGGGGTGGTCCTTCCACGCCGGGCTACAGGAAAGGACCTCGAACGTGTTGACACCTATCCGCACCTCGTGATGCGGGAATCATATGCTGCCCTGGCCCTGTTGGCCTTCCTTTTGCTTTTCAGCCTTTTTTTCGATGCCCCCCTGCAGGAAATGGCCAATCCTGCTTTCAGTCCTAATCCTGCCAAATCACCATGGTATTTCCAGGGCATCCAGGAACTGCTGCTGCATTTCCATCCTGTTTTTGCCGTGGTGGTCATCCCGCTGCTCATGCTTACGGGATACACTTTTTTCCCGTTCATGTTTTCGGGCAATAAAGCAGGGCAGCTCGACTTCAGCCCGGGTACCTTCAAAAAGATCATCCTCTGGTCGTTCCTTTCAGGACTGCTGATCACCCCACTGCTGGTACTTCTTGATGAATATGTGTTGCATTTTCAGGAACAGATCAAGGCCGCACCTGCCTGGCTGGTTGAAGGAGTAGTCCCGTTGTTTGTTCTTACGGGACTAACATGGATTTTTCTGCAGATGATTATAAAGAAATTTAGCAGGAGGCGGATCGACCTGCTGTTGTCCCTGTTCACCCTTTTCTCCACGGCCTATCTGCTGCTGACGGTGATCGGCACTTTTTTCAGGGGGGAAGGGATGGAACTTACATGCTGATCCAAAATGGAAATGAAATTGAAAAAAAACTCAACAACAGACAGGAAAGCTGTGAACACTGATCGCCCTGAAAGCATGGATGCCGGGAATAAGCATTCCAGGCGCAGGTTTTTCAGGGGCTTGTGGACCGGAATGGGAGCGATCGCGGGGCTGGAATTCCTCTGGTTATCGTCCTCATTCCTCCGTCCCGCTCAAAATGCAGGTGACTCCGGATCGATCAGGATGAAAACGGCAGGAAGAACAGTCGACTTTGAATTAAGTTCAGTTACCCCGTTCAGGAGCGGGCAGTTTTATCTTGTCAGGATGCCTGACGGAGGCTTCCTGGCGCTATCCATAAAATGTACACACCTGGGATGTTCGGTCATGTGGGATGAGCAAAGGAAAGCCTTTGTATGTCCCTGCCATGCCTCCCGTTTCGACATCACCGGCAATGCCATCAATCCTCCCGCTACACGGGCACTGGACCATTACCCAGTGAATATCGAACAGGGTATGGTAAAAGTGGATATCGGACGGCCTTTGAAGCGCGACAGGTTCAATGATTCACAGTTGGCTTATGGTTGAAAAGTTAAGTGATGAAAACAGATTTTCATAGTATGCAGAATTAATATGTCGAACAAAACCTGGGAAACTATCGGTCTGATCTCCCTGTTTACCATAATCATTGTGTTTCCGGCACAATGGATCAAGTACAGGGTTCAGCAGGATGGGGTATCATTTGTTGCTGCACGGCCTTATTTTGTCGGAGGGGAAAGTTGTATCGAATGTCATAAACCTGAATATGACCGGTGGTTGGGATCGGATCATGACCTGGCCATGGACAGTGTTTGGGAAGGCAGCGTGCTGGGGGATTTTAATGATGCTGTCTTTATATCGGGCCGGGGCGATACCAGCAAATTCTACACCATGGATGGACGGTACTTCGTATATACCCATGGTGTGGATGGTGTTTTTAGCGAACACGAGATCAAGTATACCTTCGGATGGTGGCCGCTCCAGCAGTACCTGGTACCCATGGAAGGAGGCAGGCTGCAGGTGCTGCACCTGACCTGGGATTCAAGGGACGGGCGGTGGTACGACATGTCAGAAGCGGTGTATGCAGGTGAAAATGTCACTCCCGAAAACTGGCTATACTGGACGAACCAGGCACAGAACTGGAATGGCATGTGTGCGGATTGCCATTCCACCAACCTCCGGAAAAATTATGACCATGTTAATGATATGTATCGGACATCATGGTCCGATATCGATGTGAATTGCGAATCCTGTCACGGGCCTTCTTCGGCGCACCTCGAATGGGCGGCAATCCCCGAGATGTCGAGGCCTGACAATATAAACACGGGGCTTGTTGTCGACACCCGCCTGATGGGGGCACGGGAGTATGCTGACCACTGTGCAAGGTGCCACCTGAGAAGGGCTGTGCTTGGCGACCATGACCACTTCGGCAGGGACCTGCTTGACCACTATATCCCACAGCTGACGGGAAGCCCATATTATTTCCCCGACGGGCAGATCCTTGAGGAAGATTATGTTTATGGGTCATTCCTTCAGAGCAGGATGTTCATGAATGACGTAAAATGCAACGATTGCCATGATGCCCACAGCCTTGAACTTGTCAAAACGGGCAACGAATTGTGTTTACAATGCCACCGGCGCGAAGTGTATGACAACTATAACCATCATTTTCATAAAATGGCTGACCGGCCGGAGCTGCAGGAGGGTAACCACAGGCAAATGGTATACCTCGAAGGGGAAGGGGCCCTCTGTATCAATTGCCACATGGATGGACGATACTATATGGGGGTGGATTATCGCCGCGATCACAGTTTCAGGATACCAAGGCCCGACCTGAGCATTAGCCTCGGCGTGCCCAATGCCTGCAACAGCTGCCATAAGGATGAATCTGCACGCTGGTCGGAGCAATATATTACCGAGTGGTATGGCAGGAGCAGGGATGCACACTATGGTGTCCTGATTGCCGGTGGGGAGAATGCCGATACTGCAGCCTTGGCCGGGCTCATAGCCCTGGCCGGTGCATCTGTCGACCAGTACCCTGTGATGGTGCGGGCCACGGCGCTGTCACTGCTTGACAACTATGATGATGAAAGCACCGTTAACGCGATGAAACTTCATCTTGCAAACGAGGATCCCATCATACGCCATTTTGCAGTCAGGAGTTTTCATGCTCCGGATGTTGAAGATTATAAGTCTTCACTGGTACCCATGCTTTCCGACCCGGTAAAGGCTGTGAGGATAGAAGCGGCATACGGGCTGAGCATGCTGCCTGCTGCCATGCATGATTCTTCATGGGTGAAAGTTTACCAGGAGGCTTTACATGAATATGAACAGGCCATGATCTATACTGCAGACTTTGCAAGCGGAAGCTATAACCTGGCTAATCTCTACTCCAGGAAGGGCGACGTAAAACAGGCGGAATCATGGTTCCTGAAGGCCATCAGCATCGACGATGAATTTTTCCCGGCCAAAATCAACCTGGCGATGCTGTATAATATGCAACAGGAAAATGAAAAGGCTGAAGCCCTTTTCATGGAGGTCCTGGCACAGAATCCTGAACAAAGTGAAGTATATTATTCGCTGGGCCTGCTGCTCGCCGAAATGCAGCGATATACCGAAGCGGCAAAAATGCTTGAAAAAGCTGGTGAGCTGATGCCTGAAAGGAGCAGGATATTTTATAACCTGGGCCTGCTATATGACTATCTCGGTAAACGTGAGAAAGCGCTGTTCAACCTTAAGAAAGCAATGGCCCTGGATCCGGCTAACCGTGAATATGATGCTGCCCTGACCTCTGTTACCGGCCGACAAGAATAACTGGCCGGTATACGTCTTTGAATAACATAATGAATTGATATTTTTCGATCTTTCGTATATTTATGCTGAATAAGCAATGTTGTTCTTAACCCCAAAACCAAAACCATGAGAAAAGTCATAAGCCTGACAATGAGCCTGCTTCTGTTGTTTGCGGCCCATAACCTGTTTTCACAGATAGATGGTGGTGCATTCAACTCCACCGGATCGGGATTTTCGGTGGTCAACCTCACCGATTACCAGAGCCTTGGCGTAAATCCTGCCAACCTTGGCTGGAAAAGGAACAACCACAGCACGAACCTGGGATTCATCGAGTTCGGAATGTCCATTTATTCGGAACCGCTCAGCAAGAAACTTGTGTTTACCGACCTGATCGGCAGCGGTGATGATTTTAACAGTGCAGCACAGCGCGACGAGGCCATCAGGAATTTCACCAATTCCGAACTGCTGATCCAGATCAACAACAATGTACTCGGGTTTTCATACCAGGATGACAAAGTCGGGGGATTCGCCTTTGCCTTCCGGCAGAAGATCTACTGGCACAGCACACTGAACGAACAAGCTTCCGAGTTCCTGTTCAAAGGGTACAACTCACCCTATTTCGATAGCATCGCCGTGCAGCCGAATGGCGATACCATCGGCTACGCCACCAATCCCGACCAGGCCTCCAGACTGTACAATCCGACGGACATTTCCCACGTATTCTACAATGAATACCTGCTGGGATACGGGAGGAAACTGGTCGATAAGGAGGATTTCAGGTTGTATGCCGGCATCGACCTCAAACTGCTCCAGGGATATGGCATCCTGAATTACAATTCGATATCGGTGACCCAGGTGGAAGGCTACCAGGCGCTCAGCCCTTTCTACGGGGTGAAATATGATGAACCAACCCCGTCTGAACTAACGGGCAGCGGTTTGAAAACTGCAGGTCTGGGTTTCGGGGTCGATATCGGGCTGTCGTTCGAGATCTACAAAAAGACCAGGATCGCCATAGCGCTCAACGATATAGGTTCCATTAAATGGGACGGCAATGTCTATGAGGGCGAAAACGTGTTCATCAGGGATATAGAGACCCCGGGGATCAACAATTACAATATCTTCTCCGAATCGGGGGGGATCATTGCCGACAATACCAACCTTGGAAAATGGGAAGGCCTTGCGAGCAAAACCATCTCCCTGCCCATGCACCTGCGACTGGGTGCCAGCCACCAGCTCCTGGATCAATTTGGCTTCGGTGCTGAAATGCTCATCCCCTTCAACAGCGAGATCCCCGGCGCCTATGCCGAGCCTTATTTTGCTGCAGGCACGCGATACAACCCCGCACGATGGTTCCAGCTCTCGGCCGGCCTCACCTATGGCGGGGGATTTGGCTTCAATCTGCCCATTGGCTTTACCCTGCGTCCAGTGAATAATGCCGGCGCCTCATGGGAACTTGGATTTGCGAGCCGCGACCTGCTGACCTGGTTCAAGTCGGAAGATCCATTGGTTTCACTAGTCTTCGGTTTCATCAGGCTGAGCTTCGGGGATTAGTACATCCGGAGGCAATTGAGTTTCTGAAATTCTTCCTTTCACGTTCATCTACGTGATTTTACGGTGACGCCTAAACAAATTACTGAGTCTGATTCAGCGTGAATTTTTTGGGGGTGGCCTTTGCGGCTTCGTATTTTAGCATGTTTGCTACTGTAACATATTAATATTAACAACGTATACCGCTGTTAACCAGCAGAAAATAATGCATCAAAACAAAACTAAAAATCTTTTGGTATGAAAAAGTTTTTACTCATTATTGCACTTTTCGCGATCATTGCCGGATGCTCCAAGCATGAAGTCGTCGACGAACTCCCCGCCGATATCTGGAACGGGTATCAGAATTACAAGTCTTATATGCAGGTTGAACTGTATGCAGGGCAGCATATTCTTGTAGGAACTGTTACTTATGAATTCACCACAGATGCACTTTTCAAGGCTACCTATGACCTCACCGGTGGCTGGACTATGTCGGAATCACACCTCTATGCCGGTGATTATGACCAGTTGCCGACCAACAAACCGGGTGCCCCGAAAATAGGGAATTTCCCTTTCCAGGAAACTCATGACCCGGCTGTCACCACTTATACCTACACTATCCCGGTTGCTGATCTTCCACCTGGGGAAAATGGTTTTGTTTGTGCGGCACACTGCGTGGTGAACAACCCCAACGGGGGAGATGAAACGGGCTGGGCCAAGGGCAACAGGACATTCTCAGACAAGGGATGGGGGTCTTATACCGATGACTATTTCCAGCAGGCAACCGATATCCCTGTCATCTACGGCATACAGAAGAATGAGGATGGTACACTCGTGCTGATCCACATCAACGGATATACCCAGGAAGTTGATATCATTCTCACCGAGATACTCACCGGATCGGGCGTGATCAATGCCGTGGCTTATGATGCCAACACGGGCAACCTCTTCTTTGTGCTGGATGGCAACCTCTGGGTGAACAACCTGAACTCCGAAAACCCGTCAGTGCTCATCGGCCCCCTGCCAGGACTTGCCGGCGGCGGCGTGTTCATTGGCGGAAACTATTATTACATCGATGTTGATCCGAATTCGGGAAGCTATATGGAGATCATCGAAGTACAAATACAGTATGACGAAAATAATGGATGGAGCCTGATTATAGACGATAATTACAGCAGTCCCCTGCCGTACGACTATGAGATTACCGACCTGGCAACCAACGGACAGGTCATTTATCTCGCCGGTATCGACGACAACGGCACACCTGATGATGAATCAGACGATAACATTTACCTGATCACTTACGATAACGGCAGTTATTCTGCCATCCTGACGGGATTGAGCGGTGTGGCCCAGATCGCGTATGGCCCCGACGGGAACCTGTATGCCATCAACGTCGACGAAGATGGCAATACCAGGCTGGTATTGATCGAACCCGGATCAGGCGACATGGACGACAGCAACCCCATCGACGACGACCTGATCGGTGCCGATACAGAAGTCCTGGGTGGCCCGATGAAGTAAACTGAAAGTTAAGCCTCTCGAAATAAAGCATTCGTCTTAACCAGGCGAGTTTAACAAACCATAAGGCAAATATCAGATCCAAAGAGCAGCACCCCCGGGTCGCTGCTCTTTGGTTTTATGTGGTTTGATGCTGATTTAGAAACTGAATTTCACCGACAGGAACACCTCGTCCTTGTCCCTTACCAGGGCAAACATATTGTCGCCTTCTCCTCCGATGAACCTAGCCCCGAGGTTTATTTCGGTGTTGATGTTCGGGTAATAGGTGATGAACGGGGCATACACCCATGCATAATTCTTCGCCACATCGTCCCAGTCGCTCACGATCACGGCCCCGGAAACAGGATTTATTTTTAACTTGTTGTTAAAGAAGGTCTTCTCCCAGTTCAGCATCAGGTAGTCGTTGAGGTTGCCCTGTCCCCTTTCTGTGACAAAACCATGGAAGAATTGCACATTAAGGTATGAGCCGTCGCGGAAGGTATAATCGGAGCCGATGACATATTTGACAAAAGGCTCCTTTTCAAGCATGACCGAATCCACCGAAGGCAATCCCACCTGGCTGAGGTCGGTGGTCATCACCACCTCCTTCTCCGGCAGGAATACACCCATCTCGCCCCATACACCCACACTGCCGATGGCTCCGCTCAGGTCGGCACCGAACACATGCTGGCGGGGGAAGATCAGTTCGCTGTTGATGTCGATAACAGCGGGAGGTTCGGCAAAGCTTACCGTATTGTAATACTGGATGGGCAGATCGTCGCGGCCGTAAACATAGCTCAGCGAGAAGTCGAAGCCGGCGGCGAATCCCCCGAACTTGAGGCCATATGTGCTGCTCTCACCCAGGTTGTACCGTGGCATGAGCAGGGAATCGCTGATATCCCTGACGGTGATCCCGGCAGGCATCTCGATCGGCGGGGAAATGGCATCGGCCCAGTCGCCGCGGGGAAGCACGGCCGGCCTGAAAAAAGGCAGGTAGTCGGCCTCGATATGAAAACCGGAAAAATAATAGGTCATCTTTATCCCGTCAGAGCCCGAATGCCGGCCGAAATCCCAGATGTC
>JAXGTH010000056.1:0-15739 GCA_040775045.1 Bacteroidales bacterium
AACCTGGCAATGATACCGATCATGATGATCAGCGATATACCGTTGCCGATACCCTTATCGGTGATCCTTTCGCCGAGCCACATCACGAACATGGTCCCGGAGATGAGGATCACGGTCGACGACAACCAGAAGAACGGCGTAACGACCGTTCCCTCGAATGGCATGATGGCCGTGATCGAGCCATCAGGGTTCCTTAACTGGCTCACCAGGTTGGCGATATAGGCCTGGGCCTGGAAGCCGGTGATGAGAATGGTCAGGTAGCGGGTGATCTGGTTTATCTTTTTCCGCCCGCTCTCACCTTCCTTCTGCAGTTTCTGGAAGTAGGGAATGGCCATGCCGAGCAGCTGCACCACGATGGATGCGGAGATGTAAGGCATGATCCCCAGGGCGAAGATGGAGGCATTGGAAAATGCCCCGCCCGAGAACATGTTCAGCAAGCCCATGAGGCCCGAACTGGTCTGGTCCTGCAAACCTGCAAGCTCCGACGGATTAACGCCCGGAAGCACAACATAGGATCCCAGGCGGTAGATCAGGATTATACCTATGGTATAAAGGATACGGTTCCTGAGCTCCTCTATCTTGTATATGTTCCTTAAAGTCTGGATTAACCTTTTCATTAAAGTTAAATTTTTATGGCAATGCCACCCTGGGCTTCAATTGCACTGATTGCTTTTTCAGAAAATGCATGGGCCTTAACCTCGAGCTTCATGCTGAGTTCGCCGCGTCCGAGGATCTTGATCAGGTCCTTCTTGGATGCCAGCCCGTTGTCGACAAGCACCTGCTGGTCGATGGCGCTGAGCTTCTTTTCTTCCGCAAGCTTTTGCAGGGTGTCGAGGTTGATCCCGTGATATTCCACCCTGTTCACGTTCTTGAAACCGAATTTGGGCACACGCCTGCTCAGCGGCATCTGGCCTCCCTCGAATCCTCTCTTCATGCTGTAGCCCGACCGCGACTTAGCACCTTTATGACCACGTGTGGCAGTGCCGCCCTTGCCGGAACCCTGTCCGCGTGCAATACGCTTTCTGCCCTTTGTTGACCCTTTGGCCGGTTTAAGATTACTTAAATCCATCGTTATCTGTTTTATGCTGTTATTTCTTTTCTTCTACTATTTCAATGAGGTGGCTCACCTTGTCGATCATACCCTGGATCTGTGGCGTGACCACCACCTCGATGGTCTGGTTTATCCTCTTGAATCCAAGGGCTTCGAGGGTTCTCTTCTGACGTTCGGGCCTTTTAATGGCGCTCCTTACCTGTTTTATCCTGAGTGTTTTCATTGCTGTTCCGATAATTGCTTTACAGTGAATTTTTATCCGTTGAACACCTTGTCAATATCCACTCCCCTTAACTCGGCAATGGTATGGGCATCCCTGAGCCTGACCAGTGCATCGATCGTGGCCTTCACCACGGAGTGCGGGTTCGAGGAACCTTTCGACTTGGCAAGCACGTCCCTGATGCCTACGCTTTCAAGCACGGCACGCATGGCACCTCCGGCGATAACTCCCGTACCGGGGGCTGCCGGCTTGATGAAAACCTCTGCACCGCTGTATTTTCCCGTCTGCTCATGAGGGATGGTCCCCTTGAGCACCGGTACCTTTACAAGGTTTTTCTTGGCATCGTCGATACCCTTGGCGATGGCAGAAGTTACTTCCTTTGCCTTTCCGAGACCATGGCCCACAACACCGTTCTCATTACCGACCACCACGATGGCCGAAAAACTGAAGGTACGGCCCCCCTTGGTGACTTTAGTAACGCGCTGTATGCTGACGAGCCTGTCCTTGAACTCGATCTCGCTTGATTTTACCCTTTTAACATTTACGTTTGCCATAATCTGTTTAGAATTTAAGTCCGCCTTCCCTGGCAGCTTCTGCCAATGATTTGATTCTACCATGGTACAGGTAACCGTTCCTGTCGAATATTACCGTCTCGATGCCGGCTTCCTTCGCCTTTTCGGCGATGAGCTGTCCGACGAGCTTAGCCTGCTCCACCTTGGGCACGTTCTTGTCGACGATGCCTTTTTCGCGGGAAGAAGCAGATACGATCGTCCTGCCTTCCGTATCGTCGATCAGCTGGGCATAAATACCCTTGTTGCTCCTGAAAATGGTGAGCCTGGGGGTTTCTGCCGTACCCGGTGTGATCGAGTTGCGGATCCTCATCTTGATCCTGTACCTTCTGTACATCCTTTTGTCTTTTATCTTTTTCATCCTTTCAGGATTTTATAAATTTCTATGCATGTGATTAATCTGCAGCAGCTTTACCGGCTTTCCTCCTGATCTGTTCTCCCTTGAAGAGGATCCCCTTGCCCTTGTATGGCTCGGGCTTGCGGAACGACCTGATCTTGGCTGCTACCTGCCCGATCAACTGCTTGTCGTGCGATTTCAGGGTGATGGTAGGGTTCTTTCCCCTTTCGGTAAGGGTTTCGATCGTTACTTCTTCGGGAAGTTCAAGGAAGATACTGTGCGAGTAGCCGAGCGACAACTCAAGTACCTGTCCCTGTGCCGAAGCTTTATAACCTACACCCACAAGTTCCTGTACCACAGTGAAGCCTTCTGAAACACCGGTAACCATATTGTTGAGCAGCGCCCTGGCAAGGCCATGCTGTGCTTTATGTTCCTTGGTGTCGCTGGGACGTTCGATGGTAAGCGTGCCGTCCTCGACCTTCAGTTTCAGGTCCTTGTTGATCTGCTGCTTAAGCTCACCCAGTTTCCCTTTCACGGTCACCACATTGTCGCCGGAAACGCTGATGTTGACACCTTCCGGTACAGTGATGGGTAATTTTCCAATACGTGACATATCTATACTCCTGTTTTAACTTACGTAACACAATACTTCACCGCCGATGTTTTCCTTCCTGGCTTCCTTGTCGGTCATCACGCCCATTGAAGTGGAAAGGATGGCGATGCCAAGTCCGTTGAGCACCCTGGGAAGTTTATCGGCATTGACATATTTGCGGAGGCCGGGCTTACTCACCCTTTCGAGGCTGCTGATAGCAGATTGCTTGGTCACCGGATGATATTTCAGTGCGATCTTGATGGTGCCCTGCTTGTTGCTTTCGTCCTCAACGAATTTATAGTTCAGGATGTACCCCTTCTCATGCAGGATCTTCGTGATGTCCTTCTTGATGTTGGATGCGGGGATCTCTACAATCCTGTGGTTTGCCATGACTGCATTCCTGAGTCTGGTCAAATAATCTGCAATTGGATCTGTCATCTCAAATGTTCTTTAATATATTTTACCAGCTGGCTTTCTTGATACCCGGGATGAGGCCCTGCAAGGCCATTTCCCTGAAGTTGATACGGGAAATCCCGAATTGCCGCATATATCCTTTCGGCCTTCCGGTAAGGCTGCAGCGGTTGTGCAGACGCACGGGGGATGCATTCTTCGGGATCTTCTGCAAGGCAGTATAATCGCCTTTGGCAATAAGCTCCGCCCTCTTGTCGGCATATTTTGCTACGAGCTTCGCCCTTTTTACTTCACGGGCTTTCATTGATTCTTTAGCCATATTCTAAGCGTTTTGATTTTTAAACGGTAATCCGAATTCTTTCAGCAGGGCAAAGGCCTCCTTGTCGGTCTTTGCATTGGTCACGATGGTGATGTCCATCCCGTTGATGTTGTTCACCTTGTCGATGTCGATCTCGGGGAAGATGATCTGTTCGGGTACGCCGAACGAGTAGTTGCCCCTGCCATCAAACCCCTTGTCGTTGATGCCCCTGAAATCCCTGATTCGAGGGATCGCCACTGCCACAAGCCTGTCGAGGAACTCATACATCTTGTCCCCGCGCAGGGTGACCCTGGCGCCGATGGGCATGCCTTTACGTACCTTGAAGTTCGAGATGTCCTTTTTCGACTTCGTTGCCACAGCCTTCTGTCCTGTGATCATGGTCAGTTCTTCAATGCCGGTATCGATGATCTTCTTGTCCACGATGGCTTTTCCGAGGCCCTGGTTAACCGAGATCTTCTCGATCCTGGGCACCTCCATGCGGTTCTTGTAACCGAACTGCTTGACCAAAGCAGGAACGATCTCCTCGAAATACCTGGTCTTAAGTCTTGGTGTGTATTCCATTATTTAATCACCTCCCCTGTTTTTTTTGAATAGCGGACCGATTTGCCGGTCTTTTCATCTTTTCTTTTCCCTACCCTGGTGGGGTTGCCCTTTGAATCAACAACCTTCAGGTTTGAAATATGTATATAGGCTTCTTTCTTGATGATGCCGCCTTTGGGATTTTCGGCATTGGGCTTGGTATGCTTGCTCACCTTGTTCACCCCTTCAACAATGACCTTGTAGGCCTTGGGGTCGACGAGGAGCACCCTGCCCTGCATACCCTTTGATTCACCTGCGGTGACCATCACGGTATCGCCTTTCTTGATATGTATCTTGTTCGTCATCTCTGTTAATATTATGTCTCGTCTACAGCACCTCGGGTGCAAGAGAAACGATTTTCATAAATTTCTTATCCCTCAGTTCCCTGGCCACGGGGCCGAAAATACGTGTTCCGATCATTTCGCCCGAAGCATTGAGCAGCACCACGGCGTTGTCGTCGAAACGGATATAGGACCCGTCCTGGCGCCTGATCTCTTTTTTGGTCCTGACCACAACCGCCTTGATCACGCTGCCTTTTTTGATGTTCCCGGAGGGAAGCGCATTTTTTACGGTAACCACGATCTGGTCGCCGATAGAGGCGTACCTTCTCCCGCTGCCCCCGAGGACACGGATACAGAGCACTTCTTTTGCGCCGCTGTTATCAGCTACTGATAATCTTGATTCTTGTTGTATCATTTTTACTTGGCTCTTTCAACGATTTCTACTAACCTCCAGCATTTGTTCTTGCTCAGGGGCCTGGTTTCCATGATGCGGACGGTATCACCGATGTTGCATTCATTCTTCTCGTCGTGGGCAATGAACTTGGTGGTCTTCTTTACGAACTTACCGTAAATTGGGTGTTTCACGTTACGGGTGACCTGCACCACGATGGACTTGTCCATCTTGTTGCTCACGATGACCCCGATTCTTTCTTTTCTAAGATTTCTTTCCATCTTACTGGTTATTTTTGGCTTCTTCTATTTGTCTTCTTCTCAACTCGGTTTCCATCCTTGCGATGGCTTTCTTGTAGGACTTGATCTTGTTAGGGTTCTCAAGCGGAGAAACGGCATGGTTGAGCCTGAGCCTCACCAGCTGCTTCTTATCCTCCTCCAGGCGCTCGATCAGTTCCGCCGTACCCAGTTCTCTGATTACTTCCTTTTCCATGAGTGTAATTGTTTATTATTCGGTATAATCTCTTCTTACAACAAATTTGCATTTCACCGGGAGCTTCTGGGCTGCAAGCCTGAG
Organism: Bacteroidales bacterium; assembly: GCA_040775045.1. Classification (GTDB taxonomy): domain Bacteria; phylum Bacteroidota; class Bacteroidia; order Bacteroidales; family B18-G4; genus B18-G4. The sequence goes on from JAXGTH010000056.1 coordinate 5,327, forward strand.
GGCTTCCTTGGCGATTTCGAGCGGCACGCCTTCGGCTTCGAAAAGCATCCTGCCCGGGCTTACCCTGGCCACGAAATATTCGGGCGAGCCTTTCCCTTTACCCATACGTACTTCCGCAGGCTTCTTGGTCACCGGTTTGTCGGGGAATATCCTGATCCAGATCTGTCCTTCACGTTTCATATGACGTGTAACAGCCTGACGGGCAGCTTCTATCTGACGGCCGGTGATCCAGTATTCTTCCAGTGCCTTGATGCCGAAGGATCCGAAGGCAAGCTGGTTGCCCCGCTGGGCATTGCCCTTCATGCGGCCTTTCTGCTGCTTCCTGTACTTGGTTTTCTTTGGCTGTAACATTTATCTATGCTTTAAAATATTATACAAACATTATCTTCTCCTTGCAGTGGGACGTCCGGCCTTCCTGGGTGCCTGCTTTTTGGGGCCTTCGCCCGGCAGGGGAACCAGTTCTGGTTTGCCGTAGATCTCTCCCTTGCATATCCATACCTTGATGCCGATCCTTCCGTAGGTGGTATGAGCTTCAACCTTGGCGTAATCGATGTCGGCACGCAGGGTGTGCAGCGGGATGCGGCCATCCTTGTACTGTTCGTTACGGGCCATTTCGGCGCCCCCGAGCCTGCCGGAGATCACCACCTTGATGCCTTCGGCACCGATCCTCATCGTGGAGGCGATGGCAGTCTTGATGGCACGGCGGAAAGAGATCCTGCCTTCGATCTGCTTGGCGATGGAGTTGGCCACAATGCTGGCATCAAGCTCCGGACGCTTGATCTCGGAAATATTGATCTGGATCTCCTTTTTGGTGAGCTTCTTCAGCTCTTCCTTCAGCTTGTCGACCTCGGCACCGCCCTTGCCGATGATGATCCCCGGACGGGCAGTAAAAATGGTCACGGTGACGAGCTTCAGTGTACGCTCGATGAGGATCTTTGAGATCCCTGCCTTGGCAAGACGGGCGTAAAGGTACTGGCGGATCTGGTTGTCCTCGACGAGCTTGCCGCCGAAATCCCTGCCACCGTACCAGTTGGAATCCCATCCCTTGATGATCCCTAAACGAAGTCCTATTGGATTAGTTTTTTGTCCCATTAATAATATCTTTTATTGAATTTTTTAATTTTCAACCAGTTCTGTTTTGTTTCCGAGCACCAGGGTTACGTGGTTGGAACGCTTCCTGATACGGTGCGCCCTTCCCTGGGGGGCAGTGCGGATCCTCTTCAGCATCCTGCCACCGTCGACCTGGATCTCTTTCACGTAAAGGTTGCTTTCCTCTATCCTGACGCCTTCGTTCTTGGCCTGCCAGTTGGCGATGGCCGAGCGCAGCAGCTTGTGTACCCTGAGCGCAGCCTCCTTGGGGGTGTTCTCAAGTACGCTGAGGGCCGACATCACATCCATGCCCCTGACCAGGTCGGCTACCAGCCTCATTTTTCTCGGAGATGTAGGGCAGTCACTAAGCCTGGCAAAGTACTGGCTCTTCCTGGCTTCCTTTAACTGCTCTGCTCGATTTCTTTTTCTAGCTCCCATTATGCTTTACTTTTATTGTTTCCTTGATTATCTTCTGCCTTTGTCCTTACTGCCGGCATGTCCCCTGAACTGGCGGGTGGGGGCGAATTCGCCGAGCTTGTGGCCCACCATGTTCTCGGTGATGTAAACCGGGATGAACTTGTTGCCGTTGTGCACGGCGATGGTCAGTCCCACGAAATCGGGCGAGATCATCGAAGCCCGCGACCACGTCTTGATCACCGACTTCTTGCTGCTCCCGGCCTGGTCCAGGACTTTCTTCTCCAGTTTATAATGTATATAAGGTCCTTTTTTCAACGAACGGCTCATGGCATTTGATATTTATTATTTTTTACGTCTTTCAATGATATACTTGCTTGACTGTTTCTTCTTCGACCGTGTCTTGTAACCCTTGGCGGGGATGCCCTTCCTCGACCTGGGATGTCCGCCCGAAGCCCTTCCTTCGCCGCCGCCCATGGGGTGGTCGACGGGGTTCATGGCAACACCGCGGGTCCTGGGCCTCCTGCCGAGCCAGCGCGTCCTGCCGGCCTTGCCCGATTTCTCAAGCTGGTGGTCGACATTCGAAACCATCCCTATGGTGGCCTTGCAGCTCTGGAGGATCATCCTTGTCTCTCCGGAGGGAAGCTTGATCACGGCAAACTTTCCGTCGCGGGTCATGAACTGGGCATAGGATCCTGCACTGCGGGCAAGCTTGGCACCCTGTCCGGGCCGCAACTCGATGTTGTGGATGATCGTACCAAAGGGGATCTCGCTGAGGTACATGGTGTTCCCGATGTTCGGGGCAACCCCCTTGCCGGAAACCACTTCCTGACCGACCTCCAGGCCATGGGGAGCCACGATATACCGCTTCTCCCCGTCGGCATAGTATAGCAGGGCGATCCTGGCCGTGCGGTTGGGATCATATTCGATCGACTTCACCTTGGCGGGGATGTTCTCCTTTTCGCGCTTGAAATCGATGACCCTGTAACGCTGCTTGTGGCCGCCACCCCTGTAGCGGACGGTCATTTTACCTTCGCTGTTCCTTCCACCGCTTTGCTTGATGGGAGCCAGGAGGCTCTTTTCAGGGCTGGTTGCGGTGATGTCGTCAAAAGCGCTGATGATCTTGAAGCGCTGACTTGGTGTCGTTGGTCTGTATTTCTTTAAAGCCATTTATCTAGATATTGCTATAAAAATCAATTGTTTCACCTTCGGCCAATGTGATGATAGCCTTCTTGTAGGATGCCGTCTTTCCTGAGATGATCCCTGTCTTGGTATACCTCGATTTGGTCTTACCCCTGTAGGTCATCGTGTTCACGGAAACCACCTCTACGCCATAGAGCTCTTCCACGGCCTGTTTGATCTGGAGCTTGTTCGCTTTCCTGTTGACAAGGAAACCGTAACGGTTAAGGTCTTCACCCAGTCCCGTCATCTTCTCCGTGATCACCGGTTTGATAATGATATCCATTGCTGTATATATTATGATTATGCTAAAATCTTTTCAATTTCCTTCATCGAGCTTTCGGCGATGAGCAGCCTGCTGGCATTCAATATGTCGTATGTGTTCAGGTTGCTTGCATTGATCACCTTGGCTTTCTGGATATTCCTGGCCGACAGCACGAGGTTCTCATCCGTTTCGGGGATCACCACGAGGGTCTTCTTGCCGGCAAGGTCGAAATGGCCGAGCAGTTCAATGAACTTTTTGGTTTTGGGTTCCTCAAACCTGAAATCCTCCAGGATAAGTAACTCATTGTCCTTAACCTTGTAACTGAGCGCCGAACGGCGTGCCAGTTTCTTTACCTTCTTGTTGAGCTTGAATCCGTAATCCCTGGGCTGGGGGCCAAATACCCTGCCACCACCACGGAAGAGCGGATTCTTGATGCTGCCGACACGTGCTGTGCCGGTCCCTTTCTGCCGCTTCAGCTTACGGGTGCTCCCGGCTATGAAGCCGCGCTCCTTGCTGCTGTGCGTTCCCTGCCTGCGGTTGGCCATGATCTGCCTGGTGTCAAGCCAGATGGCATGGTCGTTGGGCTCTACCTCGAAGATCGCCTTGTTGAGGCTGATGGTGCGTGAGGTTTTCTCTCCGTTTAATTTATATACTGCTAACTCCATCTTTCAACAATTACATATGAACCATTTGGTCCCGGTACGGCACCTTTAACTAGTATCAGGTTTTTTTCGGGGATGATCCTGACCACCTGCAGGTTGATCATCTTGACACGTTGTCCGCCCATACGGCCGGCCATGCGCATGCCCTTGAACACCCTCGAAGGGTATGAAGAAGCACCGATGGAACCGGGGGCACGCATCCTGTTGTGCTGCCCGTGGGTGGCGTCGTTGACCCCGCTGAAATTATGGCGCCTGACAACGCCCTGGAAACCCCTTCCCTTGGAAATGCCAACTACGTCGATGAATTCGCCTTCAACGAAAATATCAACCGTGAGCACGTCGCCGAATTTCTTCTGGTGGCCCGCCTCGAACCTGGTGAATTCCCGCACGATCTTCTTCGGGGCAACACCCGACTTTGCAAAATGCCCCCTGAGGGCCTTGCTTGTGTGCTTTTCCTTTTTATCGTCGAAAGCGAGCTGAATGGCATCATAACCATCCTTTTCCCTGGTCTTCACCTGGGTGACCACACAGGGGCCTGCCTCGATGACGGTACAGGGTATATTCTTTCCGGCAGCATCATAAATGCTGGTCATTCCGATTTTTTTACCAATTATTCCTGACATTGCGCTATCATTTTATGCTTAATCACACTTTGATCTCAACCTCAACACCACTGGGAAGTTCCAGCTTCATCAAGGCATCGATCGTTTTACTTGTGGTGCTGTATATGTCCAGCAGCCTCTTGTATGAACAGAGCTGGAACTGCTCCCTCGACTTTTTGTTCACGAAGGTCGACCTGTTCACGGTAAAGATCTGTTTGTTCGTTGGCAAGGGTATCGGACCGCTCACCACAGCTCCAGTGGATTTTACAGTTTTTACGATCTTCTCGGCCGACTTGTCGACGAGATTGTAATCGTATGATTTCAACTTAATTCTGATCCTCTGACTCACGGTTTTCTTTTTTAAGACCTTATTAATAATTTACTACGTATCCTTTTACTTTATACAATACATCGTCAAGGATGTCTTTCGGCAGTTCGGCATAGCGGAAGAACTCGAGGTTGGCATTTCCGCGGCCCGAGGTGAGAGTGCGCAACGTGGTCACGTACCCGAACATCTCTGCCAGGGGTGCCTTGGCCCTGATCTCCTGCAGCCTGTTGATGGTCGACAGGCCTTCGATATGCCCCCTGCGCTTGTTGAGGTCGCTGCTCACCTCACCGACATACTCGTCGGGAGTGGTGATCACCACCTTCATGATGGGCTCGAGCAATACGGGACCGGCCTTCTTGCATGCTTCCCTGAACGCCAGCCCGGCAGCAGCTTCGAACGAAAGGGCATCAGAATCGACCGGGTGATGGTTTCCGTCGATCAGCCTTACCTTAAGGTTGTCGACCTGGAATCCGGCAAGGACCCCGTTCATCATGGCCGACCTGAAACCTTTCTCCACTGCCTGTATATATTCCTTCGGGATGACCCCGCCTTTAATATCATCAATGAACTGCAGTCCGCGCATTCCGTCCTCCGCAGGGCCAACTTCAACAGTGATGTCGGCATAGCGTCCCTTGCCGCCGGTCTGCTTCTTGTAAAGTTCACGGTGCACAACGGTCTTGCTGACAGCTTCCTTGTAAGCCACCTGGGGTGCCCCCTTGTTGCACGAAATGTTGAATTCCCTTTTCAGCCTGTCGGTAAGGATATCGAGGTGAAGTTCACCCATGCCGCTGATAATGGTCTGCCCGGTTTCATCATCGGTACGGATGGTGAAGGTGGGATCTTCTTCCGCCAGTTTTCTGAGCCCCTGCGTCAGCTTGTCGATATCGTCCTGCAGTTTGGGCTCCACGGCCATGCTGATCACGGGTTCGGGGAACTTGATGTTTTCGAGCAGGACCGGGTGCTTGATGTCCGTGAGCGAGTCGCCGGTGCGGATCTCCTTGAACCCCACGGCAGCGCCGATCTCACCTGCATAGATATTTTCTACCGGCTTGCGCTTGTTGGCATGCATCTGCAGGATTCGGGCAATTCTTTCCTTCTTGTTGGTGTTCACGTTCAGCACAACATTGCCGGCGGCAAGGCTGCCCGAATACACCCTGAAATAGGCGATACGCCCCACGAAGGGGTCGGTGGCGATCTTGAAGGCCAGCGCAGCAAAAGGCTCTTCCGTTGTAGATTGCCTGGTTTCTTTCTTGTCGGTGAAGGGGTTGAGCCCCGATATGGCCGGTACATCGAGCGGGGAGGGGAGGTAATAGGCAATGCCGTCGATGAGCTTCTGTACTCCCTTGTTCTTGAAGGCCGATCCACAGAATACCGGGGTTATCCTCAGGTCGAGGGTGGCCTTACGAATGCTGCTGATGAGGTCTTCGCGGGTGATCAGCTCAGGCGACTCCAGGAATTTGTTGAGCAGCTCCTCGTTGTCTTCGGCTGCGCCCTCGATGATCTCGTTCCTGTATTTCTCTGCCGCAGGCCTCAGGTCGTCGGGAATGGGGATCTCCCTGTAGGTGAGCCCGTAGTTTTCTTCGTCCCAGGCATAGGCCTTGTATTCCACCAGGTCGATGACACCCCTGAAGTCGTCTTCTTCACCGATGGGGATCTGCATGACCACGGGTTTGGCGCCCAGCTTCTCCCTGATCTGGCCAACCACGTTGTAGAAGTCGGCCCCTGAGCGGTCCATCTTGTTCACGAAGCTGATCCTGGGGACCTTGTACTTGTCGGCCTGGCGCCATACCGTTTCGGATTGCGGCTCCACGCCTCCCACGGCACAAAAGATGGCAACGGCACCGTCGAGCACCCTCAGCGAACGCTCCACCTCAACGGTGAAGTCGACATGCCCGGGAGTGTCGATGATGTTGATGCGGTATTTCTGTGCATCGGTAGTCCAGAAAACGGTGGTGGCAGCCGAAGTGATGGTAATGCCCCTTTCCTGCTCCTGGGCCATCCAGTCCATGGTGGCAGTTCCTTCATGCACCTCGCCGACCTTGTAGTTGATGCCGGTATAATACAATACACGCTCCGTTGTTGTGGTTTTACCCGCATCAATGTGAGCCATAATGCCTATGTTACGCGTGTATGTCAGATTTTCCGGCATGCGGTCATTCAGTTATTAGAACCTGAAATGGCTGAAGGCCTTGTTGGCTTCGGCCATACGGTGTGTATCTTCCTTTTTCTTAAAAGCCGATCCTTCTTCCTTGTAGGCAGCCACGATCTCGCCGGCAAGCTTTTCGCCCATGGTCTTTTCGTGGCGCTTCCGTGAAAAGCTGATCATGTTCTTCATCCCGATCGACATTTTTCTCCCTGGCCTGATCTCGGAAGGGATCTGGAAAGTGGCACCCCCGATCCTGCGGCTCCTTACTTCCACATTGGGCGTCACATTGGCAAGGGCTTTCTTCCAAACCTCTATCGGGTCTTCTTTGGTCTTCTCGGCAACGATATCCATGGCAGCATAAAATATTTCGTATGCAATATTTTTCTTGCCGCTGTACATCATGTTGTTCACAAATTTGGTCACCAGTGTGTCACCAAACTTGGGATCAGGAAGAATGGTCCGTTTCTTAGGTTTTGCTTTCCTCATCTTCTTATATAATTATTGTATCTTTTATTTCTTCGGTCTCTTGGTGCCATATTTCGAACGACGCTGCGTCCGGCCTTCCACCCCCGAGGTGTCGAGGGCCCCGCGGATGATGTGGTAGCGTACTCCGGGGAGGTCCTTCACCCTGCCACCCCTGATCATCACGATGGAGTGTTCCTGCAGGTTATGGCCTTCGCCCGGGATGTAGGCGTTAACCTCTTTACCATTGGTGAGCCTTACCCTGGCTACTTTCCTCATGGCGGAGTTAGGTTTCTTGGGCGTGGTGGTGTAAACCCTCACGCACACACCCCTGCGCTGCGGACAGGAATCCAATGCAGGCGATTTGCTCTTTTCGGTCAGTTTCTGGCGTCCCTTGCGAACTAATTGTTGTATTGTTGGCATATTAAGACTAGTTTATTATTTCTTATCTCCTTAATAATGAGATGTTTATTTTTCAATGATCCGGAAAATCTTGGGGAAGTTGATACAGGGAGGGTCTTTTGAAGACTGGCCCCGTTGCTTGGGGTGGAACCTATACTGCCTCACTTTATCAGGTTTCCTCAGGATTTTCAGCTTTTTATGATAAATTCACAAAAAGCGGCTGCAAAGGTAGGGAATATTTTTTCATATACAATACTTTTCTCAAAAAAATATAATTGTTGTACAGAATACCCGGAACCATGCCACACCACATGCCGGAATTTGTATTTTTGGGATTATTTGGCGTATTTTTGTATCAAGCTGGCTATGGAGCCTATGAAAGAAGAATACTTTACCGACGAAAATATCGGCAGCGAGTCCGATGAAATGATCGATGAGGTCAGGAATTATGCGGGCATGCGCCTCTTCAAACCGGATACGGACCATATGGCCCTCCTGGTGATCGATATGCAGAATTATTTCCTGAACCCTGATGAGCATGCCTACGTGCCTTCCGCCCCGGCCATCCTGCCCAACGTGCTCAAACTGATGAGGACCTGCCATGACCTTTCGGTGCCGGTGTTTCTCACCCGGCATGTCAACACCGACAAGAATGCAGGCATGATGAGCGTGCGGTGGCAGGAGATGATCAGGGAAAGCGACCGCAGGAGCGAGCTTCATATCGATATCCTTGCCGCCGGCGGCCGGGAGATCCGTAAAAGCCAGTTCGATGCCTTTTACAATACTCCCCTTGAAGAGGAATTGCGGAAGGCTGAAGTGACCCAGATCATTATTGCCGGCGTGATGACTAACCTTTGCTGCGAAACTACCGCCAGATCGGCCTTTGTAAGGGGCTTCGAGGTGGTGATGCCTGTCGATGCCACGGCAGCGTATAATTACGAATTCCACCTGGCCACCTTCCTCAACCTGGCCTATCTCTTCACCCGCCCGGTGAAAACGAAGGCCCTGATCGAAGCCATGCATGAAGCTACATGAGCAGGTCATCATCATCGGTGCAGGTCCGGCAGGCATTGCCTGCGCGGTCCAGCTCAGGCGTTATGGCCTCAATCCCCTGCTGATCGAAAAGGACCGGCCCGGCGGGCTGCTGAAGAATGCCTGGCGTGTAGACAACTACCCGGGATATCCCGAAGGGATTAGCGGAGTCGATTTGGTATTTAAACTACAGGAGCACCTGGCCAGGTTCAAAATCAGAAATCTGAAAAACGAAATCAGAGATCTGAAATACTCCGGGAAAAAGTTTTATCTGGAAAGTGATACGGGAGGATTTCAATGTGGCTTTCTGGTCATTGCGACCGGGACAAAGCCGAAACATACCGGGGAGGGGTATACCGAAGTTTATCCATTGAGGGATGTCAGGGATAAAAAGATTGCAATTGTCGGGGCGGGGGATGCGGCATTCGATTATGCCATGAGCCTATCTCACGCCAATGAGGTGCATATTCACAATCACGGCACCCGGGTGAAGTGCATTCCCGCCCTGAGGGAAATTGTTGATAAACAGGAAAATATTCGTTATTTCGAAAATTCTTCCCCTTCCGGTTCATACGATTATACTATTTTTGCCACCGGTCGTGAACCGGCGCTTGAATGTTTATCGGATGAGTTGCTGAAGCAAAGGGAAGCGCTGGAACATAAAGGCCTCCTGTATTTTATCGGTGATGTCGGGAACGGTATGGTACGCCAGACCGCAGTAGCCACCGGCGACGGGATCAGGGCGGCCATGGCCATCGTTGAGCACATCAGGAAGAAATGAAAGTCATCGGAAGAACGCAGGAGCACAGCATCGCATCGGTTTTCATTGCAGAGAACGGTCATGGCAGGCGCATCGAATTCGTGGAATCCACCCAGCCACCGCTCGATATCAGCAAAAAATGGGTGATCATCCTGTCAACGCTTTTCGGTTGCCCGGTCGACTGCAAATTCTGCGATGCCGGGGGCGAATACCACGGAAAACTTACGGCCGGAGAGATCTTCTTCCAGATCGACTACCTGGTGAAGCACCGTTTCCCCTCCGGGATGCCGGAAACGGAGAAATTCAAGGTGCAGTTTGCCCGCATGGGCGAGCCATCTTTCAACCCGGCCGTGCTGGAGGTGCTTGAACGTTTCCCGGATAAATACCCGACCGATAACTTCGTTGCCTCCCTGTCATCCATCGCCCCTCATGGTACAGATGCTTTTTTCGAGAGGCTGCTGCTGATCAAGAAGGAACTATATGACAGCAGCTTCCAGCTGCAGTTCTCGCTGCACAGTACGGATGAAAAGCAGCGCGACAAGCTGATGCCGGTTAAAAAGTGGAACTTCGAAAAGATGGCCGCCTACGGGGAGCGCTTCTATTCTCCCGGTGGGAAAAAACTGACCCTCAATTTTGCCCTTGGAAAGGATAATATCCTTGATACGAAGACGTTGCTGAGGCATTTCAACCCTGATTTCTTCCTGGTGAAGATCACACCGGTGAATCCAACCTTCAAGGCCCTCCAGAACAATATCGATTCCCTTATCGTGAGGGAGGAAAAGGAATATCCTGTCATTGATTCCCTGAAGGACGCGGGCTATGATGTGATCCTGAGCATAGGCGAATGGGAAGAGAACAGGATCGGCAGCAACTGCGGGCAGTACATCAGGGCGCTGGATGAGACCTGCCATGTGCCGGAGGGATCCTATACGTATAAGCTTCAGGATATATGATTCGAAGGGGATTTCTCCCTTCGCTTCGCTACGGTCGAAATTGGGACGACAATAGTATCAGCTGATCTTTCTTCGGTTCAGCCACAGGGAGAAAAAGACGTCGTACACATGGTAGTATT
>JAXGTH010000057.1:0-15236 GCA_040775045.1 Bacteroidales bacterium
GAGCTGTTCTTAGATTCTTCATTGAATATACATATTTATATTGGTTTGCAAATATACGATTATTTTTTAAATCGCAATATTATCACTTTTGCTATCTTTGTCAAAAATTGTTCCAAAAAGAAATGGTCCTGATGCCCCTGTGAAAAACATGTTTCAACATATCAGCCCCGACCACTTTGGCGAGCTTTATGCTACCGAGGAGCAGTGCCTTGCCTACCTCTCGGAATTGAAATGGAGCAAAGGTTTCACATGCCGGAAATGCGGCCATACCAATTATTGCGCCGGAAAGAAGCCATTCTCAAGAAGGTGTACACGGTGCAAGACCGAAGAGTCGGCTACCGCCCATACGGTATTTCATGCCTGCAAATTTCCTCTTCCTGCTGCCTTCAGCCTGATGTACCATGTTTGTCAGCGACCTGACATTTCTTCCTATGAGCTTGCACGAATACTGGAAACCAGGCAGATGACCTGCTGGAAGCTCAAGAAAAAACTGAATGAGTGCATCGACAGGAACAACGGAATTATCTTACAATGAGTTTACGGTAGGTTACGTCCCCTTCCTTCGAAATCCTCAGCAGGTATATTCCTTCTGCAAGGGCGGAAAGCCCTATCCTGGCCATGTTATAGCCATTATCCGAGGCAAATTCGTTATGTATCATCGGTCGGCCGGCCATATCGGATATTATGACGGTTATGGCGCCTGAACCGTAAGATGTCCATGACAGATTGACCGATGAGTAAGCCGGGTTCGGGAATAACTGAATATTGGTGATAGTATTATTTTCATTTACTGATACCAGGTCGGTTTCATAAAAAGCTTCCCATCCAGCTGCGGTGACAGAGGCATTGCTCGAAAATGTCACAAACATCCTGCCCGAGGGGGAGGTCACAGGAGCGGGACTGATCTCTCCTGAATATTCGGCAAGCAGTTCCTGTGTCTGAAGATCGAAGATCTTTACGAGGTCATGGCCCTCTTCCGTGTTGAACGAGGTGAAGTAGAGCGTAAGGCTGGAGGCCCCCGGGGGATCGATCATCCACATGCAGGTGGTGCCGTTGTGGTAATCCCTGTTGCCGCTGCCATCCGAAAAGGTATCGCATTGTTCTGTCATGCCCGTCATCCCGCTGCAATATACCGCCACCTCGGCGGTATAGCTGAGCAGCCAGCCCGTCGCGGCTCCCGAATTATCAGTGGTGAAGGTCACCAGCATTTTATCTCCATTCCCCGAGATTTCTCCGGGCAGGTCCGGACCCTGGAAAGAACCCAGCAAAGGTGACGACATATCGGGCCCGTCGTAAACATTGACGATATCGCCTCCGGCCGTGCTGAACTCAATGAATTCCAGCGTGATGCTTTCAACGGAATCGTCGGGAGCGATCAGCCAGCTGCATTCTGTGCCGTCGAGGTAATCGTACACCGGCCCGCTGCCGTCGTCGATGGTGCCGTCAGTGGCTTCGAGCAGCATATCTCCCTGGCAGTAATACGGGTAACTGTATGTGTTCGTGTCGGGGAAAGCGTTGATGACCACTTCCTGTGCCAGGTTAAAATTAGAACCTCCGGGATTGAGGCTGCTGGTATAGAAATAACCGTCGTAAGACCCGCTCCAGCCCCAGTTGAAATGGTAGTAATTATCGTCCTGGTAGCCGTCGCATACGAATGCATGCCCGTTGATGTTGGGCACCGACCAGCCTGCATAGTACATCGGGATAGCCCTGTCGAGGTGGGATACCAGCAGGCTGTCCCAGTCCATGGTGGTGCTGTCGCGATAAACATAAATGGTTTCGGGATCGTATTTGAAAAAGGTGCGAAGGGCATAGGCAGCCTTATGGTTATACATTCCGGAGCCGTTTGGCCCGTATACCATGTCGCAGGCAATGCCCAGGTGATGCAGCAGCAGGGCTACGGCCGGGTTGCTCCTGTTCACGGAAACGGCCATCATGTCCCATTCATAGGTGGTATTTCCGAAGTCGGCCGTCAGGGTGCCGTAAGGCGGGCACTCGTACGAATAGGATCCTGTCCCGGTCTCGGGCCACCTGAAATAGTTGACCACCTGTCCGAGGGCTGTGGCCACACAGCCGGCATAGCAATGGCCGCCGGGACCGGCGGGATCGGCAGGGCACATCTCGTTGTAGTACTGGTCCTGGTCCCATTGCGAACTGAGCATGGGTTCCACGGCCTTTTCACCCCTCAGGGGCTGAAGCTGCTCCGGATCATCGGTCAGCAAGTGTTGCCACATCTTCTTCACCTCCGCGTTTGCAGGATTATTCTGATCTTCAGCTTCCCTGACCTGTTGCATATAAAGCCCGATAAGCTCTTCAAGCTGCGGCGGCAGGCCAAAGCCGGTGAACACGCCATCGAGTGAATAACCGGCCACCGGCCTCAGGAGGTCGCTGGCTGAAACAAGAACGAAGCCCCCACCTTCGATATTAACGGCATAAAGGCATGTTTTGCCTTCCTGCCGCAAATCATGTATCTCTGCTGGCCGAATCGACCGGTAGTCGACCGTATTGAACTGGTTGACCCGTTCATAGAAAAAATTCACGGCGGCCTTACCGGCCGTGGACCTGTTGATTTCATTGGCTTCCAGTGCGATAGTGAACACCGTCAGCAGGGTGAGAAGAACTGTTTTTTTCATGGCGCGATAGGTTTGGATGATCCGGGTAATTACAAAAATAATCTTTTATCTGCTGAAAGTCACGTTTTCTGCATGAACGGCAAGGATAAAAAAAGGGAGAAACTGTCGTTCCTCCCTTAATGCCATGATGGCAGTTTTGTTATGCTTTGCTTTACCTGATGATCACTTTCCTGTTCACCGAGCCCTGGTCGTTACTGAGGTTAAGGATGTATATGCCTTTGGCAAAGCCGCTCACATCGATGCTTTCCAATATCTCTCCGGAAGTGCCCGAAAGCATGTTCGAGTACATGATCTCTCCGGTGACATCCACAAGCCTGATCTTTACTGTCTCGCTTTTCGTATTGCTGAAGCTTACGTTCAGAATATCGGTGGCGGGGTTGGGGAATACTTCCATATCTGAAAACACTTCTGTTTCCTCAATGCCTACGTTGTCGATCTCATAGCTGATCTCCCAGCCCGCATGCTGGATCGTGGAGTTGCTGCTCCATGTAATGAACACATAGCCGTTGGTGCAGACGAAAGGTCCGGGGATCGTATTGCCTGAGAAGGTGCCAAGCTGCGTGGTACCGTCGAAGATCTTCACGAGATCTGCCCCTTCTTCAGTTTCGAAATAGTTGAAGTTGAGCGTGATGGTGTTGGCGTTGGCCGGTTCGATCTTGAACATGCAGGTTGCTCCCGGCGAATAGTGGAACGATCCGCTGCCGTCGTCAAAGGTGGCCACCGGGTCGGTAAGGGTGGAAAGCCCTGTACAATATGTGGGGAAATCGGAGAAGAATTCTGCCTTGAAGCCGCTTCCGTTGCCGCTTCCGTCAGTAACCAGGTTGATCAGCATCTTGTTGCCCGTGCTGGTATGCTGCGATGGCAGTGTAGTGCCGGTATATTCGCCAAGCAGCGGGGCTGATGTGGTCTCACCGTCATAGATCCTGAGCACGTCGCCGGCACCAAGATCAAACTCAATGAAATAGAGGGTAATATCGGTGATGGAGTCGTCTTCATTCTGGGGGTTGATGAGCCAGCTGGCATCCGTATTCGGCAGGTAATCCTCGATGGGACCGCTGCCGTCGGTAAACTGTCCCGAAGGCTGCGTGATCACTTCCAGTCCTGATGCAAAATAGGGGTAGTCGGGATCGCTGGGGTAGAAATTCGTAACACAGGCCTGGCCGATGTAATATCCGCCCACATTGCTGAGTGAATAGAACCCGTTGCCGTATCCGCTCCAACCGAAGTTAAAGTGGAAGTCAGTACCCTGGTACCCGTCGCAAACGAAGGCATGCCCGCCTTCGGTCGAGCTTCCGGAATAATATACCGGTCGGTCGATATCGATATCCGCCTTCAGCTTGGCGATCCAGGCGGTTTGGGTAAAGTCGGATTTTTCGTAGTACTCGGCATCGTTGTACCTCCAGAAAGCGTTCAGCCTGTTGGCGACAAGGAAGCTATACGACCCCGATCCGTAAGGGCTGAAGTTCATATTGACGGATACGGCGCAATGATAACCCAGCTCTGCAATGGGCCAGGGGTTTTTGTTGTCGATGTCGTCCATCATGCCGTTCCACTGGTAATACGTGTTTTCAAAATCGGCACATTGCTGTCCGTATACCGGGTTGCCGGGAATATAGCAGTGGTCGTTGGTACCGTTGATAGGATAGCGGTAATAATGCATGATCATCGACATGGCCGTGGCCACACAGCCGACATAAACGTGTCCGTTCGGACCGGCAGCATCTTCCGGGCACATCAGGTTGTATGGCGAATCCTGGTTCCAGATGTTGGTAAGCAGGGGATCGACATCCATCGGGTCCCTGAAAGTGTTCAGGCTGCTGACCTCATCGGTGAGGAAGTGTTTCCATTCGGCGCTTACGGCCTCTTCGGCCACAATATTGTTTTCACGGATATAGTCGATCTGGTCGACATAGTTTTGCATGAAACTTGAATAAACATAAGCATGTTCGCCTTTGGGGTACTCGCCCTTGAAAGCGTAGCCGATCACCGGTTGATAGACGTCGCTGGCCGAAATGATCATGAACCCTCCGCCGGCAAAATCGAAAGCGTAAAAGGCGGGCTGGCCATTGCTGTACCTGGTGTAGTCGTATGTTACCACTACATCGCTGTATGAAATGCCTTCATCGTACTGGTTCATCTTTTCATAGAAAGCATTGACGGCCACCTTGCGGGCATCCTGCTTGCTCACATCCCTGCCCATCGCGCCCGAAACGGCAATGATGGCAAGGCTTAAGGTTAATAGGAGAATTTTTTTCATGGTGTTATCTGATTATTAATTTGATTTCTGCAAGGGGCAAATATATATATAATAGTTTATTTGAGCCTCCTGAAATTGTTTTTTGTTGGACAGTTGTGCCCTATTTATACAGACATGAAGATATACGCTTTAGTTGCTTGGGGGGATGAAGGCATTGCATCGTGGAATGTCATCGTACACGGCGCGGCATATCCACTGGATAGCTTTCGGATAGCGGACCCGTCACTCTTCCGGTACATAAAACCTGTTATTTTGCAGTAATTTTACTAATTTCGCTGCACGTTCAATCACTTAAGTTTAAGGATCCTTTATGCCTGTTCTGATAAAGAATATCAAAGCCCTGTTGCAGGTCAGGGAGGATGAGGTGCACAGGGTATGCGGGCATGATATGGCCGTATTACCGCTGATCAGCAATGCCTGGCTGCTTGTGGATGGTGACCGTATCGCCGGTTATGGCGGGATGGATGGTTTCGGTGAAGTTGCATCAGGTTTGCCTGCCGGCACACACCTGGTCGACGCCACGGGCAAGATGGTCATGCCTGCGTTCTGTGATTCGCACACCCACCTGGTTTATCCCGCCAGCAGGGAGATCGAATATATCGACAAGATCAGGGGACTCTCCTACGAGGAGATCGCAAAACGTGGAGGCGGTATCCTAAATTCGGCGAAGCGACTGCATGATGCCACGGAAGCAGAGCTTGTGGAGGGAGCCATGGAGCGCCTCCGCGAGATCATGTACCTCGGAACAGGAGCCGTAGAGATCAAAAGTGGCTACGGCCTCAACACGGAAGATGAACTGAAGATGCTCAGGGTGATCCGAACGTTAAGGGAAAGGTCGCCCCTGAAGATTATGGCCACATTTCTCGGCGCTCATGCCGTGCCCATGGAATACCGGGGCAGGCAGAATGAATATGTCGACCTCATCATCAACGAGATGATCCCTGTGGTGGCTGCTGAAGAACTGGCCGATTACATTGACGTGTTCTGCGACCGGGGATTCTTCACGGTTGAAGAGACCGACAGGATCCTCAATGCGGGTATCAAATATGGCCTGAAGCCCAAGATCCATGCCAATGAGCTCGACTATTCGGGAGGCATACAGGTAGGGACCAGGTACGATGCCCTTTCCGTCGACCACCTTGAATATACCGGTGATGATGAGATCAGGGCGCTGCTGGCTTCGGAGACCATGCCAACGCTCCTGCCCGGTGCATCCCTTTTTCTGGGACTCGTTTACGCGCCTGCCCGCAAAATGATCGATGCAGGCCTGCCCGTGGCCATGGCCAGCGATTTCAACCCGGGCTCCTCGCCCTCGGGCAACATGCAGCTGGTCCTCTCGCTCGGATGCATCGCGTACAGGATGCTGCCCGAAGAAGCCATCAATGCGGTTACCCTGAACAGCGCCTATGCCATGGGGCTGGAACACGAATACGGAAGCATCGGAAGGGGAAAGAAGGCGAACCTCATCATCACGCGTGAGATCCCTTCTTATGAGTTCCTGCCTTATGCCTACGGCAGTGATAAGGTGGAGAAGGTGATCCTGAACGGGGAGATGGTGGTGGATAAGACCGGCTGACTTCGGGTTTCGAAGTAACCCGGCGCCCGTTGCCCACAGCCCAATGCAAGAAATATAATATAAAACAACATAATAGCAGGAATCAAACATGAAACAACTGATCGAATGTGTGCCCAATTTCAGCGAGGGCAGGGATATGGCGGTGATCCGGAAGATCACCGATGAAATTGAAAAGTCGGAAGGCGTTAAACTGCTCGATGTCGATCCCGGTGCGGCGACCAACCGCACGGTGGTGACTTTCGTGGGTGAGCCGGAATATGTGATCGAGGCAGCATTCAGGGCTGTGAAGAAGGCTTCCGAAGTGATCGATATGCGAAAGCACAAGGGAGAGCATCCGCGCATGGGTGCCACCGATGTTTGTCCGCTCGTGCCTGTGGCCAACATCAGCATGGAAGAAACGGTTGAATATGCCCGCAGGCTGGCCAAAAGGATAGGAGAGGAGCTTGATATCCCGGTTTATTGTTATGAAAACGCTGCCTTCCACGAGAACAGGCGTAACCTGGCCAACTGCCGTTCCGGTGAGTATGAGGGCATGCCTGAAAAGCTGAAGGACCCGAAATGGAAGCCCGACTTCGGTCCGGCCGCCTTCAACGCCGTGGCGGGTGTGACCGCTGTCGGGGCACGCGATTTCCTCGTGGCCTTCAATGTGAACCTCAACACCACCTCTACCCGGAGGGCCAACGCCATCGCCTTCGATGTACGTGAGCGCGGGAGGCCCGTGAGGGAGGACGGCGATCTTACCGGCAAGATCCTGAAGGATGAAAACGGCAAGCCCCTGATGCAGCCCGGCTCCCTGAAGGCGGTGAAGGCCATTGGCTGGTTCATCGAGGAATACGGTCTGGCACAGATCTCCATGAACCTTACGAATATCAGCATCACCCCTGTTCATATTGCCTTCGATGAGGTGTGCCGCAAGGCGGAATCCCGCGGCATCAGGGTAACAGGCTCCGAACTGGTCGGGCTGATACCCCTCAGGGCCATGCTTGACGCAGGCAAATATTTCCTCGCCAAGCAGCAGCGTTCGCTCGGCGTTTCGCAATCGGAACTGTTGAAGATCGCCGTCAAGTCGATGGGGCTCGACGACCTGAAGCCTTTCAACCCGAAAGAAAAGATCATCGAATTCATGATCGGGGAGGATACGGGGCAAAAGCTTGTTGATATGGACCTGACGGCATTCGCCGATGAAACGGCCAGCGAGTCGCCGGCCCCGGGCGGAGGATCCATCTCGGCCTACGTAGGGGCGCTGGGCGTGTCGCTGGGCACCATGGTGGCGAACCTTTCCTCGCACAAGCGCGGATGGGACGACCGCTGGGAGGAATTCTCCGTATGGGCGGAGAAGGGCCAGGCCCTGAAGGATGAGCTGCTCTTCCTGGTGGATGAGGACACCCGTGCCTTCAACAGGATCATGGAGGGTTATGGCCTGCCGAAAGCTACGGATGAGGAGAAAGCGGCCAGGCATGATGCCATACAGCAGGCATCCAGGTATGCCATGCAGATCCCCTTCAGGGTGATGGAGCGTTCGCTGGAATCCATGGAGGTGATGAAGGCCATGGCCCGGGAAGGCCTCGAGGCCTCAATATCTGATGCAGGCGTGGGAGCCTTGTGTGCCCGCACGGCGGTGATGGGTGCCTTCCTCAATGTCAGGATCAACGCGGGCGGGGTCGACGACAAGGAATTTGTCAATGACCTGCTCTCACGCGGGGCTGAAATAGAAGCAAAAGCACTGGAAACTGAAAAGGAGATCCTCGCGATCGTGAACAGCAAGATCAAATAGCATAATTTCGAAATATGATCAAGCATATCGTCATGGTGCGCCTGAAGGATCCAGGCGTTGAAGGGAAGAAGAAGGAAAATGCATTAAAACTGAAAAAGGCTATCGAAGGGTTGATGGGGAAAGTGCCTGAACTCAGGGCCATGGAGGTAGGGCTCAACCTGAGCACGAAACCATCGGCTTATGACCTCGTGCTCACTTCCGAATTTGATTCCATGGCTGCGCTCGATGCTTACAGGGTACATCCGGAGCATCAGAAAGTGCTGGAATTATTGTATGAGGTGATGGAGCAGACTGCTGTAGTCGATTACGAATGCTGATCCTCTCATGCCTTTCCCTTTGGCCTTGCTTTAGGGCCCTCATCTGTTTTATCAGTGCCCTCTTTATCCCTGGCATGCGGGTCGTGGTATTCCGTGAACTCCTGCTCCAGGAATGATTTCAGCTCACCTGCGCTGACCTTTCCGGTGAGTTTCCCGCCCAGGGCATAGGATATTTTCCCGTTCTCTTCTGATACCACGATGGCGATGGCATCCGAAACCTCGGTGATCCCGACCGCAGCGCGGTGTCTCAGGCCCAGGCGCTTGGGGATCCTGGTATTTCCAGAAACGGGCAGGATGCAGGCAGCAGCCATGATCCTGTTGCCGCTGACGATCACTGCTCCGTCGTGCAGGGGACCCTGCCCGTAGAAGATGCTCTCGAGCAGGGGCACCGAAAGCCTGGCTTCAAGCACCTCTCCCGTGTTGATGTACTGCTTGAGTTCGTTCCTCCTGGTGAGGATGATCAGGGCGCCCTGCCTGATCTCCGACATGTGGTTACAAGCCATGACGATGGCGTTGGTGTCGCTGCCCGTATTGTTTTCGAGGTTTAATCGCCAGAAGAGGAAGCGGCGGCCTTTCCTTCGCATGAAGGTTGAGGTGCCAAGTGCCAGCAAAAACCTCCTGATCTCGGGCTGGAAGATCACAATGAGGGCGATGAAACCCACGCTGATAAAGGCCCCGAGGATCTTGCTGAGCAACTGCATCTGCAGGGCGTTGACCACCTGCCACATCAGCACAAGGGCTACGATACCAAAAAAGATGTTGATGGCCACAGTGCCTTTCAGCAGCCGGTAAAGCTCATACAACAGCAAAGCAACGAGGAGGATGTCGATGATATCGATCCACCTGATCTGGATGAAACCGGTGATAAGGAGTTCTGTCGGGTTCACGGTATTACTTTATACTCTGTTTATCAAAAATGGTTTTATGGTTTATGACTGCCGTTTATTTCAGTGGCCGGTCAGCAGAGCAGGCTCACCAGCTTAATGGCCTCCGCTGCTTCCTTCACGTCGTGCACCCTGAGGATACTGGCCCCTTTCAGCAGGGCGATGGTATTCAGCACGGTGGTCCCGTTCAGTGCTTCTCCGGGCCTGATGTCCAGCGCCCTGTTGATCATGGATTTTCTTGACAAACCGGCCATCACCGGATATCCAAACGCGATGAACCGGTCGAGATTGTTCAGCAGGCTGTAATTATGCTCCAGCGTCTTGCCAAACCCGAAACCAGGGTCGAGAACCAGCCTGCGGGCGCCATGGGATTCAAAAATCCTTAGCTGCCGTTCAAAGAAACTTGCAATATCTTCAACCACATCATCATAGCGGGGATCATCCTGCATATTCTCGGGCCGGCCCTGGATATGCATAAGCACGTAAGGGATGTTGTGCCGGCCGATGAATGGCGCCATCCCTGGATCGGCGGTTCCGCCACTGATGTCGTTCACCATGTCGGCCCCTTCGCCCACGGCCCTTTCAGCGATGATGGCGTGGTACGTGTCTACTGATAAGCAAATGCCGGGATAGCGGGCCCGCAGGGTACTGATCACGGGTGCTATCCGCTGCCATTCTTCTTCCGGTCCGGTACCTCCCGAGCCGGGCCTTGTCGACGCCCCGCCGATATCGAGGATGGCGGCGCCCTGGCTGATCATTTCTTCGGCCCTTCCTGCCCAACGCGAATCCCTGTCGTATCTGCCCCCGTCGTAAAATGAGTCGGGCGTAATGTTAAGGATACCCATGATCACGGGAGTGCTGAGGTCGGGAAAATTCAGAGTAGCTTTCATCCTGCTTAGCGAAAATAATGTACCTTTATGGCATCGATGACCAACGGCCCTTCAGGCCGCTAATTTAATATTTATGATGGAAAAAACCGCTCAACAGTTCGAAAATGTGGTGACCCGCTGCCGGGAGGTTTTTATTGAAAAGATGAAGGATTATGGTTTCGCCTGGAGGATCCTCCGAACGCCTTCGCTCACCGACCAGATCTATATCAAGGCCAACAGGATCAGGAGCATCGAGAGCAAGGGGACAAGCCGGGTCGGCGAAGGGAGCGAGCCCGAGTTCATCGGCATCGTGAACTATTCGGTCATGGCACTGATCCAGCTCGAACTCGGGATAGCAGAAGAGACCGACATGGATGAGGACAGGGTACTTGAATTATACAACCATTACATATACGCGGCCAGGGACCTCATGCTCAACAAGAACCATGATTACGACGAAGCCTGGCGAAATATGCGGGTAAGTTCCCTCACGGATATCATATTAATGAAGCTCCTCAGGATCAAGCAGATCGAGGATAACAACGGTGTGACTTCCGTTTCCGAAGGCCTCGACGCCAATTATTACGATATAGTCAACTACGCAGTGTTTGCACTGATTCAACTGGAGGAAGGAAAGTGATGAGATATTTAAGGAATTTCAGCCGACTGCTGGTTGGCCTGGTCTTTATTTTTTCCGGTTTTGTTAAAGGTGTTGATCCCCTGGGCACGGCATACCGGCTCGAGGATTATTTCATTGCCTATGGTGCCGAATGGGCCATCCCTTATGCACTGTTACTTTCAATATCGCTGTGCACGCTGGAATTCGTGCTGGGGGTCTCGATGCTCTTCAATGCCTGGATCAAACAAACATCATGGCTGCTGTTCCCGCTCATGATCTTCTTTACCCTGCTCACGCTGGTGGATGCCCTGTGGGAGCCGGTTCCCGATTGCGGATGCTTCGGCGACGCCATAAAACTAACCAACTGGGAAACCTTTAACAAGAATGTGGTGCTGATCATCTTTACGGCCATCATATTTTTCGGCCGCAAAAGGTTCAGGCCTCCATACAGACGCGGTTATGCCTTCACGGTCATCCTGTTATCCGTAACCGGGTTCATCTGGTTCTCCATGTACAACCTCAACCATCTTCCCGTACTGGATTTCAGGGAATGGAAGGTTGGCAACGACATGGACCCCGAAGGTGGTGGCCAGGCAAAGATATACCTGCTCTTCAGGAATACCGAAACCGGGGAGGAGGCGGAATACCTTTCGCCCGATTATCCGTGGCAGGATTCGGTATGGATGTCGAAATGGGAATTCGTCGACCAGCGGATCGACGATTCGGAAGTGATCAGGACCCATGAGCTCATCATCGAAGATACCCTGGGGGAGGATTATACTGCCAATTTTATCAATAATCCCGACTACCAGTTCATCGTGGTGGCCGAAAACCTTCACAAGGCTGACAGGGAGGCTTTCAGACAGGTCAATGAGCTTCACAGGGGCCTGGCCCGCGACGGGTATTCCATGATCATCCTTACCAGTTCATTGCCTGAAACAGCTGCGGCTTTCCGCAAGGAGGCCGGTGTCGACAGCCATCTCGAATTCTTCTTCGGCGACGACACGGTGCTGAAATCCATGGTAAGGGCAAACCCTGGCCTGATGCTTCTGAAGGACGGTGTGGTGCTGGCCAAATGGCATTACAACGATTTTCCGGATTATGAGGAGATCAGGAAAAACTACTTGACGCACTGATCCATGTTCCGCTTTATCGTCAGAAGGTTATGGTATGGCCTCCTGGTCCTCCTGGGGGTGGTCACGGTCGTTTTTGTATTGTTCAACATCCTGCCCGGCGACCCGGCAAGGATGATGCTGGGGCAGCGTGCCGATATTGCTTCCGTCGAGGCCATCAACCGGGATCTTGGAAGGGACAGGCCGCTGGTACAGCAGTATTTCAACTTCCTGAACGACGTTTCACCCCTGTCCTTCCACAACAGCGACGACAGCGACAGCTACTGGTATTTCGATAAGACAAAATATAAAGGCCTGGAGATTCTTCCCCTGGGAGCGGCCGGGTTCTATCTCAAGAAACCATATCTGAGGCGCTCATACCAGAGCCAGCGAAAGGTGTCGGACATCCTGGCAGAAGCCTTTCCCAAAACCATGCTGCTGGCAGGCGTATCGATCCTGTTTGCTCTTGTGCTGGGGGTTGCCATAGGGATACTGCTGGCTGTAAAGAAAAATGTGATCCTCGACCGCATCGCCCTTGTGTTTTCAGTGCTGGGCATGTCATTGCCCTCCTTTTTTGCCGCCATCCTCATGGCATGGGTTTTCGCCTTCCTGCTGGCCGAATACACCGGGCTCAACATGTTCGGGAGCCTGTATACCGTCGATGATTACGGCCGTGGGGAGTACCTCGACCTGAAGAACCTGATCCTTCCTGCCATTACCCTGGGCATCAGGCCGCTGGCGATCGTGGTGGAACTGACCCGCTCATCATTGCTCGACGTGCTCGGACAGGACTATATCCGCACGGCCCGTGCAAAAGGGCTGGGCAAGGCCAGGATCATCGGAAAGCATGCCCTGAAGAACGCCATGAACCCTGTGATCACTGCCGTTTCGGGCTGGTTCGCCTCGCTCATGGCCGGTGCGGTGTTCGTCGAATATGTCTTCGACTGGAAAGGGGTAGGAGTGGTCATCGTCGATGCCCTTGAGAAATACGACTTCCCCGTGATCATGGGTGCAGTACTTTTTATTTCCGTGATCCTGGTATTAATTAATATTTTTGTGGATATTATCTATGGCTTTCTTGACCCGCGGGTGAGGATCGCCTGAGATATGCAGTAATGAATGCCCTTAAAAACTGTTTTTATGAGAAAAAAAATTGTTGCCGGCAACTGGAAGATGAACCTCGATTTTTCCGAGGCTGACGACCTGCTTGCCATGATACTTGACAATATTGAAGAGCGCGGCCTCCCTGAAAACGTGGATGTGGTGGTTTGCCCTCCGTCCATATACCTTGAACTGGCCACCGATATGGCTTTCGGGAAGCCCCTGCATGTGGGTGCCCAGAATGTGAGTGCCCGCGAGAACGGGGCCTATACCGGAGAGATATCGGCTGCCATGCTGAAATCGGTGGAGGTGGGATACTGCATCATCGGACATTCGGAAAGAAGGCAGTACTTTGCCGAGAAGGACCATGAACTTGCCGGCAAGACCGATATCCTTTTAAAATACGGGATCACCCCGATCTATTGTTGCGGGGAGCGCCTCGAGGAACGCGAGAGCGACATGCACATGGACGTGGTGGGAAGGCAGCTCGAAAGCGGCCTATTCCACCTGAAGGAGAATGAAATCGCCGGGGTGGTAATCGCCTATGAGCCGGTTTGGGCAATAGGCACCGGCAAGACTGCCACACCGGGGCAGGCGCAGGAAATGCATGCCTTCATCAGGGCGCTGCTGGCAAAGAAGTATTCGAAAGAACTCGCCGACAATTGCAGCATCCTGTACGGCGGAAGCTGCAACCCCGGCAATGCCGCCGAGCTTTTCTCACAGCCTGATGTGGATGGAGGGCTCATCGGGGGCGCTTCGCTGAAAGCAGATGATTTTGCCGCCATCATCAGATCATTCTGACCGCATGAAGGAATATTTCGAAGTACGGATCCCCACCGGGGGAGATGAACAGCGGTCTGCACTTATCGTTGCCGGGCTTTCGGGCCTCGGTTTCGGGGGGTTCGTGGAGGAGGAAGGTGCCGTGCTTACATACCTGGAAAGGGATGAGCGCAGCCCGGAGGATTTCAGGGAATGGCTTTCCGCCTCCGGATTTGCCGAAGCGGAAATCAACATCATAGGCGAGAAGAACTGGAACGAACAGTGGGAACAGGATTACCGCCCGGTAATCGTTGGCGGGAACATCATGGTGAGGGCACCTTTCCATGAACCAATGCCGGGGATTACCCATGATATCATCATCGAGCCGCGTATGGCCTTTGGTACCGCCCATCATGAGACAACCGCTATGATGCTCGGGATGATCCCGGAGATCGACCCTGGCGGCAAGCACGTGCTCGACATGGGCTGCGGAACGGCGGTGCTGGCCATCCTGGCGCATAAGTTGGGCGCTGCAGCGATTATGGCAGTCGACAACGATGAATGGGCTTACGCGAATTCAGTGGACAATGTCAGGATCAATGATGCCAGTAATATTGAGGTTGTCCGGGGCGATGCAGGCGACATTGCGCAACGGCACTTCGACATCATATTCGCAAACATCAACCGCAATATCCTCCTTCAGGATATCCCGCGATATGCGGCCAGCCTCAGGAAACCAGGGAAACTCCTGATGAGTGGCTTTTACAGTAACGACCTGCCTATGATCGAAGAAACCGCGGAAAAATACGGGCTGAAGCTGGAGCATGCCCGCACGGTCAACGATTGGACGGCTGCACTCTTTACCATCAGTTAAATTATGTTTAGGAGGAGGATCATATATACCTTGTTTTTTCTGCTCCTGCTGACAGCAGGAGGGAATGCCCAGATGATCAGGGAGGTGCGGCACGACAGGAATGATTACCTCCTCGATATCACTTCCGTTCTGCAGTATACATCCAACAAGGAGTACCTTGCCAGGGGGGAGGAACTGCTCGAGCGTTTTTCGGGATTGTGGGAATCAGGATATTTCAAGGACCACCACAGGGAGAAGATCTACGACATCACCGACATGATGCTCGGAAAGACCATGAGATCCTATCCGCATTTTTACGATTTCATCAGCTGCCTCGTAATGTTTAATTCCAGCAGGCAGGATGGCAACAGCCTTGAATTGTGGCTCACCGAGGTAGATACCACGGGCCGGCAGCGTTCGTCGACGCCGCTGGCGGAGTTTCTTGATTATACACGCCGCCTGTTTGAAGATAACATGCTTTA